>CBDVBK010000003.1:0-85996 GCA_965372215.1 uncultured bacterium | reverse complement strand
TGAGGATGGCTCTGTAACGGTTCCATTTGTAATTCTCGAGAAATAAAAGCAACAGTCACATAATTCAGGTATAAGATACGGGTTGCATTTAACAGCCTTATGATGCAGGATTGAACTGCTTGATTTTCAATTCAGCCGGAGGGATTATTTATGGGCGGATTCTTTGGTGTTGTTTCAAAAGAAAGTTGTACTGAGGATTTGTTCTATGGAACAGATTATCACTCCCACCTCGGGACCATGAGGGGTGGAATGGCTGTAAGAAGCCACAATGGTATTCACAGGGTAATCCATGACATTTCAAACGCGCAATTCCGTTCTAAATTTGAGGACGATCTTTCTGAAATGGAAGGATGGATGGGCATTGGAGTGATCAGTGATTTTGAGGATCAGCCACTGATAATAGGTTCTCATCTGGGGAAATACGCAATTGTAACTGTAGGAGTGATTAATAACATCGATGAGCTGGTCTCCAGGGTTTTCGAAAGCAGATCCGGACACTTTTCAGAGATGTCAGGCGCAGAGATAAATCCGACTGAAGTTGTTGCTATGCTTATAAATCAGGAGGAGTCATTCACAGCCGGACTTACTCGTGCTCAGGAAGAAATTGAAGGCTCCTGCTCCATTTTGCTTTTAACTGATGAGGGAATTTACGCCTCGAGAGACAGACTTGGGAGAACTCCAATATCTATTGGCAGAAAAAGTGATGCCATGTCTGTAACTTTTGAAACATGCACATTCCCCAATCTTGAATATGAATATGTTCATAATCTGGGGCCCGGAGAGATAGTTTTTATTACAGAGGATGGATTCGAACAGAAAAAAGAACCGGGAGAAAGAATGCAGATATGTTCTTTTCTCTGGGTCTATTACGGTTATCCAGCTTCTAATTACGAGGGTATCAATGTTGAAGATGTCCGCAACAGATGCGGTGAATGCCTGGCAAAAAGAGATGACGTAGAAGTTGATCTGATAGCAGGCATACCCGATTCGGGTACCGGGCATGCTGTGGGATACGCAAACTATTCAGGTATTCCATATAAACGCCCTTTTGTTAAGTATACACCAACCTGGCCGCGCAGTTTCATGCCGCAGGATCAGAAAATCAGAGATATCGTAGCGAGAATGAAACTTATTCCCATCAGGGAATTGATTCAGGATAAGAGACTTCTTTTCTGTGAGGATTCAATCGTAAGAGGTACTCAGCTGCAGGATACCGTAAAGCGATTATTTGACGCGGGAGCCGCTGAAATACATATGAGGCCGGCGTGTCCTCCACTTGTATTCGGTTGTAAGTTCCTTAATTTCTCGCGTTCAAGATCCGTACTAGATCTGGCAGGGAGGAAGGCGATAAAGGAACTGGAGGGATCCGGAGATGTAGTACCGGATGCGTATCTGGATATCAATTCCGAGGAATATGCTGAAATGGTGGAAAGAATACGAAGAAGGCTCCGCCTGACTTCACTTTCCTACCAGAGACTGGATGACCTTGTAGAGGCGATTGGAATTCCAAAGGAAAAACAGTGCACATACTGCTTTGATGGCAGCGAGTAACGTAATCGTCAGGGAGTTATTCTTGGAAATAGAAATAAGAAAACCGGATAGAATCGAAATTGAAAAAATGGAAGTGTTTTCCTGGCCGATATGGACCTGCGAAACTTCTGAATTCGACTGGTGTTATGACATGCGTGAAACATGTTTTCTACTTGAAGGAAGCGTAACCGTCACGACAGATTCCGGGACCGTTTCATTTGGTGCCGGGGATCTTGTGATATTTCCTGAGGGATTATCCTGCAGATGGAAAGTTCACAAGGCTGTAAGGAAACATTACAAATTCAGCTGAGGACGGAGATAACTCTGGTATACGGACAAACACTGACATTCAGTACTAAGGGATATTCCGATATCATCAATATTACAGATGAGGTCAGGTCGACGATAGAATCATCTGGGATTATCGATGGACTGGTTGCGGTTACTGTTATCGGTTCAACTGCTTCCATCACTACGATTGAGTATGAACCAGCGCTTGTGGAGGACATGAAAGAGCAGTTGGAGAAAATGGTATCTCAGACAATTCGCTCCCGGCATTCCGAAACATGGGGTGATGACAATGGCTTTTCTCATCTGAGAGCTTCGCTTATGGGGCCCGGGATTACATTGCCGATCGTTAATGGGAATATCCTTACCGGCACCTGGCAGCAGATTGTTCTGATAGATCATGACAACAGACAGCGCTCAAGAAAGATAAGAATACAGATTATTGGTGAGCGGGATTCCTGAGGTTTGAAAGGATTTAATTGAAGAACATTCTGTTTCTGCTGATAGTACCTATATCTTTATCATACGGTGAAGTGCCCTCGTACATGATCTATTGCGATCAGGAAGATTACAACCAGATGATCACCTACTGTTATGATGAGAATATCGAGATAGACTGTACTGTAATACATGATGATACTCTATATACCGATGCAAGGCTGCGACTTCGCGGAGACAGCTCAAGAGGTTATCCGAAAAAATCCTACCGGATCACTTTCTCAGATCAGGATCCTCTGGACAACAGAACTGAATGGAATTTCAACAGCGAGTATATGGATCACACTTACATTCATTCCTGGCTCATCGCGTGGATAATGGAAAAACTCGAGTATCCATGCTTTGAAGTAGATCACGCAAGAATGTATGTAAATGACAGCTATATAGGGTTATACATAAAAACTAACCCTATTGATGAGCAGTTTCTTGTAGAGAACGCTCTCGATCCGGAGGGAAATCTCTACAAGGCTGCGGTAGACGGCGCATGTCTCAGTATATACGATAATGCTGGTGAGTTCTGGGACAAGAGAACGAATGAGAATGAAGGCTGGAATGATCTGTATGAACTTATCGATTACCTTGATCAGGTATCACCTGAAAGTTTTCATGAGGACATCAGTGAATGGTTTAATGTTAACAGACTTCTGACAATCGTCGCTGCTAATACTCTGACCAACAATTTCAGTACTTATTACCACAATTACTTCATGTATCACGATATTCAGGGTTCCGGCGTATGGACCATGATGCCCTGGGATGTTGACAAGACGTTCGGCAGCTGGATTACCCGACCATTCAGCCAGGGCGTCAATGCTTTCTGGTACGATAACCCTCTTTTTGAGAAGCTGATAATCGATCCTGTTCTATTTGAAATGTACTTCAGCAGAATGCAGAGTATTACCGATGAAGTTATTAATATTACAGTACTTGGCCCGGTGATAGATTCACTTGAACTGGCATTGGAACAAGCCGTAATTGATGATTTGATGGACGCCATAGATGTTGATGAGTTTCACGCGGAAATCGAAGATCTCATGACTGTTCGAATACCGAATAAAATGGATGCAATGATTCTTCAATACGCTAACGCTCCAAGACCGTTTCAAGCTCACCGGGGTGATACACTGAGCCTCGGAGACAGGTTCATCTCATGGGAGAGCACTGAAGCTCTGTCAGGAGAAGCTGTGACGTACAATGTGTATCTTTCCACCAGTTTCGGATCACCGGATTCCATAGTGCAGGAACATATCGGAATAGAGGATACCTGCTTTACATTTACAGATCTGGAGCCGGACAGATATATCTGGACTGTTGAGGCTCAAGCATCCAGCTGGTGTACTGAAGCTTACGATCACTGGAACCCCCTGACGGTTACGTCTGACTATACAGAACTGAGCGGGACTCTCAGCGGAACGACATTCATGCAGAAGGATAATTCTCCATATCTGATAACCGGCAATATATATATACCTTACGGATCTTCTCTATATATCGAGGGTGGTGTTGATATACGAGTTGAAGGAGGGATTGGATTCGATTGTTCCGGATCAATGCTGTCTGAAGGCAATTCCTCTGATTCCGTAAGGTTTCTGGCGAACAACAGTTCGCAGCCCTGGAACGGTATAAGCCTCTCAGGTGATGAGGGCATTTTTAATTATACATCCTTCAATAACTCAACAGGTTCCGGGGGAGCCGGAAGCAATACAGCATGTATCACAGCTTTGAATACAGACCTGATCATGGAGAACTGTTCTTTTTCTTGCAATGAAAGATGTATTCAGGTTTCAGGCGGATCAGCGACTCTGGACAGCTGCGATCTTACCGGCTGGAACACCGGAGAGCTGTTTTTCATGGAAGCGGGAACATCTGCATTGATCACGGACAGCAGATTCGGGAACATGATCAACCCTCCGGCAAGTTATCACGACGCTGTGGAATTTCAGAATTGTACATACGGTGAATATGTTGTCAGAAATTGCGAGATATTCAACATTGAAGGCGATGGAATAGATCTTAACGGCAGTTTTCTCACTGCGGAGGACAATATCATATGGGGAATTGAGGACAAGGGTTTCTCGATAGGCGTTAACCCCGGCGCTGGCGGCGGGATATCTGAAGCCACTCTGCTGCGGCAGATCGTTCTTGACTGCTACGAAGGTATTTCCATAAAAGATGGATCTGTTGCTCTTATTGACAGGTGTACTGTAACCAGCTGTGAAACAGGTGTCCGTGCTTATGAAAAAACAGCAGGATACGGAGGAGGCAATGTTACTATCGGAGGATCCATATTCAGTGATAATTTCAGATTATTCAGTTTCGAGGACGGCTCGGTATCATCCGTTAATTACAGCCTGACCGGAAACGATGAGCCGTGGCAGGGGCAGGGAAACATTGCTGCTGATCCCGTGTTCACTGAATGGGGAGATATGGATTTCCATTTGTCTTACACATCACCCTGCATCGATTCAGGAGATCCTTCGGTGAATGATCCCGACGGAACAAGATCGGATATGGGTGCCCTGTTCTATCCGCAGGTATTCGATGGACTTGTTATAAACGAACTCCAGTCCGTGAATGAAACCACGATCGCTGATGAATATGGCGAGTACGATGACTGGCTGGAGATATACAATGGTTCGGAATACGATTGCGATCTGAGCTGGGTTTACCTGTCGGATGACCCTCGTGATCTATCTCTTTACCGTTTTCCCGAAGGAACTGTTATTCCGTCAGGGAGCTTTCTGGTTGTATGGGCCGATGGGCACTGGTGGCAGAACGGTTATCATCTTCCATGGCGGATTTCCAGTGAAAGAGACAGCCTTTATTTCTCGAGACAGCCTGTTGAGTCAGGCAGACGCATCCGGGGTGTGGATACCGCACCGGCACCGGAAATAATTGACAGCATTACTTTCGGGATAATTGAACGGGACTGGTCTATGGGAAGAAATCCTGATGGAGGAACAACATGGGAATTCTTCAGTAATCCCACTCCAGGATTCTCAAACACAATACCTTACTCCCAGACAGGATATCTTCAGGTTTCGAACCCCTTCCCGAATCCTGCGTTATCCGGGCTGGTCACCCTGGATCTTACGGTTGATGCCGGGCTTACAGTTGTTTCCATTTACGATATCTCCGGCAGACTTGTAGCGGAAGTGATGAACCAGTATCTTGAATCAGGAGACTACAGAATTCATTGGGATACGATCAAGGATAGCGACGGTTATGTACCTTCAGGTGTGTATCTGATTCATGTGCGTCATGCTGCCGGTATTTCTGCAAGTCGGAAGATCGTTGTAATCAGATCAGAATAGTTGAGGATTTCCTGAATGAATAAGCGGTTAATCTCCTCTGGATATCTGATACTTCTATCATTGGTTTTTCCTTTCATGCTGATACAGATATCCTGCATTTTCGATTCTCCATCCGATATCCCCGGTTATCCCTCCAGAGTTGATTTTTCAATTTCGCTGGAGTCTGTGGGTACTCCCTCGATGTGTGAATGCACATGTGTGCAGGATCTGGCTCTTGTCATAGCAGACAATAACATTGTTCTTATCGATATCGCCTATGGAGATATAGTTTCAGTGCTCGATACCGGTGTTGAAATTCGTGACCTCGGAGATACTGATGTTGATGGCTACGGATATGTTCTGACTGAAAGTCTTCTTTACCCGGTGGATCTGGTTGGAGGGCACCTTGATCCTCCATTGAATATTGGCAGCGGGGCGAAATACATTTCCATATCAGCAGCCGATGGTTCTGCCTGGATAGTCCATGAAAACGATTGTCTGACAAAGGTTGACCTGCTAACACAGGAAGTATCCGGCATTCCGTCCAAACTGATGGCTGATTGCCAGGGTATTGCGGCAGATCAGAGCGGAGATGTGATATTTCTTGCCGGTGGATCCAGAATGGTCATAGCAGCTTTTGATACTGAAACATGGACAGAAACAGGATCCTGTTCAGTTCCGGGCGAAGTTATAAGCCTTTTCCCGGGGCCTCCGGGATTTGTCTGTGCAGTTGTGGAGGGAAGCAATGAACTCTGGTATATCAAAGAGGAAGATTGTAATTTGTACAAGATGATAACATTCCCTGTTGTCCCGACAACGGCAGCATCGATGCCTGATGGGAGTTATGCATATGCTGTATGTGAGAATATCGGGATGATCATTGTTGCTGAAAGCGGACAGATCGAATACAAAACCAGCGAATTTGGATATCCTCAGAGTATTGATTTAAGCAGTGATGGTGAGAGAGCTGTTATCTGCTCCGCGGAGTATGAAACCGTTTACATTCTAATAAAATAATTTCCTGATTCTTAATTGCAGGGAGGGATAAGTATGAATCTCTCCTGATTTCTTGTTATTATCCTGGCTTCAAGAGTATCTTCCGATAGAATCAGCAAACCCCTGAGAGTTTCCGGATGATAGACAGGGATGTTGTTTATATGTGTGATCAGGTCCCCGGGTCTCAGACCGACATTCCATGCAGTACTGCTTTCGGTAACAGAGACAAGCTGAATTCCTGACGGTCTGTTTCGGCTGAGTGAAATGCTTGATAGTGCTACCACGCCGAAAGGTGTTCCACTGTATTCTTCGGATTGTATGGCCAGCTGTGCCCACATATACCAGATCTGACTTGGATAAAGGACGAGGTAGTTCTGATCGGTATTTTCAGAGAACTGGAATTCCGGTTGTATCGTGCCTGTAATGATACCGACAAACCTGCCGTTGTCGTCAAATGCAGCAGCTCCCATCAGTCCCTCCCTGAGATCGGAAGCGAGCAGGACAGCTCCATCCGGATACTGTTCCACTATCGTACCCTCAACAGTAACTGTTCCGTACAATTCCTGACCTATTATCTGCAGTGTTTCTCCAATCCCGGGAAGGTGGTCTGAGGGAATCTGGTATTCCTGAAAAACTTCTTCATTGAAAATAAGCAGGACTATTCCAAGGTCTGGAGAGAAGACGATTGAATCCGGCTGTATCATCCCTGTATCAACATCCAGGGTAACCGGTGTACCGGGGTAGAACATGCAGAGAGCGACTGCGTGAGAAGGGGATATTGAAACTGCAGAGGAAAGCACGACCGTTCCCGGCATACTTCCGGTTCTCATAGCGTGAACCTGTTCTATAACGTTCAATTCTGTTGTGAGACTCGATGAGAGGAGGATAAGAAGAAAGATCATTACTTTGCTAGAAGGAGATCAGGCTTGCCTGCCTGGAATAGACAGAAAGCGGTGCTGTTCTTATCCTTGATTTGGATGTTATATGAACCTGATCGCTCTTGGATGTAAGGTGTATAAGATCGGTCATTCCTATATCGAGAATAGTCTCCGGGGCATCCGATATAGGGATGAGGGTAATAGAGAGGATCAAAAGAGCGGCAACAGCTGGAGCAGCAAGGAAGATCTTACGAAATTTGAATCTGGATTGATAGGTATTCTGAGTTCTACTGATCATTCCACGAACCATGTCTTCGAGATTTTCAGGAGGAACGGGCGCTGGAAGATCACGGGTCTGTGTGGATATGTCCTTCAACATGAGAAGAGCTTTTTTACATGAGTTACAGCCCATCAGGTGAAAGTCAAGCAGTCTTTTCTGCTGTTCTGTCGCCTCTCCGTCAATAACAAGACTGATAAGCTTCAGAGCTCTTGAGCAGTTCATTTCCATTCTTCCCATACATCTTCGAGATACTCTCTCAAGTAACCTCTTGCCCGGTTTATTCTGGATTTAACAGTCCCGAGTTTGATTGAAAGGATCTCAGCGATATCTTCGTAAGACATTTCCTCTTTTTCTCTTAGAATGAATGGCTCACGATAATGATGAGGAAGTCTGTCGATAGCTTCCTCAATCGAAGCTTTCAATTGAACCCGCCCCGCGTCGTAATGGGGAGCTGTTTTCCCGGGACTTGCAAGGTTTACGTATTCCAGAGGGACGTTGATCCATTTCGATCTTCTCCGCCATTCTTTTTTCGCCAGATTGCTGGCAATGGTGAATATCCAGTTTACAAGCTTCCGGTCAGGATCGAATCTTTCTCTGTATCTGTAAACCCTGCAGAAGGTAAGTTGCAGGAGCTCCTGTGCGTCTTCCTCGTTTCCGAGCATTCTTATAAGCAATGAGTAGATAGGCGCCTGAAAGCGTCTTATAACCTCCGAGAATGCGTCTTCATCACCATTACAAAGATCGATCATAAGCATTGAGTCGGATCGCGGATCTTTTGCTGTCCGTTTTTCGGTAATGATTCTTCCAGCCAAAATTCTCTCCTTAAAACTCGTTTCGTTCCTGTCTACAGGTATTATACCACATTATGATCTATTTGTTCCAGTGTGTGGTTCCTTGACCTGAACCTTCATTATTGTGAAGATACTGTCTACCATGAAAAAGAAAAGCACAGCTCTAAGAGTACTATCATTCGTCAGGCCATACTGGAAATGGATGGCTGGCGCTGTAATATGCCTGGTGTTCTTTGCGCTGTTCAGCGGTGCATCACTGGGTATGATTCTTCCGCTCTTTGACGATGTATTTTCCAGAGAAAGCGATCTTGAAGAATACGATGATCTTGCGCTTGTAATGAAACGGAATGTAGTTCCTGCTTTCAGCCGCCTGGGGTCTGCGATAATTTCACTGAATCCGAATCAAACCGCAACTGAATGCGGTGAAGTGATTGAAGCATTAAGAGAAAGTTTCAGAATATCAAAACCGCAGCAGGTTCTCATTACGATAATTATTGGACTCATTCTCATGGTTCTGATGAAAAATATTCTCGGATACATGCAGGTGTTTTTTCTATCAGGAGTTGAACAGGGGGTGGTGAGAGATATCAGGCAAATACTGTACTCTCATCTTCTTGAACTTGATATGAGATTCTACAGCACAGCACGATCCGGAGATATAATGGCAAGATTCACGTCAGACGTCGGAAATATGAACTGGGCCATGACAGAGATGCTAATGAGTATACCTCGTGAAATCCTCCTTCTGCTGGTGTACCTCGGGCTTGCGCTGCTGGCATCATGGAGGCTTGCTCTTTTTACTCTCCTGGTATTTCCACCGGCAATGATCTTTATTCTGATAATAAGTCGCAGACTTAGGAAGAAAACTCATTTAGCACAGGAAATGCTCGCGGATTTTTCAGCCATACTCCAGGAAACGATATTTGGAATACGAGTAGTAAAGGCGTTCTCAATGGAGAAATTCGAAGCATCGAAATTCACAGGTATACTCGACATTCACCGAAGAACGGAGACTTCTCTCCAGCGCGAAAGAGCCCTGGCAAGCCCGATAACGGAGATTATGGGTGCAATCGCAAGCGGATTTCTGATGTTTTATGGCGGAAAGGAAATTCTAGCGGGAGGATCTCTTACGACAGGGCGTTTTCTTGTGTTTCTAGCAGCAGCTCTTTCAATGATGAAACCTATTAAATCAATAAGCAGAGCTAACAGCCGTATTCAGACGGGGCTGGCATCCGCTGAGAGGGTATTCAGTCTGCTCGACATATCTTCGTCCATAATTAAACCTGTGAATCCCGTATCTTTCTCTTCATTTGAACAATCAATTGAATTCAGAGATGTCTGTTTCAGTTATGAGCCTGGTACTCAGATCCTTAAAGATCTGTCTTTTACTGTTAAGAAGGGAGAAATAGTAGCTCTGGTCGGTCCCAGCGGTGGAGGAAAAAGTACAATTGCAGACATGATACCCAGATTTTACGATCCGGATTCAGGCTATATACTGATTGACGGAATTGATCTTAGGAACATTGATATTGAAGCACTGAGAAGCTGTATGGGGGTAGTTACACAGGAAACCATGCTTTTCAACGATTCTATTCGGAACAATATCGCCTACGGCGAGAAGAGTATACCTCTTTTGAAGGTAGAAAAAGCTGCTTCCGTAGCAAATGCTCTGGATTTCATTGAGGAATTTCCGGATGGATTTGAAACGGTCATAGCTGAAAGAGGAACCAGATTGTCAGGTGGGCAGAAACAGAGGCTCGCTATTGCCCGAGCAGTACTTAAAGATCCTGATATTCTAATATTTGATGAAGCCACATCAGCTCTCGATACACATTCGGAAAGACTTGTGCAGAAAGCGATTGATGCGCTGATTGAAGGGAGAACCGCACTGGTTATCGCGCACAGACTCAGCACAATCCAGAAGGCATCCAGAGTACTTTATATAGAGGATGGAATGATTGCGGAGGAGGGGACACACAGCGAATTACTGGAGAAGAACGGGAAATACAGAAGACTCTATGATATGCAGTTTTCCCATGAATGAAGCTGTGCTGATTCGACTTCATTCACTCGGTGATGTTGTGCTTGCTCAACCGGTTGCGACGTATCTTTCTTTCTCCTCCAGAGTAAAATTCGTAACATCGGAGATATATATTCCTGTTATTGAAAGAATGCCGGGAGATATTGAAGCTGTTCCTTACTCAACGGATTCCGGAATATTCGAACTGCGGAGAATATTGCGAAATATGTCTCCAGAAATACTGATTGATCTCCAGTGCAATTTGACCACCAGGATAGCGACAAAGGGCATGAGGGTTTCTGGAAGATTCAGAATGAACAGAAAACTGAGGCATGAGATACTCAGAGGAAGTTCCGACATAATGCCTTTACGGAGTAATGAATTTCTCGCAATCGCTGGATTGAACGATGATATTGATCCTGTTCTTGAAAGAAGAAACATTTCCGCAGTTGATAGACTCAGGATTGGAATCGTAGTCGGTGGCCGTTGGGAGCTGAAATCAATTCCTGACACCGTTATCTCCGAAGTATCACGGCTTTTAATTGATCTGTACGATGCTGAAGTGGTTCTTCTGGGTGATGAGAAAGAAAGAGCGAAAGCTTTCAATACAGCGGCATCAGTTGGAAGAGACCGTATTAAGGCATGTGCCGGAGAGGGAGGAACAGGCAAACTGATCGAAAGAATTGAAATGATGGATCTTCTAATCTCTCCTGATTCCGGTCCGGCTCATCTTGCGAAAGCACTTGGAATTCCCGTACTTGTGGTTTTCACATCCACTTCACCGGTACTTGGTTTCTGGAGACAGGAGTATACTGGAAACTATATGGTCAACGGACTCCAATGCAGGCCATGCCACCGGCATGGCGGAAAAGTCTGTCCGACTGGAACGGAGACGTGCAGAAGAGGATTGGTTCCACACCGGATGGTTACAAAGGCCCTGGAGATGCTGCAGACATGAGAACACCTATGATGCAGCAGTTCATGGAGATCAAGAAGAAGTACAGGGATGAGATACTCCTTTACAGAATGGGTGATTTCTATGAGACATTCTACGAAGACGCCAGAACAGTATCAAAGGTTCTGGGAATAACACTCACCTCCAGGGGCAAAAGCAGGGATACCGGTGAAAAAATTCCTCTGGCCGGTTTTCCGTGGCATGCTCTGGACGGATACCTTTCAAGGCTTATCAAAGCGGGGTATAGAGTAGCTGTCTGTGAGCAGACTGAAGATCCGGCACAGGCAAAGGGGTTAGTAAAAAGGGATGTAATCGAAGTTATTACACCTGGAACACTGGTAAGCGGATCAGCACTCGATGAGCGAAGAACATTCCTTCTCTGCTCGGCTGTTTTCAATGTTTCGGGAACAGGCGGACTTGCTTTCTGTGATATTTCAACAGGTGAGATCGAAGCCGCGGAAATTGATTCTGCACTGCTGCCCGCTGAAATTGCCAGAAAATCTCCTTCCGAGCTTCTTGTTGCAGATGATCAGAAGATCGATTCATTATCAAACTGTGAGATTACACGGCTTGAAACCTGGAAGTTCGACCATGACACTGCCGTATCGCAGATAGAGACAATTCTTGAATTATCGGCTCTGGAAGGGCTGGGGCTTGGAAGCCATAGTCCTGCTCTATCCGCTCTTGGGGCACTGCTGGCATATATACAGGACACGAAAAAAATGGATGTCGCACACCTGAGTTTCAGCGGAATGTACAGACGCGATGACTGCCTGATTATCGACAGGGGCAGTGCCCGTTCACTCAATATCACTGAAGCTCCTCCAGGAGAGGAATCCGGAATCCTCTCGGATATTACAGATGAGACTAGAACATCAGCGGGAAGCAGAGAGTGGAGGAAATGGCTCCTCTCACCTCTGAGAGACAGTGAAGAAATCCGGAAAAGACACGATTCTGTGGAGTGGTTTATTGAATCTCCATCTGTTCTTTCCGCTGTACTGGATATTCTTGATGATACTGCGGATCTTAAACGTCAGGCGGGCAAACTGGGAACACTCAGATCATCACCAAGAGACATCAGAGCCATTGCGGAAACGCTTGCGATGCTTCCTGAAATAGTCATGCTCCTGAAAGGCACTGAACCGTTACTGCTGTCCGAGATGGCATCAATCGACGTTCTTAAAGACATATGCGGACTGATTGAATCAATCATTTCAGAAAGTCCTCCCGCAAGACTATCGGATGGAGGCGTCATTCGGAAAGGGGTGTCTGAAGAACTGGATGAATACAGAGATATCCATTCCGGTGGTCACAACTGGATTAAATCCAGGATCAAGAAGGAAAAGGAATCTACCGGCATACCGAATCTGTCAATAGGGTGCAACAAGGTTTTCGGATACTACATAGAGGTTTCGAACAGCCATCTTTCAAAGGTTCCCGAGCATTACATCAGGAAACAGACTCTTGTTAACGCTGAACGTTTCATAACTCCTGATCTTAAAGAAGTTGAATCAAGGATTTTCAGAGCCGGTGATGAGATTGAAAAACTTGAAAGTGCTCTGTTCAAGGATCTGAGGGAAGAAGTAGCGAAGAAAATAGACGGAATCAGAAACGCCGGGGGAATGCTTGCCCGGCTTGATGTTCTGACATCCCTCAGTGTACTTGCTTCGAAAAGAGGATATGTCAGACCGAATCTGCTGAAATCTCCAGGAATTTCAATCAGCAAAGGGAGACATCCTGTTCTTGATGTTCTTCTTCCGCAGGGTGAATGCGTTCCTAACAGCATTGAACTTGACCGGACAAGACGTATTCTGCTGGTAACAGGACCGAATATGGCTGGAAAGTCGACTTATCTGAGGCAGGTTGCTCTCCTCATTGTGCTTGCTCAATCCGGTTCTTTCGTTCCAGCGGAATCGATGGCTTTCTCTCCGATCGATAGAATATTCACGAGAATAGGCTCTGTTGACAGAATTACACGAGGACAGTCCACTTTCCTTGTGGAAATGGCTGAAGCCGCGGCTCTTCTAAATTCAAGCACACCCGACAGCCTGGCTATTCTAGATGAAATAGGCAGAGGAACAAGTACTTATGATGGCCTTTCGCTTGCATGGTCGATGATTGAGTATCTGCATGAAAGCAGCACACACAGTCCTATGGTTCTTTTCGCAACACATTACCATGAGCTGACGGTTCTAGCCAATTTTCTTCCTGCTGTAGCAAATGTAAATGTAAAAGTAAAAGATACAGGCGGGAAAGTTGTGTTTCTCTACAGTGTGGAGGAGGGAAGCACAGATAAATCCTACGGTATACATGTCGCGTCAATGGCTGGAGTTCCTTCCAAAGTGGTCAGAAGAGCGCGCAAAGTCCTGTTAGATCTGGAAGCGGGACGTCACCTGATGCCAGGTGGATATTCAGAGGATCAGATGGAACTCCAGCTGAATGAGCCGGAGGCGGAATATCCGCTGATAGAAGATCTGAGGAAGATAGATCCGGATTCCCTCACACCACTTAAGGCACTTGAAATTCTTTACGACCTCCGAGACAGACTAAATTAAATAGTGAACAGGTGTTTACATCGAACTGAAATGTTGCTATAATACTTTCGTGGTGAAACGGAGGTTATTCATGAAACCATTTGATACTGGAAACGGAACCTGGGAACTCTCATCCGATAACTCGAAAGATATTAATGCCTTAAGTGTTTTCGGAACAAAGGGAAACAGATTTTCAATACTCGTGTTTCCCAGAGAATCAGTTCCGGTTGATTACGCCGGAAAAAACGGAACCTGGGTGCTCAATCATTCCAACGATAAAATAAAAGCAATTCGGTTCACTCTTCAGTGGGTTGCTGATGCAGGCGGCAGCGGATGTTTGATTCTCTGCGGGAGGGAAGCTCAGCAGCAATTCATCTCTACAGCATGATCCTACCACTCGATTCCAAGACCGAACTGCACCATGCGCGGCATGCCATACGCATAAGGGTTGTCAAGCGGACCTGTGGGATCGGGGTCATCTGAATAACCGTCCACCCATCCCCAGGCCTCGTACCACTCAACATCCATAATAAGATCTATGTTCTGCCTGTTGAACAGATTGTAGACCTGAAACCATGCATCAAGAGTAAATGAACCAAGCCAGAAATTCTTGTTGACCTTGAGATTGGTAATCATCGTGGCAGGATATCTTTCCATGTTTATCAGCGGTGTCGGTGAGCCCTGATTGCTTGCAGTGTAAGGGAACCCGCTGCCGTATTCCCATGTGAGATGAATTCCAAACCCCTCAAGGAAAGATGTATCACCAATTCTGGGACCTTCACCTCGGGGAATGCGGAAGTCCATTTCCGCGATGATCGTATGCCTCTGATCCCAGTCAAGGTAATGTTCTTCAATAGGAGGGTTCCAGCCGTACAGGCTGTAAAGGTAATTCTGCATAGCTATGGAATTCCTGCCTCTTGCAACGGAGTATGAATAGCTTAGATTCCCCCTGAAGAAATCTCTCGGACGCAGGGAATAAGTTATCTCGAATCCTTTGATATTGCCATAACCATTATTGATATACAGATCATACACCTCAGTTGCTCCGAATTGAATCCTTCGTGTGCCGGTGAGACCGCTGATATCCTTGATATAGCCGCATATGTCAATCATCATGAAGTGGTTAAACTGATACTTCAATCCAGCTTCATAAATAACGGTTTTCTCGGGTGAGAGATCAAGATAACCAACAACGGGGATATCTTCCGAAAAGCTGTAGTCCGCTCCACTGAATATACGGCTGAACTCAGGCATCTGGGAATAATGACCGTATGAGAAATACATGAAATGTCTCTCACCTAAAGGATATGTAAATCCAATACGGGGACTCAGGTAGTATTTTACACTTGCGTCCTGATTTTCTGTTGGATCGAGCTGATTCGAGGATGAAAGGTTCGGATTCGGATCGAAATAGTCCAGTCTGAGTCCTGCATTCAAAAGCATATCGTTATTATTAATGCAGATCCGGTCCTGTAGAAAGATCGCACCTGAGTTCGGTGAAGCGTGATATCTGTTAATGTGTACGCTTCCGGCAGAATCCGCGATCACATTGTATCGGAAGACATTGTAATTCTTTACTTCGATGCCGGTCTCCAGGTGGTGTTCCTGATTGAGCATTCCGGTAATATTTACTCCGAAAGTGGATACAGTACTCCTGCTCTCGTTCCAGACAAAGCGGTTGGTGCCCTCCCTGTAAAATCCATCCATGTCAACGGTTCGCTCAGGGGAGTAATTAAGCCAGTTTTCCTCGGTAAAATTCTCTCCAAGCCACTCGGTATAGTAGGGACCATCGGGATCATTCCTTATCCTGTATTCGAAAGATGACTGAAACCTGTTCATCATGATATCGATACTGAATGCGTCGCTTAACGAATGTGTGATGCCCAGACCGATACTGTAGTTCTCCCGGAATCTGGTCGGAAGAGCGTAAAGGATGTTGCTTCCCAATCCCAGAGTGTCACCATAGGTTTCAGATTCATAATCATAATCGATATATGTTTCTTCAAATCTGCTCCATCTCCAGTAATCACCAATTCCGAACCATCCTGCTGTTTTATCCAGATAGAAACCTGTAATGTTGATTCTGGTTCCTGGTGCGGGTCTGTAAGTCAGCTTCATATTGCCCGAATAGGAAGTGGACCAGTCATCAAAGCCATAGCCGTACCTGCCGTTTTCGCCGCCTCCTGTTTCCCTGAATTCACCGGTGGCAAAGAACCTGATCTCTCCCGGTATGTGTACACCGATGGATGGAAGGAGGTAGGCGGAAATCGGTTCAGGACCGCTTACAGATGCTTCCGAATTCAGTTCCGCATTTCCCCAGGGAGTTCTTCTTTGCCATGTCCAGTCGCTGGCAAGACCGAGGGTCTCCCAGTCATTTCCGCTCAGGCTGATTCCGCCATGGTATGAACTGCCGCCCTCGCGTCCGACAATGTCAACAATTCCGGATTGAGCGTTGCCATATTCAGCATTGAAACCACCTGTGATAATCGTGGTTTCGTATATCGAAGATACTGGAATATCGCTGCTGAAAGTATTGTCAATGGGATCGATATGGGTAATACCGTCTACGATATAAAGCACTTCTCCGCTCCGTCCGCCGCGAAAGTGGAGGTTATGTTCAGAGGAAGCAGAGAGTGCGGAGATGTTTATTTTGTAAGAACTCATGGATTCATCACCGAAAGTGGATATTTCACCCCTTCTGCTGCCGCAGTCAATTACACCTGTCTGCAATTCGACGATATCGATAATACCGGCAACCGGCATAGTCCTGATCTCATCAGTATCGATGACACCGGTTTCTGAAATGCAGGAATCTGATTGCTGATCAATAATGAAGAACTCAGGACTTGAAGTGTTTTCGAATTTCTCCATTACAATCAGAGGGATAGCAGACTTCGCTGAAACAGGTAATAATAATATTGAGGATAATAGTATTACAGCTTTTCCAGTCATGACAGCTCCTTCCGATTAAACCTGTCAAATTATAATAATGCTTTATTTCTGTGTAAATGTTTTGAATGTTGAACTCTGTAGACTTCATTGCAGTATTGGCATATTTTTCATCTAACATGTTGTTAACATAAATCAGACAGAGGGGTAACGATATCATAGACCGCATGATGGATTCAGAAGGATTGACCGTATTCTTTCCAGCATATAACGAAGAAGAGAACGTTCAGTTCATGATTGAATCGGCAAAGGGTGTACTTGAGAGGCTTTGCGAAAAATGGGAAATCATTCTTGTTGATGACGGTTCAACTGATAGAACCGCTGAGATCGCAGAGAGTATCTCGCTGGAAGATTCAAGGATCAGAGTTGTCAGACATGGTCGAAATCTCGGATTTGGAAGCGCCATCAGCACAGGAATTGCCAATTCGCGAATGCCCTGGATATTCTATACTGATTGCGACGGTCAGTTTGATCTTAATGAACTCGATAAAGTACTTGACCTTCGGGATAAGGCGGACATTGTTTCCGCTTACAGACACAGGAGAAAAGACCCATGGATGCGTCTTCTCTATTCAATTGCTTACGGAGCTGTGACATCTGTGATCTTTGGCGGCGGATTCAAGGACACGGATGCATCATTCAAGCTTTTCAGAAGAAGTATTTTTGAAGTAATAAAACTCGAATCGACATCCGGAGTAATTGATTTTGAAATCCTTCTTCTTGCTGAGAAAAAGGGATTTTCAGTGATACAGATTCCTGTCTCTCATTATCCGAGGAGAGCCGGTCAGGTTTCCTTTGAGACGGTCAGAAACGGAATATTCACATGGGTGAAGGTATCCGCGATTACTGAGATGTTCGCGCAGCTTCTGAAACTTAGAATACGGATATGGAGGGGGGATGTCTGAAGAGAGAAAAGAAGCTCTTCTTGTTACTCCAATTCCACCTGTAGAGACTGGGCTTGCCACATACGCTGTAAGAGTACTTCAGAATTCCCTGGATTTCGTGAACTGGACAGTTGCCTATACCGATGGGGGAGATCCGGATTCACTTCCGGAAGGAATTCGCGAAAGCATAAGGATCGATCAGATTTCCGATATATCTGGAGTACCTGATATCAGAATATTCCAGCTGGGTAATTCCATAGACTGCTTTCCAGTTGTTCAGGCTCTTTACAGGTATGGCGGAACAGCGCTCTTTCATGAGATAGTCCTGCACCATATGCTTAGATTCTGCTATCTTGAGAATAATAAGCTGGATGAGTACAGAAGGGAACTGAGGTTCTGCTATGGCCCGAATGCTGAAAGAATTGAAAAAGAGCTGTACATAAAGTCATTATCGGTAAAGGAATATGATATTCTTCTGAAAAGGTATCCTCTTATCGGAAGGGTTCTTCATGCGTCAAGTTCCGCCGTATGTTTGAATACATATGCTGAATCCGTAATAGAAGGCGCTTTCCTGAAGGGAAGAACATGTGCGATAGGGCACCCATTGAGTCCACTCCCAGAAATGGAAGTGCCTGAGAAGCCATTTGATATCTGCATTGGAATACTCGGTAATAACCATCCGGGAAGGAATCTTTCTGAAACTCTGGAGGCTGTGAAACTCTTTCGAAAAGAAATACCTGAGGCGGGGCTCCTTCTTATAGGAGGTGGGTATCCTCAAGATACTCCGGAATGGACAATTAATTGCGGAAGATTACCTGACAATGAATACCAGGGATGGATAAGGACACTGGATTACGCGGTTGACATGAGGTATCCAACATGTGGAGAAACATCCGGAAGTCTGCTTGAAGCTATGAGAGCGGGAGTGGCATGTATTGTAACTGCAGCTGGATCGTTCCTTAACATACCATCTGATGCAGTGTTACGAGTATCACCCGACAATATGGTTCAGGGTCTTTTACAGTCTCTGAAGTACCTTCATAAGAGACCTGATTTAAGAAATTCAATGTCCGAGAATTCCATCAGATATGCTGAGGATACTGGTTCAGTTGAAAGATTGAGAAGCGACTGGAAAAGAATTATCAGCATGGCATCTGAATCAGAATCATCGGGAACGAAACCCGCAGACAACAGTCATTCGATTTCAGCGGCATGGCATGAAATACCACCGGGATTCACTATGGATACATCTACGAAAGCAGTATCCTGGAAGTATTCTGGAGATGTCGTGCTGGAAGGACCGCCGAATTCAAATGAAGCGGAGATTACGGTCTGCGGAAAAGGGAGTGTTAACGGCAAAGAATTGCCAATCGAACCAGATGTCATGTCCGTAAAAGGAAAAATACTCAATTTAAATGGTGAGGGACGGGTATTCTGTGTTCTCTGGAAATAGTGTTACAGATAGTCATTCAATGAAGAGGTTCCTTTTTCCGGTCATGCTTGTTGTTTCGCTATTTCTCCTTCTTCTCCCTTATGGAAAGATATTTCTGTCTCATGAACAGAGGATTATCGGTGAGATAATGCCTGATGCCTCTGTTCGCGGAGATTCCGATGTTTACGATCAGGCATGGCATTTCTGGTGGGTTTCATATGCTCTGGATAACGGAAATGATCCCCGTTACTGCAGGCTGATATATCCTCCTGATGGAGTTTCTCTTGTATTTCAACATATTGGATGGTTTGATACCTATGTTTTTGCTCTTATAGGGCTAAGCAGCAGTAATCCCGCTCTTTCATACAACCTGTCATTGCTGCTCGGTACACTTCTTACGGCTATTTTCGGGTGGTGTCTGGCAAGATCCTGGGGTGCTGACAGATACGGAGCGCTGTTTACAGCGCTCGCAGTGGCATGGCTCCCGTCACGAACAGCTCATTTGCTGCAGCATTACCAGCTTGCGAACTGCTGGGCTCTTATCGCTGCTCTATGGCTTTGCAGGAAGTATCTTTTGAGAAGAGACTGGAGATATTACGCCGGATTTGCTGTTGCTATGCTTGCAGCGGTATTTGAGAGTCCCTTTCATGCGATGTTCGTAGCTATAGGGATGTCCGCGACAGCATTCATAATGAGAGCAAACTGGAGAAGAACGGTTATGCTTGCTCTGGTGGTAGTTATAGCAATGATAATAAATACAATGTTTATCATTAGAGCCCCCGGAGATGTCGAATCTCCAGCAATGCACTGGAGAGAGGCAATTTACTGGTCAGCTGAACCTCAGTCCTTCATTCTTCCATCTCCATTCGGTCTGGTGGGTGAGATTACAGGCATTCCGCATAGGTTATCATGGATGCCGAATACATATGAAGGCGTTGTTACTCCTGGTATTACCGTGCTGATAGCCTTCATTTTCATTGTCTGGAAGAAAAAACACTGGAGATTCGCGCTGATCGTTCTTTCTCTATTCGTTTTGAGCCTTGGCCCGGAGCTTCGTCTTTTCGGCAGACCTCTGGGAATTCCTCTCCCGTTTAGAATTCTTCAGGGCTTCCCTGTTCTTAATGGAATACGAGCGCCTTCACGGTTTGCTATCCTTGGAGGGATTCTCGTTGCAACAGGGGGAGGGATGGCCATAACGAAGATGAAGGGAAATCTTAAAAGCCTCTTTTTCTTTCTGTTTCTATCTGAAATGGCCGTTCAGGTATTACCATCCGTTCCCTCTTATATTCCAGGTATCTGCCATGAAATAACCTCTGATCGTACCGTTCTCGAGATTCCATTCGATGATAACGTGAGAAGATATGCATGGTTCCAGACTGCATCGACATATGTGCGTCAATACGCTTTTCTTGCGCGATATCCTGAAACGTTTGAAGAAGTGCCGGTATTTCCTGAAATGTCCAGCAGGGTAGATCTGGTGCTCTACCATAGATGGCTCTTTGAAGATGATGTTAAAGCCTATTATGACAGCCTTTACTCTCAGTATTTTCCCGGATTTACATCCCTGGATTCCATCTGGATACTGGACAGGAGAGAAATAAAATAGAAACCCTTCGTGTGTTGTTTGATCTGAGTATAGTTCCTCACGCTATTGGTGGAGTGTCCAGGTATCTTCTGTCCCTTGCAGGTGCTCTTGGGGAGGTCGCTCAGGAAGAGGGAATTGAATTAAGTAAATTAGATGTGACTGCCGTGCATCCTGGAGTTCCCGCCCCATCTATTGACTGCATCGAACTGAGAACGCCATTCTACCTGAAGATTCCATTTCTCAGAAGGATTCCAATTCGCAGAAAGTGGGAATTGCATTCCAGAAGCAGAAGGATAAAACAAATTGCTGAAAACTGTTCAATATTTCATCACAGCGGCATTCAGCCCGAGTTTCCGGCGAAAAGCAGGTCAGTTGTTACACTATACGATCTTTCCGCCCTGGAGCATCCTGAATGGCATACAGGCGAAACAGTTGCCTTTGCGGAAATAGAAGCGAAGATGATTCGAAACGGTTCCCGCGTGGTTGCAATATCTGAATGGACCGCGAAGAAGGTATCCACTTTCTTTGGTATTGATCCGGAGAGTATATGTGTCGCAGGCGGGGCAGCTGATGATATTTTCACCCCCGGAGAACCTTCTGCTGATACACTGAGAAAATTGAACCTGAAAAATGGAGAATATCTTCTTCATGTCGGACACCTTGTGCCCAGAAAAAATATTCCGTTTCTTATTGATATCTATCGCAGAGCAAGAGAAATGGGTCTCAGGTATCCGCTGGTTATGGTCGGTTCAAGCGCATGGGGCAAAATAAGCATTGAGCATGACAGTAACATAAGGATGATCAGCAATATCAATGACAGAACACTGGTTGATCTGTACCGAGGCGCAAGGGCATTGCTATATCCAAGTAAGTACGAAGGGCTGGGGCTTCCTGCACTGGAGGCGCTGGCATGTAATACGCCGGTAATTGCAGCCAACGCAACTGCTTTGAAGGAGACAGTCGGAAATCGAGGAATGCTGTTAAGCCCTGATGATCCTGAACAGTGGATTAGAGCGTTACTTATGCTGAAAGATGCAGGGAAGATGGCTGAACTGCGTTCCATGGCTGAAGGGGCTCAATTGGAAAGCTGGAGGGACGTGGCAAAAAGACTTTGTGGTTTCTACAGAAGGATATCTGAAGCATGAAGATTCTCCATCTGATTCATCGAACGTGGCCGTATCATGGTGGTGCTGAACGTTATGTGATAGAGCATGCTCTTGCCGGGAAGAGGTGGGGACACGAATCCGTAATTTGTTCTACGGATGCCTGGGATATGTCCTGGCTGGTTTCCAGATCCGGTCAGCATATTCAAAGAAGAATTGATATATGGAATGGCATTGAAATAGTTCGTTTTCCCGTAGTACATCCTCCTTTGCAGAATCTCTTCCGGGCTCTTCTGAGAAGGATATCACCTTGCGGTCAGGACAGATATTTCTATCCGAACCCTTTCCTGCCTTCTCTCCACAGATGGCTTTCGCAGGATAGGGGATTTGAATTTATTCATGCAAATGCAATGCCATTAATGCTATATGAAGGATGGTATCACAGCAGGAAGACAGGATCTGGTCTTGTGGTGGTTCCACATGCCAATGCAGGAGAGAAATTCAGACGCGTGTCTGCTTTGCATTATTATGATGGCTGCCAGAAGAAGATTTTCCTTGAAAGCAATTTTGTAGTAGCCCAGAGTAATTTCGAAAAGGAGATTTTCACAGAAATTGGTGTACCATCCGAACGGATTCATGTATCAGGAAGCGGAATAGAACCTGAAGAGTTTGCCAAAAGCAACCCTTCAGCGGCTCTCGAACGACTGGGAGTAAAAAGTCCGGTCGTGCTAAGTCTCACTGCTCACTGCACAGATCGTGGAACAGAACATATTATTGAAGCATGCAGAAATCTGTTAAAGAGGGAAAGAAAATTCACGCTCGTTCTCGCTGGTCCGTTTCTGGAGGATGCCGAGGAGAATCTTTCTTCCGAAAAAGATCTTGCGGATGAATTCGGAGAAAATCTGGTGATTACGGGTTATATAGGAAAAGAGGACAGAATTGACCTGATAGCAGCGGCTGATATCGTCCTTTTACCGTCACGTCTGGACTGTTTTGGAATTGTGATATTGGAGGCCTGGGTATCAGGGAAACCTGTAATCGGCTGCTGGACAGGCGGAATGCCCAATATTATCGAGGATGGAGAGAACGGTTTCCTTGTTTCATGGGGAGACGTGGCGACACTGACTGATCGGATTGGTGTTCTTCTGAAAAATCCTCAATTGCGGGATTCCATGGGAGGAAAGGGAAGGAAAATGGTACTGTCCACTAGAACGTGGGATGCTGTTACAGACCGTTTTTATAGAAGAATGGCCGAATGCAACACCGGGAAAGCAACAAATTGAATAAGAAAATAACGGTTGTTATCGTTACATGGAATTCCGCAGCGCTGCTGCCGAAACTCGCTGAGACACTTAATGAACTTGAACCGATATGTGATGTTGTGGTTTCAGATAACTCATCAACGGACCAAACGTGTGAAGTGTTGAAGGAATTACTCCCATGGGTAAAAGTTCTGAATAATCGGGAAAATGGTGGTTTCGGATATGGTAATAACAGGGCATTCGAGGTGTGCAGAACACCATATATCCTGCTGCTGAATACGGATGCCAGGATATCCGCTTCCGCCGTTCTCGGTCTTCTTGAAATACTTGACAGGAATGAGTCTGCTGCAGCAGTACAACCGCTTATCAGGTTGTGGGAATGGCCTCTGGTCACACTCAGCGCGGGAACTGCCATGACTGAATATGGCAGAGGGTATGATTATGATTTCATGCATTTTCAGCCGGCCCCCACCCGTGCCGTTGTTGAAGTTCCATCTGTAACCGCTGCTGTATCTCTTTTCAGAAGGGAAGCTCTTCAGGAAGCAGGTGGTTTTGATGAACGGATATTCATGTATTATGAAGACACCGATCTATGCCTGAGACTCAGAGAAAGAGGTTACACGTTTCTTATTGCGAAGTCTATTGAAGCGGAACACATAATGGGTTTTTCCAGCAGCAGAGGAATTGCCGACAAATGGGAGCTTAAATCTGCAGCTTATCTTACAAGGAAGTATCTGGGTGGTGAGAAGTGTCAGCTTCCCGCATACTGGAAAAAAATGGAATGGAAAACAAGAATATCCCTGATGCTTGAACGAAAGCCCTGGTTCTGGCGAATTCCAGCGGTACATGCAGCAGAGAAACTTCCAGTGAAACATTTAGAGCTTCAAGATGCCGTTCTCCAGAACGTAATCGCTCCAAGACCTTTGCGAATGCCTTTCAAGCGCCCTCTTGATAACGTTCATGCTCAATGCGCAAGTAATGATGTAACGTTCGGTCCGGGGTGGCTTAATGGAAGAATTGATGATTGTGGCTTTGGCGGCATACAGGTACCCTTGAGGGCAGGTTCTATTAAATTGAAGGCTGTATCCTTCAATATTTCAGGTTCGCTTGCGCTATGGTCTGAGAACGGTGTTATCATCCGTAGATTCCTACATGTCTCTGAATATGCCGGTTTCACAGCGGCTATTGATAAAGGAATAACTCATTTGTATCTTGTTCCTGACAGAAGGAAACAGAGGATAGAAATAGATAATGTCAGTTATACGTCCTGACAGATTGTTGTTAGCAGGGTTTGCGTCAGCAGCCTTGCTTATTCTGAGAGGGATTTCAGGATTCACAGTTTCATGGGCTCTGCTTTTCATAGCCATCTCTCTTGTTAAAAAGCAAAACAGGATTACGTTCATTTCATTACTTTTTGCAGGAATCTCGCTGATAACGGGAGACGTGAACGCCGGAACAGCGTTGGTCCTGATAGGTTCTCTATTTGGAATCGCGGGTTCAGATTCATTGCTTCCAAGAGTTGCATATTTTGCTTCTTTCTCTGTTATTCTGATTGAAGGTTCTATAACAGGAATACTTCCACTTTTCATATTGAGCTTTCCTGCTCTGCTTTTCAGGAAAGATAGGTGGAGATATTTCGCTATGGCAGGAGGAATTATCGCAGGTCTTCTTATTTGCGGTCTTCCCGAAGCTTTAACATACAGGGTACTGGCACATGATGAGATTATTTCTGAAAACGCTGTGAACTGGCCAGATCCAATATCCGCGAATCTCAATCATCCTGTTGTGATGCTTGAGGCGCTCAACATTGATAATGCTGATCTGCTTATTGAAATAGAAGCTGGAGGAGTAAGAGACTCTTCGCCTATGGGAGTAATCGAAACAGGAGAACAAACCCATCAGATAATGCCTGGAAGTAACGTATTCAGAATCAGGGAGGCTTCTTTTCCAGCAGTAATTACGCTTACTCGAAAATGGCAGCCATTCAACCATCCGGTAATATGGATTCAGAAAGCCTGGACGGTGTCACAATCACGATAAAATCACTTCTTTATGAGAGATCCGGAGCGATGTTCCATATTGCGGCAGCAATATCAATATTTGCGGTCTGGCGTCTTCTTGGTATGCCGGCACCTGGTTCTCTTGGGAGGTTGATTCCTCTCTCATGGCTTATCACCGGTCTGATTTTTGGAAAGGGGAGAGCATCTAAATTATCCTCTCTGCTTCTCACCATATTCCTGGTGCTTTCTCTGTTGTGGGCTGTAAGCACCACAGTTGAAGTTCTGGCTGTTTCATTCGGAGTAATGGGGGTGTTTCCCGGATTGCTTGCAGTATCCAGGAAAAAGGCAGGTATTCTTCGCGCAATGGTTCCTTTGATTCCACTCATAGTCCTGGTGCCTTTCGTAGGTGATGAACCGCACTATGTAACAATAACAGAGGATTTCGTCTCACCGGGAGCGGGGGAATTCGGGAATATGCGTCATCAACAGGGGGATCCATCCGAGAGCATTCCGCATCATCAGATATTCTATCCCCTGATGATGATTCCGGGATATCCCTTCTCTATAGCGGGAGTCAGGGGTATGAATCTGCTCTTTGCGCTTATTGCGGTTATGATTCTATCCGGGATCTACAGGAAGAACGGGTTGAATGACTGGAAATACCTTTCCATACTTGCTTTACTTCTGATTCCAGGAAGTGCAACACTGGGGCTGGTGTTTCCCGGATGGGTTGCTTTGCTCTTCTTCCTGCTCTGTGTTCGGATGTCAGATTCCCCAAGACGCACATTCTGGGTTTTATGTGTTGCTTTTATTCTTGTTTTAATAAAGATCAGGTTTGTTGGCGTTTCAGCAGGTCTGCTTATTGCTCTGATTATCAGTAGTGAAGGGAAAAGGAAGATAATGTTTCCCGCAGCGCTGGCGGGTCTTGTTATTCTTGGTCTCCTTGCAGATCTGATTATACTGGATGGTCGTATATTCTGGGTGAGATACGGAAATATTTCATTCCTGAAAACCGTTATCATTAATCCTGTATTCAGGTTCCCGGAAGTTCTTCTGGCAGCAGGAGCATCTCTTGTGGACTCTGAATCGGGATTACTCTGGAAAGCACCCTGGATTCTTGCAGGACTTGCCGGACTCCCACTTCTGAGAAAGAAACATCCTGACCTGTTTTTGTGGCTTGGTCTTCCTGCAATTTTTTACTTCCTTTTCCTCATGATATGGTCCATTAACTCATGGGCAGGTATGCCTGCTCCCTCCGGGAGGATACTGCTCCCGATAATGCCGGTATTCCTTGCTTCTCTGGGCTGCATGCTGAAGGACAGGAATGTAAGACTCCTTGTGTGGGTATCCCTTGGAATATCAGCGATATACTTTGCATATCCAGTGCTCAGATTTAATCATGCTGATGGTACAGATACTCTTTTCAATCTGATCTGCGGGCAGTACAGCAGTGTTACCGAATGGATTCCCAGTCTTGTAAGACTTAATGTGCCTGTATTTTTAAGCTGGCTTGTTATAGCAGGTATGCTTATATGGATGATTGCAAAAAGAAACAGGTTCACAGGCACTGTAATCATTGCGATAGTTTTTATTCTGGTGTGTATTGCCGGTCAGAAGAGAACTGCCTGGGAGGCTGAGGACATTCCATCCGAATATAGAAGTTACTGTTCAATATATCCTGAGACAAATTACTCTGAATCAAGAATATTCTGGCTCTTCACAAGAGAAAAGATGCTTTATATGTCATCTTATGAAGATGTGGTTTATCTTCCGCTGCCATCTGACTGCGGCGATAGTGTAAGACTGGAAATATCGTTCAGGTCACTTCAATCAGGACCGATTCCCGGAATAGAGCTTTCGTGCGGTGATTTCCGTGATTCGATATACATTTCATCCGAAGTACTTGAAAAACCGGAATGGTTTGTTTTTTTCAGGGATGATCAACTCGATCGAAGACCTGAGAACCTTGAAGAGATCCATACGGAGTTCATTCTTCCGGTGGATGATAATACGGAAATAGTGCGAATATCTCCTCTGAATGTCGGTCATGAATATGGTGAGATGCACGGTATATATCTTGACAGGATTGAGTTCAAGTAATGATCAAGGGCGGACCTTCTGATACTTGCGCTTAGAAACATAGTTCTGCAGAATATTCCTGATGATAATAAAAAAATACTGAAGGAGTTCCATTGGCCAGGAAATTCATTATGGGAGTCGAACTCCTGACAGGACTTGCTATTGGTGCAGCAGCTGCTGCTGCTGCCGTTTCATTTATCATCGTATTTCTTGTACAGATTGATATGTCCGCTGAAACAGATCATATGGCGACTGCAACAGCGTTTGTTCTGGCGAACTCATTTAAATCCATCAACGATAACGATGCTTTTAAAGAAGTTGTTTCTCCGCTAATATGGACAGGAAGGCTGGAAGCTTTTGCGATTGTTGATACTTCCGGGAATCTGATAGCCGGCGCAGGTTTGTCAGATGGTGAAATTCCAAAACCGGATGAAACGGATGAGTGGTATTTTTCAGAAATGCAGGACAGTGGATTATTCATGGGAGTTAAAACGCCAAAATCCCCGTTTGCTCTTATATACAGAACTCTTCTGATCGGTTTCGCCGTCCTTACTCTGACGCTTTCAGTACTTGCTGTTTTTACACCTCGCTATTTAACGAGAGCTGTTATTTCACCTCTTCGCGAAATACTGGTTGCAGCAGACGAATTCAGCTCTGGCGGCGGAAGGAGTGCTGAAGCGGCCGGAGCTTCATTTCACCGTCTTATGGAACTCCTGCAGGATAAAGATAAGCAGCTGAACGAACTCAGAAGGGCAGCTGAGGAGAGGGCTGATATCATTGAAAAGCGTTCTACCGCGATTCTTTCTGTTCTCGGTTCAGCGGTCATTGCCCTTGACGGGAGGGGAAAACTCTCGCTTTTCAACAAGCAGTCAGGCGATCTCTTTGACCTGAAAGACAATAACCTGAATTCTGAATTTCCCTGGAATCGAACGGCCGAAGGACGAGCCTTGAAGGGGGTGCTGGATGAACTTGGCGAAACGGGAGAAAGAACTGCGGAATTTCAGATTCAGGAAGCTTCTATGCATCCCACAAAGATGTACAGCGTGTTGATATCAAGGTCACAAACAGATGAGATAACAGTCCTTGTAACCGATGCCACAAGAATAAGCGAACTCGAACGAAATATAGCTGATCAGGCAGCAATGGCGGATATTGGTGCTGCGTCTGCCGGAATTTCACATGAGATGGGTAATACACTATGTGCTCTTTCAGGATACTTTGATCTTCTGGCAAGAGGTCATTCCGATGAGAGAACACTTAAGATACTCAGTGAAGTTAGAAGAGAAATTAATTCGGCACAGGGACTGATTGATTCATTTGGTTCCTTCGCGAAATCACCTGAGCCGGTAACCTCAAAACTGCGCAGAGATGATGTGCTTTCAATCTGTATCCATTCGTGTGAAGAATATGAAATCAAGTATTCGATTACAACGACAGATGAGGATTTTTCGCTTAATGCTGACAGGAAACTCCTCGCCATATGCGTAAGGAATCTTGTGAGAAACGCAATAGAGGCGGATTCAGAGACAACACTCAAGATTACTATAAAAGCTTCGGATAATAGCATCACTATTTCCATAGAAGATACCGGACCGGGTCTGACACTTGAACCGGAGGAAATCTTCAGGCCATTCAGGACCACAAAGAACAGAAGCGGAGGGAATATGGGTCTGGGCCTTTCGATAAGCAGAAGGATTATCCGATCCATGGGTGGTGAGCTGAGTGGTAATAACATGGAAAACGGTGGAACTGTTTTCACGATTCTTCTTCCGGTATCCAGAAGGCAGGATGATAATGCATACTGAAAACATTCTCCTTGTGGAAGATAAGCGAGCTATGCGCAATATGCTGACGACCGCTCTTGAAGAGGATGGATGGAATGTATACGCTGTATCTTCCGGAAGTGAAGCCCTGAAAAGCATTGAGAAAAGAAACTTCGATATTCTGCTCAGTGATATCTGTCTGCCGGGTAAGATCAACGGTATGGATATACTCCGGAAATCAAGGGAATGCTGCCACTGGGTACCGGTGATTCTTATGACTGCTTACGGAACTGTAGATCTTGCAGTTGAAGCTATGAAGGAGGGAGCGCGGGATTTCATCACAAAACCCTTTGATCTGGACGACCTTCTGTCACTTCTGAGAAGATATGTGCATACACCAGGAACATTGCTCATCGGGTCGTCAAAAGTGCTACTCTCAACAATTGAAAGAGCCAGAAAGGGTGCCCAGACCGATCTTTCCATTCTTGTCCTTGGGGATAGCGGTACAGGTAAGGAACTGTTAGCAAGGATTATACACGATGAAAGCTCATTTTCAGATGGTCCTTTCGTGCCGGTTAACTGTGCTGCAATCCCGGGGGATCTTATCGAAAGTGAACTCTTCGGTGCTGAAAAGGGTGCTTACACTGGCGCTGACAGGACAAGACCAGGCAGATTCGAGCTCGCTCAAGGCGGTACAATATTTCTTGATGAAGTCGGTGATCTAAATCCCGCACTTCAAGGCAAACTTCTTAGAGTTCTTCAGGAAAGAGAGTATACTCGAGTCGGTGGTTCAGAGATCCTCAGGACAAATGCCAGGGTGATATCCGCAAGCAATAGAAATCTCAAAGGTGAAGCTGATGCGGGAACTTTCAGAAAGGATCTCTACTTTCGAATTGCAGAGTTCCCTGTTACTCTTTCACCACTGCATGAAAGAATAGAGGACATTCCTGAACTGATAAGATATTTCCTTGACCTTTCAGGATACAAAGAAGTGATTGTTTCGTCTGAAGCAATAACAAAACTAAAAGGATTCAGGTGGCCAGGTAATATACGTCAACTTCGAAGCATTATCCTTCGTGCGGCAGCACTGGTAGAAGAGAGTATAATCGATGCGGATATTCTTGAGATAGATGATATCAAACCGGGGGATGGGCTGCTGGAAGAATCAGCGAAAGCAGCAAAATTAAGAGAAAGGGAAATGATAAAAAGGGCTCTGATAGAAACCGGGGGAAACAGAAAGAAAGCTGCAATAATCCTGAAAGTCAGCTACAGAACGCTTCTATCACGCTTGAAGGAATTTGATCTTTGAAGGGGCCGTTGAAGGGGCCCCCCAAAAGAAGGAGTATTATTTGACCGGGATCAGGAAAATGGAGGATATGACACCCTCCGATTACAGTTCGATCGGACTTCGCAGCGGGTTGGAAATACATCAGCAACTTGATACGGAGAAAAAACTCTTCTGCCGTTGTCCTGTGCTTCCATACTCGCAAAAATTCGATGCGGAGATTCTTCGTCATATGAGACCGACCCTGTCAGAACTTGGTGAATATGACGGTACTGCACTGATGGAATTCAAGACGAAAAAAGAAATTATCTATCAGATAAATAAGGATACGATCTGCACTTATGAAATGGACGATACTCCCCCCTTTGAATTAAATCTCCAAGCGCTCGATATAGCTCTGGAAATCACAATGCTCCTTAACTGCAAACTCATCAGTGAACTTCATATACAGAGAAAACAGTACCTTGACGGCTCAATACCAGCAGGTTTCCAGAGAACAACTATTCTTGGTGTAGACGGATGGATTCCATACCGTGACAGGCGTATAGGCATAATTCAGCTTGGTCTCGAAGAAGATGCATGCCGTGAAGTGAGTGACACAGGACATGATCGTGTTTACCTTACTGACAGGCTGGGTATCCCGCTAATTGAGACGGTTACAGCTCCGGAGATGGTTACACCTGATGAAGTTGCCGAGGTTGCAATGATACTGAGCAACCTTGCCAGGGCTTCGGGAAAAGTCCGTCGCGGGATAGGAGCCGCCAGGCAGGATGTAAACGTTTCAGTAACGGGAGGGCAGCGGGTTGAGATAAAAGGTGTTTCGAGGATTCCGACTATACCTCTCCTTGTTCACAATGAAGCCTTCCGTCAGATAATGCTTCTTTCCATAAAGAGCGAACTTTCGAAAAGAGGGATAACCGATTCATCTTTCGAATCATACTCATTTGATTTAACGGAAACACTTTCAGATACACAGTATAAACCAGCTGCAGAAGCACTTTCGAAAGGGGCTGAAATTCATTCTGTGATTCTCCGGGGTTACAGAGGAATATTGTCAACCACCACTCAACCCGGACAGACATTTGCCAGTGAGATATCCGATCGCGTTCGCGTGATAGCATGTCTTGATGAACTTCCCAATATCACTCATTCAGATTCAGGAGGTGATGGTTTCTCCGATACTGAATGGGAAAGAATTATCAAATCAACAGGTGCTCTTGAGAATGACTCTGTTGTGGTCGTGTGGGGCACTGGCCAGGATATTTCAACTGCTGTCAGTGAGATCACTATTAGAGCAAGAGAAGCCATAGATGGCGTATGCAACGAGACAAGGCAGTCACTTCCTGACGGAACGAACAGGTTTGAAAGGATACTTCCAGGTCCCAACAGAATGTATCCTGACACTGACCTTCCCCCGCTGGCAATCAGCACACAGCATATGGAGAGAATCAGCTCTGCGCTTCCGGAACGCCCATGGGACCGTGCGAAACGATACATAGTCGCTGGAGTCCCTGAAGAATCAGCAAAACAGATGAGTATTTCAATACTGAGAGATCTTTTTGATCGTGCTGTATCGGAGACTTCCTACGATCCCTGTGTTCTCATCCACTTCTTTCTGAGTACACTGAGCCATCTGAAGAAAAGGGGGAAAGCCCCGAGTCTAAGTGATGATATACTGATTTTATCGCTGGCTGAAGCCGAGAGGAGATCTCTCCCGATCGAAGCTGTTGCTCATATTCTTGAAAATACTCGCGGATACGGAATAAAAGAATTATCTCTTATAGCTGATGAAATAGAGATGCCTGACAAGAATACTCTGAGGGAAACTATAGAGCAGATTCTATCCGGCTTCGAAACCTCAGTAATTGAGCAGGACACTCTGAAGCGGTACATATTTGGTAGAATAAGGCTCACATTCAAAGGTCTGATAAATGGAAAAGAAGTATCCGAACTTATTCACAGCATGGTTCAGTCGAAAAGCGGTACATAAGTATGGAGGTGATCGACACTGTCTTCTGATTTGTACAAGGGTTACAGGGGAAAAAGCCTTGCCTGCCTGAAAAATTTCAAAGTCGGGGTCTGGAGTGATGTTGAAGTAGAGTCGACACGCGGTTCGTTCTGTGGAACAGTTCTTCCACGATCTGAAACGGCAGATGAGTTTCACATCGTTCTTAAATTGCACAACGGCTATAACGTTGGCCTCGCTGTAGACACGATAGAATCAATAAAAGAATTGGGCCGCACAGAAGCACATTACAAAATCCCCGAGAAAGAGTTCCCTTTCGATCCTGCGAAGAAGAATGTCAAACTTTTTGGAACCGGAGGTACCATCGCTTCAAGGCTTGATTATCGGACAGGTGCGGTAATACCCGCGTTTTCTCCTGGAGAGCTTTATGGTTCTGTTCCTGAACTGGCTGATATCTGCAACCTCAGAACAGAAAAGTTATTTGGTGTTTTCAGTGAAAATATGGGACCGGAACAGTGGATAGGAACAGCTGAAGCAATCGGAAAGGAGATCGAAGGCGGGATAGACGGGATTGTTATAGGGCATGGAACTGATACTATGCACCATACTGCGGCGATACTCTCTTTCATGGTTCAGGATTCTCCGGTTCCGATAGTTATGGTCGGGTCACAGAGATCGAGTGACAGGCCATCCAGCGATGCAGCTATGAATCTCATAAATGCTACTTATACTGCCGCGAAAAGCGATATAGCTGAAGTCATGGTTTGCATGTTCGGTCCGACAAGCGATCAGTACTGTCTCCTTCACAGAGGAACCAGAGTGCGCAAAATGCACTCATCCTACAGGTCAACGTTTCGCACCATAGGAGACATCCCCCTCGCAATGGTTGAAAAAGGGAGGATCGTGAAACTGAAGGATGACTGCAGGAAGAGAAGAAACGACAGGAAGGTCAGAATAAATACGTCCTTTGATGATCGAGTCTCTATTGTATATTACTATCCCAACATGAAACCCGATATTATCGAATCGCTCATCGATAATGATTACAAGGGTATAATTATTGCGGGAACAGGGCTCGGACATGTAAATAAACCTCTTTATCCAGTGCTTAAGAAAGCATGCGATAAAGGCATTCACATATATATGACAGTGCAAACGCTCTGGGGTTACGTTCAGATGTTTGTTTATGACACAGGTCGTGATATGATGGATCTGGGAGTTATACCGGCGGCTAACATGCTTCCTGAGGTGGCTTATGTAAAACTCTGCTGGGCTATGGGACAGAGTCATGACCGCGAGGAAGTAAGGAACATCATGATGACACCTGTTGCAGGAGAAATCACAGAAAGGGAAGCACATAACGGATATCTTATACTACAGGGAGGGATTCCTGAAGTCGAGGAATTTATAAAAAGATACAGAAGATAAGTTTTTAGTTGAACGAGGGTGTTGACCTCAAAGAACTGGAACAATATTATTGATTTGTGATAAATACAGTAACGGATCGTTTGCTGTCCGGGGTGTGCTTTGAAAGCATATGCGGGGCAGTATTTTTTTCAGCTGTACTAAATTGTACCACGGACTGGATGGTAGCTTTCCGAAGGGAGTTTTAGATGAACATAGAACTCAGTGGGAGACATTTTAACCTTACAGACGCTCTGAAAGAGCACGTTGAGAAGAAACTGAATTCAATAAACAGGTTCTATGAAGGAATTGATGATGTGCATGTGATTCTGGAAGTAACTTCAGGCACAAATCATGTTCATATACAACTGCGGGGAAATCATCTCAAACTTGATTCGAAATCCAAATCGCATGATATATATATTGCGTTCGATGACGCATTTGATTCTCTTGAACGTCAGATGCGAAAATACAAGGATCGAAAACACAATCATTCACACAGAAAACGGCAGGATTCAAACGGAAAGATACCTTCATCAACATACTATGTTCCCGCTGAGGAATCAAATTTCGAAGATGGAATTCTTATCGATGATACAATTGAAATACCCCGTCTTAGAACAAAAGATGCAATAATCGAATTTGAGATTGAAGCTGATGTTCCGTTTGTCTTTCATAATACCGAGACTGGAAGTCTCAGTGTAGTATACTTAACACCTTCTGGAAGCACGCAGGTTGTCGAACTCGTAGAAAAAAACTGACGGAGCATCTATTCAATGGACACCATACCGAAGCCGGAGGATCTGACTGCAGCCAGACTGTTTGAACTCCTTGGAGAAAAACTAGGTCTGGTTGCTGTAAACGGTATAACAGGTCATGAAGCACTGATTAAATCTCCCGACGTGAGCCGACCTGGTATGGCTCTCACCGGATATCTGAACAAATTCCTTTATGAACGTATACAGATTTTCGGGGAAACTGAGATCACTTACCTTGAGTCTCTCTCGGAATCTGCCAGAATATCTGCCATTGAGAGGATATTTCGATTTCCGATAAGTTGTTCTATCGTAACAAAAAACATGCTCCCTCCGGCTATACTTGTGGAATTGTCCAGAAATAATAAATGCGCGCTCTTCAGGTCCGGGAGAGATACGACTCCTCTTATTCACGATTTGACCGGATATCTTGATCTTGTGTTTGCTCCAAGAACTGATGTTTACGGAAGTCTTGTCGAAGTATTTGGAGCCGGTCTTCTTTGCACAGGACGGAGCGCAATAGGGAAGAGTGAGGCTGTTCTCGGGCTTCTGGAACGCGGACACAGACTGATAGCTGATGACAGGGTTTATGTGAGGCGAATAGGTAATACTCTTTTTGGAACCGGTGATTCGAGGATGGCCCATCATATGGAAATCCGTGGACTTGGATTTGTAGATATTTCCGCATTCTATGGTATCAGGGCAATTAAGGATAGACAACAGATTGATCTTGAAGTAAGACTGATGGAATGGTCAAAGAATAACCACGATTTTGACAGAACCGGTCTTGTTCAGAAAATGAACAGTATTCTCGATCTGCCGATACCAAGAACAACTATTCCGGTTATGCCCGGAAGAAACCTTACACTTCTTCTTGAAGTGGCGGTAATGAACAATCTGCTCAGAAGAAAAGGAAGAAGCGTTCCTGAAGAAATCCAAAAAGATCAGATAGAAACAATTATCAGAAAAGAAATAGAATTAAAAAACAAGTGAAGAATATTCGACAGGAGAATGTGAATTGAAAGCTGAAAATGCTGAAGTAGTAAACAGGCTTGGAATTCATGCCCGGCCTGCTGCACAGATTGTAAAGAAAGCATCGACTTTCGACAGTCATGTTACTCTTACTGTTGAACATGATACTGTTAATGCAAAGAGCATAATGGGTGTCATGACTCTTGCTGCCTGCCGCGGAAGCGTAATAGAAGTGAGAGCGGATGGACCAGACGAAATAGATGCCGTAGAAGCAGTTATCATGCTGATCACCAATGGGTTCGGAGAGGAATGATAAGTTGAGCATTCGACTTACAGGTACAGCAGCATCACCAGGGATATCCATTGGTCCGGTATTTCTGCTGAATGTGGAAGAAATCAGGGTAAAGAAACATCTCCTGAAAGACAAATCAGAAGTAGAACAGGAATTGATCCGTTTCAGAGAAGCTCTTATCCTCTCACGCGTGGAACTTGAGGAGATATCCGATCAGGTCAGCGATATTATTGAAGGAAAACAGCTCATAGAAGTACATATTCTCCTTCTTGATGATCCCGCTATCAAAAAAGAAGTAGAGAAAAGGATAAGAGATGAACTTGTAAGCGCTGAATATGCTGTAAGCAGGGTTCTGTACGATATCATCGAACGTTTTAACTCGATTGAAGATCCTTATCTGCGAAGCAGATCAGTAGATGTTCGCGATGTCGGCAGACGTGTGATAGGGAACCTGCTGGGAACTGAGAAGGAAGTACTCGCGAATTTGAACCGACCTGTAGTTCTCGTTTCGAGTGATTTGGATCCTTCACAGACCGCGGGTTTGACAAGAAAACAGCTTCTCGGAATTGTAACCGATCTCGGTGGATCAACCTCACATACAGCGATACTTGCAAGAAGCATGGGTATACCTTCCGTTGTAGCTCTGAAGGATGTAGCTGAGTATGCTCATCCTGGTCAAACGGTGATTGTTGATGGTATACACGGATTTGTCATACTTGATCCTGATGAGGATGAACTGGAATACTACACAGAGCTGAAAAACCGTTATGACCAGGCTGAAGCAGATATAGCGCTGAACGCTGAAAATGAAACCGTTACAGAAGATGGAAAGCGCATTGAGCTTTCCGCGAATATTGAGTTCTCGCAGGAGGCTGATCAGGTAAAACGTTTTGGAGGAAAGGGTATCGGACTCTTCAGAACAGAATTCATCAGACTCCTTTCACCTGAAATAGAAGATGATGAAGAAATCCATTACAGAGCATATAAACATGTCCTGAAAGCAGTTTTTCCGGAAACTGTGATAATCAGGACTTTTGATCTCGGTGGAGATAAATTTCTGGAATCCATCCCCACTAAAGAGCGAAATCCTTTCCTCGGATGGAGAGGCATAAGAATCTGCCTTGACCGTCCTGAGAAATTCAGCATCCAGTTAAGAGCACTTCTAAGAGCTGCAAGACACGGAAATGTATGGTTGATGCTGCCGATGATCACATCGCAGGACCAGGTGTTGCAGGTAAAAGATATGCTTTTCGATATAGCGGCAGAACTGGAAGCGTCCGGAACACCTCATGGATCAATTCCACCACTCGGAATCATGGTGGAAACGCCTGCTGCCGCGCTGGCTATTGATTTCCTGATTCCTCATATTGATTTTGTTTCAATAGGTTCAAATGACCTTACACAGTACACACTTGCGGTTGATAGAGGCAGTCCTTACGTATCAAAGCTTTTCGATTCGATTCATCCCTCGGTTCTGCGGCAGATAGAACATGTAGCAAGGAAATGCAGAGAAGCTGAAATGTGGGTCGGTATATGCGGACAGATGGCAAGCGATCCGCTGGCTATACCACTTCTTCTTGGATTCGGCCTTAATGAGCTCAGTGTATCTCTGACAATTATTCCTGATGTTAAGAAGATGATCAGTGTGATAAATATGAAAGAAGTTGAAGTGCTTGCAAAAGAGTCGCTGATGATGGAGTCCGGGAATGAAATAAGGAAACACGTACTTAAGTACGTTGAATCAAGGTATCCTGAAATAATTCTGGATGAGATTCACCGCGATAATAATGATCGGAGAAACTGAATGCATGCAATAATTCCAGTTGCGGGGAAGGGCACAAGACTTCGACCGCATACCTGGTCTACACCGAAGCCTCTTCTGCAGGTTGCCGGTAAGCCTATACTCGGCCACATAATAGACCGGCTCGTTTCAGCTGGAATAGTGCATGTGACACTGATCGTTGGCTATCTGGGAGATATGATAGTTGCCTGGACAAGAAAGGAATATCCTGATATTCATGTTGATTTTGCGAAGCAGAACAATATGGACGGTCTTGCTTCCGCGGTTGATCTTGCTTCCCCGATGACCGGAGATGGAGTAACTATTGTAGTGCTGGGAGACACTATTTTCAGCGCTGAACTTTCTCGGGCAGTGAACCCGCAGCGGAATATGATTGCAGTGAAACGGGTAGATGATCCCAGCATGTTCGGAGTTGTTATGATGGAAGGAAACAGGGTAGTCAGACTTGTTGAAAAACCGGAAGAATTCATCAGTGATCTTGCGATTATAGGTGTTTATGGGTTCTCGTCCGGCACCATCCTGATGAATGCTACTTCAAGACTTATTAAAAGCGGAAACAGGACAAGAGGGGAGTATCAGCTTACCGACGCCATGCAGCTGATGCTGGATGAAGGACATGACTTCGGTGTTTTCGAGGTCAACGAATGGTTTGACTGCGGCAAACCGGAAACATTCCTTGAGACTAACAGAATACTCCTTAATCAGGGATTTGGTGAAAAAAGAGCTTTGATTGTGAATTCGGTTATCATTCCTCCCGTAAGTATGCTGGAAGGGACTGTTATATCTTCATCAATAGTAGGGCCGCACGTATCCATTGGACGCAATTCGAGAATAGAGAATTCAATACTATCCAACACAGTAATAGGTAAACGCTCCAGAATTGATCTGGTGAATATCAGAGATTCAATCATCGGGGATGATACTGACATATCAGGAGAAGCTGAAAAACTCAACGTAGGCAGTTCGAGCACAATTGAGTTATAAAAATAGCCCAAAAAAATATGAATAAAAACATTCCGGTAGTATACGCTGACTCGCTTGTAAACAGAGGCGGAACAGGTGTATACCTGAGAAGATTACTTGAAGGTTTCATTCAATGCAATGCGGATGTTCTGGCAGCCGCTGCAAAAAGACTGATGAAACCATCTGAAGCTATTGATGCTGATATTTCAGCACGCGGTATACTGAAAGTAATTCAAGAGAATATTACATTGCCTGCTCTGGTGAGGTCTGTATCTCCTTCAATAGTACATCTTCCCGCTTTTGCAGGAAGACCGCCCGGAGGAATACCCTGCGCGGTTACTCTCCATGATCTGGCGTTTCTGGAAAACCCATCCTGGTTTCCACGGTTGAGATCTGTGTATTACCGTCTGTATTTCAGGAGAGTTGCGAAAAGGGCCGATGTACTGATGGTTGACAGTGATTTTACGGGAAGAGAAGCGGTACGCTGGCTTGGCGCAGGCTCAGAAAAAATCAGGAGAGTATATCTTTCAACTGAATCCATGCAGCTTGATCCTGAGATATTTCGGAAGTCCACCGGAATTCGTGATAGATACATTCTATTTGTCGGAACAGTTGAACCAAGAAAAAACATCTCCAGCCTCCTTACCGCCTGGCAGACCGTACATCAGGAACATCCTGATCTGAAGCTTGTAATTGCCGGAAGATGGGGTTGGGGATCGGTTGCTCTGAAGAAACTGCTCAGAAACAGCAGCGGAGTACTCTGGACAGGTCAGCTTTCTGACAGCATTCTGAAAAGCTGTATTACTGGTGCTGAATTGCTTGTCTATCCATCATTCTATGAAGGTTTTGGCCTTCCACCTCTTGAAGCGGCGTCAGCTGGGGTCCCGTCGGTATTGACTCCGGCGGACGCGCTAGTAGAGATATTCTCGGGAATTTCGAATATAGCTTCAAACCATAACTCAAATTCTATAGCAGGAGCCATACTTGAATCTCTTGATACGGTTTACGATAAGAAGAGCCTGATTGAATTCGCCTCCGGATTTTCAGTGAAACGCATGGCAGAAGACGTACTTGGCGTGTACAGGGAGTTTTCGAAGTGAGAATTCTGGAGGTTTACAAAGATGTGCATCCTCTGGTTCGCGGAGGGATTGAGCGGTACATACATGATCTATCATCGTTCCTTGCGGATTCAGGGCATGATGTGGAAGTACTGATTGCAGGAGATAACAGTAATGATACTGATATGGAAATCTCAGGCTTTAAAGTCAGGACAACTCCCTGCATCGGAAGAGTGATGTCGAATCCAATCTGCCCTGAATTAATTGACACTTTTAAAGAAATCTCAGCTGATCTGGTGCATTTTCATGTTCCTCTGCCTTCCGCGGTATTATCCTGGCTGATGGCAGGGCGAAGTACGCCGTATATAGTCACATATCACAGTGATATAGTGAGACAAGCTGTATTTCTTCCCTTTTATGGTCCTTTTCTTCGCAGGTTTTTGAATCGTGCCAGCGCGGTAATCACTACTTCACCTGTTTACGCTGAGACATCTGCATTTCTATCACGATTGAAGAATATTTCAGTAATACCGATTGGTACCGATCTCAGCCGTTTCAAACCTTCAGATTCAATGGGAAAAGGTGATTATGTTCTTTTTGTGGGAAGATTCAGGAAGTATAAAGGTATCCATGTATTGCTGAAAGCGTGGAGGCATTTGCCGAATCGCAAGCTCATCATGGTTGGTGGAGGACCATTACTGAAGGATATTCAGCATGCTGTCAGTAAAGACAGACTCAACATCGAGATTATTCATGACCCTGATGATGACAGTCTTGTTCAGCTTTATCAGGGCGCACAATGCCTTGTCCTTCCATCAACTCTGAGGAGCGAAGCCTTCGGTATTGTTCAGACCGAAGCAATGGCATGCGGTACGCCCGTTATAAGTACTTCAATTCAAACAGGTGTTCCATGGGTTAATGAGGATGGAGTATCAGGTATCATAGTGCAGCCTGATAGTTCTAATGCCCTTGCTGATGCGATAAGACGAATGGATGATTCAACTCTGCGCAAAAGGCTTTCGCAAGGCGCCCTGGAAAGGGCAAGACTTCTTTTCGACAGTCCGGTTCTCCTCTCAAAAATAGAAACCCTTATGCGAGAGGTGATATCAGAAAATAATGATGAATAAGCTTACCGGTCATTTTCGGGCAGAAGTATTCCTTGTGCTTCTTGCAATTGGAATTGGTGTACTCGAAAATCTCGTTCCAAAACCCTTCCCGTTTCTCAGGCTTGGTCTTGGTAATGTAGTTACTGTTTCAGCGATAATAAGATACGGTACGATGACAGGCTTGAGAATTAACATTCTCAGGTCAACCGGAGCAGCTTTATTACTTGGAATAATTGCAACTCCAACTTATCTTCTTTCACTTGCAGGCGGAATGGTGTCATCCATCGTTATGGGAAATCTGAGAAAAGTATTCTCCGTTACAGGTATATCGGTTGCCGGCAGTCTTTGCAGTTTGTTTATTCAATTATGTCTGGCAATGCTGCTACTGCCCGGTCTTCCAGTCGGTGCTCTTGTTCTACCACTTGTAATCTGGGGTGTTCTTTCTGGAACAGTAATCGGTATTGTTGCAGTTATATTGCTGAGAAAGGGTTTTCCCTGGATACGGGAAGCAGGGGTTGATTCAACCTGTTATCAGGGATAGATTAATATAATACTGGAGGAGAAGTGCTTCATAATCGTTCTACTCGATTCTGGATAATGATCTCATTCCTTGGAATGATGACGGGTACAGCTTTTGGAGAGGGAATAGCGGCTATACTTCCGGAATCATCAATTGCTCTGAGGTCGTTCTTCTCCGGATCGCTTGAGTTCTCGGTGGGTCCTTTTGGCTTTGATCTTATTGTTTTCAGGTTCGCTCTGGAGGAAATAGCTTTCAAGATGAATCTGATGAGTTTTGCGGGACTGATGTTTGTGGGTTATCTTTACCGCTGGTTCTAGAAAAATGATATTGTGACAGGGGTGATGAAATGATGTTTCGTCCAGGTACCGGCGAAATTATTCTGATAATAGTAGCTCTTCTTCTGCTTTTTGGAGCGAAGAGAATCCCTGATCTTGCGAGATCAGTAGGACAGGCGCTGCATATGTTCAGAAAAGGAATGAAAGAGGAATTCTCAGATAAAGAAGATGAGATAAATGATTCTGAGAACGGAGATAATTTGAATGGCGACAGTTAGTTACAGTTCAAGAGAGATCGATTGCAAACTTGTCTATGCAGGTCCTGGACTTTCAGGCAAAACAACAAATGTTAAACATATCCATTCAGTGATCCCGTCTTCTGACCGGGGCAAACTTATATCTCTCGCGACTGGAAATGAACGGACTCTTTTCTTTGATTTCCTGCCTGTTAATTCGGGAATGATATACGGTTTCAAGGTTCGTTTGCACCTTTACAGTGTTCCTGGACAGGCGATGTACTCGGATAGCCGCCAACTCATTCTGCAGGGCGCAGATGGAATCATCTTTGTGGCAGATTCTCAGAGGGCAAGGATGGATGCGAATATTGCAAGTCTCAGAGATCTGAAGGAGAATCTAAGGTATACAAAACGTAAAGGTCTCAGCCTGGTTCTTCAGAATAACAAACGTGATCTGCCTGATATTCTACCATCAGAAGTAATTAGAAAAGAGCTAGGCCTTGAACGGGTTCCATGTATTGAGTCTGTCGCGATTGAAGGAATCGGTGTTTTTGAGACACTCAGAAAAGCAAGCAGGATTGTAATGCGAAGGCTGCATCGACAGTTCTCACTCGTTCTTAATGAAAAGAGAGGATAGAGTGATAGATAGTCAGGCTGTTGATCTTCTCCTGGTTCGGCTCAGCAGGGACGAAGAGAAAGAAAAAGTTATTGAAATGCTGATAACCGAACTGGGAATGTCCCGTGATGAAGCCGGAGAAAAAGTAGACAATTCTCCGAATATTCTCATCGAGGGTATTTCAATGGAACAGGCAAGAATTCTTCAAAACAGGATGTACCCCTACGTTGATCTGCTGCCCAGATCCTATTCAACAGTTACAAAAGAAACAGACATTTCGGCTGATGTTAATCAGGAGGAAATAACTTCCGGATCACTTCAGACGAATGAAACTGATATTGACAAACAAAACGGATATTCTGAAGAAAAAGAAACAGACAATTCCGAGGATATCGATGAAGGACTTGTAATCACAACTGCTGCTGAAGAGATGATATCGGTCGAACGATGCCATATCTGCGGCCGCACTCCAACAAGTGTCCAGAAACTTGTTCCATGCAGAACATGTGGAGAACTGACCTGTTCAGAATGTTTTGACCGAAAAATGCATGTCTGTGAGAAATGCGTTTCTGAAGGACGGGTTGTTGACCGCCCGCTGGACAACAAACCTGGATACAGTCGGAAACAGGACCATGATCACAAGAAGGTAATCCGGAAGGATGAGATAAGAAAATCCGGAAATAAAAAGCTGGATATTATCTCAAAACTGTCACCTGCCAGCATTACAATTACGGCAACTGTTCTTATCCTGATCGCGTTTTTTCTGATTGATCCAATTAATCTGTTCAATAACAGCAATATGAATGCATCAGGGATGCGTTACTCCATTTCCAACTCAGACTCAATTGTCTCTGCAGAGCTTCCGGAATCCGATTCACTTTCGGATACTCTGTTAACGGAAGTGCAGCCTGACTCGCTCGTTTCATTTGAAGACAGCCTTGCTTCAGTACCCGATGCACACACTGAAATAATTTCATTACGGGATATACGGATTCCAGAATTCCCGGAAACTCCGGATGAAATTGAACCGCCCAGACTTTTACTCTCGACACCGGTTCGCGGCATTGATATTCTCAGAGATTCGCTTAACCTTCTTTCCTACCCTGTCGCGTATATAGCCGCATCGATTTCTATTAAAATTGACGCTATATCACTGATTCATACAGCAGATGGATATACGGTTTTTATAATGTCAATTCTTCATCCGGAACCAGTTGAGAGAAGAACTGCACTGATCAGCAATCTAGGATCAATGCTTGATTCCACGGTAGTTGATCAAATGGTTCTCTATTACCGTGAAAATGAATATTATGATTCAGATTTGTTTTCTTTCATCTCAGACAGTTTCACAGTGATATCTCAATCGAACAGCCCCTATTTCCTGCAGAGAAAACAGGCGACTATACCGGAAATCAGAACACTGATTTCTGAAAATATTTATGACTGGATGACTAATCTGAACTGATGGCTGTTCCCGCCAAACGATTTCCAGCGAAAGGACACGTTTCGTAAGATCAGTTCATTTGAAAGATATATGAAAAACAATAAGAACCTCGTGATAATAGAATCTCCGGCGAAAGCCAGAAGTCTGCAGAGTTATCTTGGTGACAGGTACGAAATAATCGCGTCCTATGGCCATGTTAGAGATCTGCCCAGGCATTACATTGGTGTTGATGAGAAGAACAATTTCAAGCCAACATACACCATCCTTCCGGATAAGAGAAAAATAGTAGCTCAATTAAAGAAAAAAGCTTCGGGTTTTTCCAGAATCTACCTTGCGGCTGATCCTGACAGAGAAGGTGAAGCTATATGCTGGCACCTTTCACAGATTCTTGAAGAAGACGGCAGAGTATTCAAGAGACTCAGATTCAACGCGGTAACTAAAGATACTGTGCTCAAAGCACTTAACAATCCAAGTGTTATAGACATGAATCTTGTCGATGCTCAACAGGCAAGACGTGTTATGGACAGGCTTGTAGGATACAAAATATCATCCTACCTTCAGAAAATCATCGGTAGAGGGAAAAGCGCGGGAAGAGTTCAGACAGTTGTTCTTAGAATCATTCAGCAGCGGGAAGACGAAATCAGCAGCTTTGTTCCGGTTGAGCATTGGCTTATCGAAGCAGAATTTCATCAGAAGAATAAAATTATCAGAGCTTCTCTTGAAACCGTAGATGGGAAAAGAGTCGATAAACCGGGAAAAGCTCCCCGATCATCCGAAGAGGCTTCGAGTATATTTAGAAGGCTTACAGAATATGCAGGTGAATGGAATCTCTCCGGAATACAGAAAAAAGTTCGAACCGTAAAACCTCCTCCTCCATTTATAACAAGCACACTTCAACAGGCAGCTTCAACCAGGCTTTCCTATTCACCCTCCAAAACAATGACAATTGCCCAGCAATTATATGAAGGAATATCTCTCGGCAATCAGGAACGCAGTGGTCTTATCACATATATGAGAACGGATTCGGTTCGAATCAGTCCTGAGAGCATAAAGGAATGCAGGGAGTATATATCAGATATTTATGGCAGTAATGCGGTGTCAAAATCACCAAACAGATACCGAAGTTCGAAAGGATCACAGGATGCTCACGAAGCAATAAGACCCGTCAATATCAAATTAACTCCTTCAAGCGTTTCCAAAGTTCTTTCATCTTCTCAGCTTGCTCTTTATTCTCTCATATGGAACCGTTTCGTTTCAACACAGATGAAGGATGCAGAGATAGAGAAAACTACTTATACCATCACCGGCGCTGATCTGGGATTCAAATGTACGGGAGATCGTCTATTATCGCAGGGGTACTCCATAATCGACCCGGCATTCATTCGAATTGAGAAAGAACTTCCGGAAATGAAAAAAGGGAGTGTCATTTTCGATTCAGCAACCCGGGAGCAGAAATTTACCTCACCACTACCACGATTCTCTGAAGCAAGACTTGTGGCTGAGATGAAAAAACAGGGAATTGGCAGACCATCAACATACGTCAGCACCATCAAAACACTGAAAAACAGAAAATATGTGGAAAAGGAAGGAAACCTCCTGAAACCTACCGAGCTCGGAACTACTACAGAACGATTACTTGTCAGGATGTTTCCTCATATCTTTGAAATCGGATTTACCGCTTCAATGGAAGATCTTCTGGATTCGATAGCAAATGGTGATGAATCCTACGTTGATGTTCTAAAAACAATGAATCTTCCTCTGGTGTCCTCACTTGAGAAAGCGATGGCAACAATTTCCGATGTAATAAGCGATCTGCAGGAAACCACAGAGGAAACCTGCCCTGAGTGCGGTTCTCCACTCGTAGTGCGGTGGGGAAAGTACGGTAAATTCAAAGCCTGTACAGCTTTTCCAAAATGCAAATTCTCAAAGCCGTTAGAGGAACATTCTGCTGTCATATTCGAAGGTCGATCCTGTTCTGTCTGCGGTGGGAAACTGCTGCTGAATACCGGAAGGTACGGCAGGTATCTAAGGTGCGAGAAATATCCTGACTGTGATTATACGGAACCTGTTCCCGCCGGGGTTTCCTGTCCGATTCCAGACTGCGGGGGAGAACTGGTGGAAAAAAGATCCCGAAAAGGGAGGGTATTTTATTCGTGCAGCAGTTATCCTGAGTGTAAATATGCGATATGGAATAAACCTCTTAATAGAATTTGTCCAAGGTGTGGCTTCACAATACTGGAAGAGAGAAAGAAAGGTATCTGGTGTCCAAGCTGCAAGAAGAGAATATCGAATTGATAGAGCAATTCTGTCAGGAGCTTCGTCATGGAAAAAAGTTCTCAGAACATACCATAAGAGCATATAGAGCGGATATGCACCGCTATTATAAATGGTGCAGCTCAGACGATATTATTGAAAGTTTCAAAACACTGAACCTTCGCAGTTATCTTCGTCATGAAGCTGGCCGTGGTCTTGATTCAAAAACTCTTGTGAGAGAGGTCTCATCTCTCAGGACATTCGGCGGTTGGCTTCAGGAAACAGATAGAATATCCGGTAATCCTGCCCGCCTGTTGACCATGCCCAGAGTATCGGGAAAGCTACCCGGTTTTCTGAGCATCTCAGAAGTCACTCAGATCATAAACAGCTACGATGACACTACAGCTATCGGTAAACGTAACAGAGCAATAGTTGAACTGCTTTACGGTGCCGGTCTACGGGCGGCTGAAACCGTTACGCTGAGGCTGAGCGATATGGATCTCCAGCAGAAACAGGTTAGAGTGGTGGGAAAGGGAAACAGGGAAAGGATTATCCCTGTACCCGGATTAACCTGCATTTCACTGGAGTCCTGGCTGTCAGCAAGAAGCGAACTTATTCGTGATTATAATCCCGATCCTGGTACTTTCTTTGTCAGTGTTCGTGGTAGAAAGCTTGACCCGAGAGATATCCGCCGTATTGTTGCAGTCGGAGTCAGAAGCGCTGCGAGGGCAGCAGGGGCAACACCACATACGTTTCGGCACAGTTTCGCTACCCACCTGCTCGATAATGGGGCAGACCTGAGAGCTGTGCAGGAGATGCTTGGGCATGCCAGTCTCTCAACAACGCAGATTTATACTCATCTGACAAGGAAAAGACTAAAAGAAGTATATAGAAAAGCACATCCCAGGGGGGAAGAGTGAGAATACAAAACGAGGATAGAAAAAGAATCAGGATTGACAGAATCATTGCGATTCTTGTGGGATTCGCTGCCGGAGCTGTTTATCTCCTTACCCTTGCGCCAAGTGTCAGTTTCTGGGACAGTGGAGAATACCTTACCTGCTCCTGGACAGCAGGAGTGCCTCATCCTCCCGGAGTTCCGTTATTTGTTCTTCTGGGGAGATTCAGCACAATTCTATTTTCTTTCATACCGGCAATTGCTCCAAGAGTTAATCTGCTCTGCGCGTTCTCCGCCGCATTTGCGATTGGAATACTCGCGCGGCTGGTGCAGCGCTGGGGTCACAGGATGAATTTCGACAGTATATGGTACAGACCCATGTCGGTCCTGTCTGGATTAATAGCGGCATTCAGCTATTCCATCTGGAGGAACAGTAACGCTACGGAAACCTATGCCACAGCTCTTCTTCTGACTTTTATCATACTCCTGCTGTTTGACTGCTGGATTGACAGATACGCTGAGAAGAAAGGGAAGACACTCAAACCGGACAACGGTGGCTGGGGAGAAGCAAGGTACCTTTTACTCATCTCTTATCTTCTTATCCTCGCGGTAGCGAATCATGGAAGCGTTCCGCTAATAGCCGGTCCTCCAATCCTTCTGATGTACCTGATTTACGCATTTCGAAAGCGGAGCGTTATCTGGAAGAAATCCTGGTTCATACTCACAATGCTCGGTCTTGTCGTTCTGGCTTTCAGCATTCACCTTTATATGCCCGTCAGAGCCGTTCAAAATCCGGAAATTAATGAAACGGATGCATCGGACTGGACCGCCTTCGCGAAAGCTTTCAGCAGAGAACAGTACGGAAGCACATCAATATTCGAAAGAAAAGGGCCATTTCTCGATCAGATGAAACTCTATCTCAAGTACCTGTCCTGGCAATCCGGACGTGTTGATGATGGATGGGATCGTCTTCTTGGCGGACAGGCCGGTTTCGCTGTATCCATGCTGATGAAGATAATCCTGGTTTTCGGGGCTATATACGGAATATTCGTTATTGGAATGAAACGGCCGAAACTTCTACTGTACCTCGGCTTCCTTTTCCTGATGTCATCTGTTTTCTTTATTTTCCTGATATTGAATTTTAAAACAGGTATTGAGGGTACAACTCTTGGAGAAGTGCGTGAGCGGGATTACTTTTTCGGAGCTTCGTTTGCGTTTTTTGCGATATTCTCCGGAATCGGACTCGTATCGATATTAAAGGATTTCCTCCCGGACAGATCAAGACTCGCATGGATTGCTCTGCTGATACCTGTCGCATCTCTGGGAGCAAATATGCACAGGTGTGACAGATCCGAATCTCTATTTGCGCAGGATTATGGTATTAACCTTCTTGAAAGCTGTCCTGAAAATGCCATTCTGATAACAAACGGAGACAACGATACATTCCCGCTCTGGTTCGTACAGGGAGTTCTTGGCATAAGACGTGATGTCATTGTCAGCAATCTTAGCCTTATGAATACAAACTGGTACGTTGATCAGCTGATAGATCGAGATTCTCTTCTTCTTGATTACAGAAATCATGGTCTTGTTGATTCACTCAGGCCGGTATTTATCTGGGGTCCTCACTATTTTCATGTGAATGCTGATATAGAACCGGAACATTCCCCCGTGGATGGTGAGATTTTAAGAACAACATTCAATCAGGCCTTTCCATGGGCGATAACGAATGACAGACTGGCTATAGCCATGCCGACCGAAGGGACGGCGAATCAGGGCGCTCTTTCAATGCAGGATCTTGTTCTTCTTGAAATGATCCGGAGAAAACCTGTACATGGAAGAGAAATATATTTCGCCGGCACAGTCACGAGGGACAGCAGACAATTCCTTGAGAATTATCAGGAGATGGAAGGAATAGCCTATCGCGTGACGGATTCCCGGGTAATTGATGCCGTTAACAGCTATAGGGGATGGCAGCTGATGGATGACTATCTGTTCACTGGAGTATATGATCCCGGCATTCATAAGTGTGACCAGACACTGCAGCTGCTCAGAAACTATGTTTCAGCATATCACCAGATGGCTTATCACTATCTTTCTGTTGGAGAACCGGACAGCGTTATGATGGCTCTTGATGGAGCAGAAAGGCTTTTCATAACTCTGCCCGACGAATGGGCTGAAATACTTCCATTCAGAGCGACAATTGTAGCAAAGCTGGTTGATGGAATATACGGGCCGGCTGCGGCGAGAGACACGCTGATTGCCATTTCCCGCAGCATCCGCGGTGAGGGTGAAAGATTGGGGAACCAGGAACTAATTGGTTATTCCGCTTATCTCTCGAATCTTGCTACAGGCATTGACGGTTCGCTTGGTTATCAACAGAAAATCGAGTACGACAATCTTTTTGAAGTGCTGGATGACGGTTCCATTCCTTTTGCCTGGCTGAGAGTGGAAATGTCTTTGATGTTTACCGATTACATAGGAGCAAGGAGAGTTCTGGATGATTTAGCAATACCGTCTGATACGATGTCCCTGCAGATTGTAGAACTGGCATATGAGACATTTTCAAGAATTGCGGAAAATACACCTATCAATTCAAGATTGAATCCGATCGAGAGCGGATTATTCATAATATTCGAATATATCGATGCATCCAGCCCCACCGAATTCCGTCTTAAGTCAGATGCTTCTCCCGGTGATATTCTTGAGAGCATGATTGTACTTGCTTCAAGAGGACAGATCATGTCATCGGTATCAGCGGGACTTGTACTTGCAAACCACATCGATGATCCTCAAAACGCATCGATAATCCGGATATTCGCGCAAAGACTACTTGATGATGGAGCTGATACTTCCATGGAATGGGCCGAGTGGTATCTCACAGAGAGTAACAGAGTTTCACCTGAGGCTGTCGCATGGATGACTGCCAAAGCCGGACGTCCATCTCTTATGTATTTAGCTCTTACAAAAAGCGAGATCGTATCTGAGGCTCTTCTTAATGATATTCTGAATGCTCCAGCTTCTTATGCTGCTTCAATTCCCGATCCAGGATATGCTTCCGGACGATATTCGTGGGTAAACACTCTTACAGGGGGTTCCTGATAATGGATATTCATGCCACAACGGTAATAGGCATTGTTCGAAACGGGAAAGCAGCAATGGCTGCTGACGGCCAGGTCACCCTGGGTGAAACCATTGTAAAAAGCACAGCACGTAAAATTCGCAAATTGTATTCGGGAACTGTACTTGTTGGATTTTCCGGCACGGGGGCGGATGCTTTCGCGCTTGTTGAGAGACTTGAGGAAAAACTTGAAGCGGCAAGAGGCAATCTGCCTCGCGCAGCAGTAGATCTTGCAAGGGAATGGAGAACTGATAAATATCTGAGGCAGCTTCAGGCTCTGATTGCTGCGGTGGACAGAGAGCATGCTCTTATAATCGGTGGTTCAGGAGAAATTGTTGAAGCAGAAGATGGTATTGTAGCAGTCGGTTCCGGTCAGGCGTACGCGCTGGCAGCAGCCAGAGCGCTTGACAGACATACGCAGATGGGACCCGCTAAAATGGCTCTGGAAAGCATAGCTGTAGCTTCAGGAATCTGTATCTATACCGGTGGTGATATACAGGTTGAGGAGCTTTACTGATGGACAGAATACTTACACCGTCTGAAACCGTTCAATGGCTTAACCGGTATGTAATCGGTCAGGACAATGCCAAAAGAGCAGTTGCGATAGCCCTGCGTAACCGGTTCAGAAGAAGGAACACTCCTCCGGACGTAAGATCTGAAATATATCCAAGTAATCTTATAATGATGGGCCCTACCGGAATCGGAAAAACTGAAATAGCAAGAAAAATTGCTGATCTTACCGGAGCTCCTTTTGTGAAAGTCGAAGCAACGAAGTACACTGAAACGGGTTATGTTGGTCGTGATGTAGAATCAATGGTCAGATCTCTGGTTCGCAAGGGAGTGAATATCGCAGCGGAGAACGCCCGCAGAAATTGGGAACAGGAAGTAAACGACAATGTTACGGCGAAACTGATCGAAAGCCTGCAGAAAACAGGTTACAGTTCAAGAACCAGCATCGAACTGAAGAATATGCTTGAAAAGGGTCTTCTGGAAAATACAGAGATTGAACTCATCCTTGCTGAGAATACACCCCATATGGAAATATTTCCTATGATGCCGGGCGGCGGGTTCGATAATTCCGCAGGCGAGAATCTTAAAAATATCATGAACAAGATGATAGGCACAAGAAGAAGACGGAGTAAACTCACGATATCCAAGGCTCGTAAAAGACTGCAGGAAGATGAGATGAGAAGACTCCTCGAGGGAAGCGGTCATATTGAGCAGGGGCTTCAACTGGCACAGGAAGAGGGAATTATTTTCATTGATGAGATTGATAAAATAATAGGTTTCAATGAGAGTAAAGGACCTGATGTCTCAAGAATGGGAGTTCAGCGGGATCTTCTTCCTATAGTTGAAGGCTGTACTGTTCAGACAAGGTGGGGACCTGTGAAGACAGATTATATTCTTTTCATAGCTGCCGGAGCATTTCACGGATCCAGCCCTTCTGATCTGATTCCTGAACTGCAGGGTCGATTTCCTATGAGGGTTACACTGGACCCCCTTTCTGAGGAAGATCTTCTCAGAATTCTGATCGAACCCGAGAATTCTCTATTAAGTCAGTACACCGCGCTCCTTGAGGCTGATGGAGTTTCAATTCAATTGAATAGAAAAGTAGCCGCTATAGTCGCAAAAACAGCAAATTATCTTAACGAGGAAACTGAAGACATTGGAGCTAGAAGGTTAAGGCCTGTATTGAGTTATCTTCTTGATGAGCAATTATTCGGAGCACCTGATCTCGTTCAGGGAAAAGTAAGGATTACCGTTAAGGTCGCAGCTGCAATTCTAGCAGACCTTGCTGATCGAAGAGAAGATGGTAATTATATACTCTAACTTTAAAATGGAAGGGCTGATATTTTAATATGCATCGATCAGTAAATGAAGTTGCATACAAAATTGTATATTACGGACCAGGGCTATCAGGGAAAACAACGAATCTGAGAAGGATTCGTGATATTATCACTCCCGAGCATAGAGGACGTCTGGTTACACTATGCACACGTGGAGAAAGAACAGTCTTTTTTGATTTCCTTCCAATTAATTTCGCAACCATCGGAAATGATCGAATAAGGCTTCATTTATACTCAGTTCCTGGTCAGGCATACTACTCACTGAGCAGGCGGGTAATACTCGACGGAGTTGACGGCGTCGTTTTCGTTGCTGACAGTCAGACTGAACGACTGGATGCAAACCTTGACAGTATTGAAGATCTGGAAACCAATCTTGAATCATATGGTTTGGATATGACCAAGTTGCCCACCATATTGCAGTTCAATAAACGTGATCTTCCATCTATTACCCCCCTGGATGAACTTGAAAAACAGTTGAACAGACATAGCTGGGAAACAGTTGAATCTGTTGCAATAGGTGGATCAGGACCGGTAGAAACGCTTAAGCTGATGTCTGCAATTATCGCCAAACAGCATGTGGATCTGCTATCCTGAAACTGAAATCATCATGTGATTTCAGAATAATTTCAGAACATTCAACGAGATGCATCTGAAAAATGTCAAATAGCAAAAGAATTATTCCCATTGCTTTATTACTTCTTCTCGCTGTTGCAGGCGGACTGATCTTCAGAAGCTGGTTTTCAGACATCATAATGCCTCCTCCTTCGAGAATGCAGGGTGAGACAACACAATCGTACAGGTATGCGAAGATGATATCTGAAGGTCGGGATATACCTGCTGATGATAAGCTTGTTATGCACCCTGAAGGAATGTCAACATCGGAGAATTCCATTTTCGAGGAATACCTGGCCGGAGGACTTCACAGAATTACAGGTGGTGATTTCAATAGTTTTATCCGCTTATTCTGCCTGTTGTTTCCTCTTCTGACGATACCTGCTCTATACTTCTGGCTCCGTGCCGCTGATTATAGTATCCCGTATGCACTTACGGGTTCCTCACTTTACGCTTTTCTTCTGCCGGCTCTGCTCAGAACCAGAGGCGAATCATTCTACAGAGAAACAGTAGCGCTTCCATTGATTGTTATCTTAGGATGGCTTACCGAAAGAGCTCTTTCAAGAAAGAATGAGGCCTGTGGAGAAGCATTTGCTGTCTATATAGCTCCTGGAGTGATTCTATTCCTTGCTCTTGCCGCATGGAAAGTTACTGTTTTCATCTCCTTTTTTCTCCTTCTCTACATTCTCTGGAAAGAATGCAGCACCGGGAAGGTTCCGGGTAAACTGAGGATATCACTTGCCATAGCGCAGATTTCAGCAGCAGTTCTTCTTACCCACATGAGGCATGATGCCGCATGGATAAGTCCTGCCACTGTAATAGCCCTCTTTCTCCTGATTCCCTCATCAGGAAAGAAATGGCTGTTCTGGTCAGCTTCAGCTCTTGCTCTGACATCTGTTCTGGCAGGGTCAGGTTCAACCGGACATGTCGGAGCGGTAATTATGGCAAAACTCCGTTTCGCGTTTGCTCATCCATCAGACCCGTCTCTACTTTCACCAGACGCAAGATTGTTCTGGGTTTCAGGGTATACAACACCAACTCCCGCTCAGTTCCTTTTCCTGTTCGGGATTCCCTTGATAGCAGCAATACCTGGAATACCTTCATTTTTCAGAAATAAAAGAAATACTCTACTCTTCTGGTTTCTGTCTTTATCATTTGCCGGATATCTCTTTTTTGACCGACTCCATATCCTGCTCGCAGTTGCCCTGATACCCGTTATTGCGGAATCACTGAAGAAAACCTGGGCTGTAATACCTGTGGTTGCCCTGATTATCATTCAATCTGTTTTCCCTGCAGGTATCGCTGAAGCTCTGTCATCCACCGGTCTTGATTTCAGGAATACCGCATCACTCCTCAGCGATAACGAAGTGGATGAAATGATTCTCTGGATTGACAGAGAATCAGAGCAGGGTGAAGCATTTCTCAGTTTCTGGCATATTTCGGGCATAATATCAGCCTATGCTGAACATCCTGTTGTTACTCATACGTTTTTTGAAAGTGAAAAGAACAGAGATACAATAATCAGATTTGCTGAAGTAATATTCCAGCCTGAAGACAGTCTTCTAGCTTTCATGAAAGAAAAGGAATGTGATCTCCTGGTTTATCAGGCGGATTTCCTCTTTGATAGAAGCTACTCGGGATTGTGTTATCTGGCTGGATTGACTGATATTCCTCCCGATGCGGTCGCTCTGGAAATGCAATACGATCCTTCCGCACTGGATTCATTCTCACTTGTTTTTCAAGGCCCCTCTCTCCGAATATTCAGAGTGGGAGGAAATGAGGATATATTCCACAGAGAATTCCTGTTTGAGAAGCGATATTCTCATTGCTGCGATAATTATGATGCCGCACGAGCGATTCTCGCGGACCCGAGATCGGCATCCGGTTATCTTGCTGATGAAGGTCTCGAGAATAATGATCCGAACATGCTTTCAGCAGCTCTTCTACTTGGTGTGTCCGGTGGAGGACCACAGGATGTGACACAGATGATGCTTAATGACCTGATTCAATTGTATATTCAGGGTAACTATAATCTTGATTATCTTGCTGAGGATATTGAGACATTTATGTACTGGTGTGGTTCCATATCGGAGTTGAGGCTGCTTCTGGCAAGATTCTATGCTTCCAGCGCCAGATATCCGGATGCAATACATGAGTATAATATCCTTCTGGAGGAAGATCCTGGTAACATAGAAGCTGCGGAGGAGATGCAAATGCTTCTGAATGAGGTTCGATTATGAAGATTGAATTCGTAAAGATGAGCGGCGCGGGAAATGATTTCATAACGTTCAATAATATGGATTCCTCCCTTGATCACATTCTGAGCACTGAATTTATTCGCGATATCTGTCAAAGAGGGCTGTCTGCAGGAGCTGACGGTCTGCTTGAAATGAAAGCCGATCCGGAGTATCCATTCAGAATGAAGTACTATAACAGCGATGGAAATCCGGCGGGGATGTGCGGGAACGGAGGAAGATGTATTGCTATGTATGCTGCCCTGCAGGGTATCGTCCCGGACAGCGGTATATTCGCATTCAGAAGTGACGTTGGAATTCATGAAGCTGAAATAACATCTTCAAACACTGCAAGAATCTGGATGACGACCCCGGAGATACATTTTCTCAATAAACCACTTGACCTCCCTTCGAAAAAGATACTGGTATCCTTTCTGGATACCGGTGTTCCGCATGCAGTGGTGTTTATCGATGAAGATGATTTCGATGGTTTCAATGAACATGCGCCTTTAATCAGGAACAATGAGGTATTCGGTGCTGCCGGAGCTAATGTGAACTATGTTTCCATTCTCGGTGATTCCAGAATCATGATACGAACATGGGAGAGGGGTGTTGAACGGGAAACACTTGCCTGCGGAACAGGAGCGGTAGCTTCAGTTATTTGCACGAACCTGCTTCACGATCATGAAACGCCGGTACAGGTTCAGGTGAAAAGCGGACAGATTCTTACAGTTGGAAAGAGCGGAAACGGCTGGTGGCTTGAGGGTGAAGCAAAACCTGTCTATTCTGCTGTTCTTATGAATCTTTGAGTGTATGAATTATGGAGGTAACTTGAATATCTGTTCAGTTCATCGTTTCAGAGCGGGTATAACTCAGTTGGTAGAGTGTCAGCTTCCCAAGCTGAATGTCGCGGGTTCAATCCCCGTTACCCGCTCCAGTATTATTCTTGTAATTATCCTGTTTGCTGTATCAACATCATTTGCTTCATTTCAGGATAATAGGGATTTCTGGCTGGAAGCATCCGGATTCCATTTCCAATCGGAGGAGAGTACTAATTGGAATCAGTATTCCGAAAGAATGCTTAAATCTCAGCTTAGCAATGGCAATAAAAAGGCTTTTATTCCTCTGATCTGTCTTCTTGTAAAAAGTGGAAGAATTGTTGAAGCAGAAATCTGGATGGAGGGAAGAGGAAGCGATATTCCTGTGACCAGAAGAGATCTGGGAATTGCCCTCTCCTGGTACGGCCGATTCCAGCTATACAATGATATATCATATGAAGTGCGTATTCCGCCTGATCTTCTGGATGATGATTACGGTTCAACTATTGCTTCTGTACTGTCACTGGGATGGATGCATACATCACCTGAAGGAAATTTTCATCCTGATGCGTTTATAGGACCTGCAGATCTTGAGCGTTTGTCAGGAATCTTTTTCTCATCCTCTATTTCCTGGGAGGAGAGCTGGATAGGCATGAATTCGCTTGACAGTCTGTTTAATTCAGGAAATGCAGAAGGTGGTTCAGATAATCAGTAATTCGAAATCCAGGAACCAGTGGAAATATCCGGTTATAATCAAACATGAAATACAGCGGATAACCACTGATATCTCAAAAAGACTTCCCGTTCTGCCGGCTCTGGTAACATGGGTTCGCCTTCTTGGTGTTCCGGCAATTCTCCTGGTCATCTATCGATCTCATAATATGAAACTGCTTTTCTGGATAATCCTGGTCTGCAGCATATCTGATTACCTTGACGGCTGGTTAGCAAGAAGGTTAAAACAGGCCTCATATCCAGGCAAGGTTATGGATTTTATCGCGGACAAGCTATTTCTCTCAATAGCTCTCTTTTCACTCTCTATCTCTCTTGAAGCTATTGATACTGTAAGCGCCAGCATTCTTGCGGGTTACCATCTCCTGATGCTTCTGGCTCTTTCAGTTATATCCTGGAGCATTCTCGTACCGGTTGTCACTATAACAACTGGAGAACGTCTCGCAGTTCTTTTCAGCTATACTCTGCTGATAGTTTCTTCAGGTAAACTGGCTTTCCCCGATAAACACATATTTATATCTCTTCACTGGCCTTTGACTGTAATAGCGCTTCTGTCAGCTTTAGCAGGTTTCCTGAGTTATCTCCGACTTCTTAAGAGACTGCTTTCGCGAATACTGGAGTAGACCAATGGTTTTTCAATTCCTTATTTCAATAGTCCTTCTGATATCATCCGGATCAGACCTGGAGATACAAGGTAAATTCGTCGAAGCGGGAGCCGCTTATCAGGAAGAAAACGATTCAGGCGGAGAAGTCCGGATACTGAGCAGATTTCTTGAGGAGGCCCTCTATGCCGGTCAGAACAGGCATGCATATATTCTGATTCTGATTCTTGAATTATATCCGCTTGAAACCGGGTATTTTGAGTATTGGTACGCAAGATTAGCCTGGAGTTGCGGTCTTTCGGAATTCGCCTGCAACTCTATTGATTCTATTAATGCCGATCAATGGCTCACAGCAAGGGCCTATGGACTCGCGGCACAGTTCAGGGGGGATGCGGAACTTGCGGCACAATACTACAGGGAATCCTGGACATCAGCGAGAACATCAATGGAGCGCTACTATTCCGCTCTCGATCTTAGTTTTGCCCTGCTGCAGACAGGGGATTATTCAGAAGCTGAAATGATTACTTCGTTTCTTGCTGAAAATTTCCCCGGAGAGGGAATGCCTCTAATCGCTCTTGGACTTATTCATTATGAGCAGAATCGATTCGGATCCGCAATGACCGTTCTGCAGTCCGTATTCACTGGAGAAGCCTATACTTTAACTGCAAGAACATTTGCCGGATTTCTACTGGAGGACCTTGAATGAGTAACCTGTCGACTATTTTTAGACGTATTCTGAAGAAATCGTTTCTCAGGAGCTATAAAAAAGGGAACGTCATTCATTTTCCGAACAGTATTTTGAAGCCATACCGGGTAGTGATTTACAGCGGACCTGCTCCTGCGGATATATGGCCGGCAATGTACCTGACTGATATGCTTCAGAATGCTTATCCGAACACTAATACTTCAATAATCTGCAATCTGGATGATGCCGAGCTATTGAATATGCTTCAGCGGAAACCACGAATTCACCTCTATGAAAAGCATCCCAGGATGCCCGCTCTTCCTGATGATGAGCATTTCTCAGATGATACATTACTTTTCTATCCCTATACGAAAATTGATAACGATACTGGAAACCTTCTGATGAGTTCAGGAGCCGGTATTAGAATTGCTCCGCTGGAAACTGACTCACCATATATTAATCTTAGAATACGAACTGATTCCACATTTTATCCGACTATTTTGCATCAGATATGCAATGCGCTTAAAATCAATTCCGAAACAACCTGGAAACCGGTGATTCAGCAGCAGGTTAAGAAACATGCAGAAAAACTGATGGCTCCTGTATCCGGACGCCATTTGCCATATATAGTAACATCTTACACAGCAATTTCCATTCTGGAAAAGCACAGAGCTGAAATTCCACTCAGAACCGTTTCCCTTTCAGGCAAATCAACCGAATTTGAAAACCTGGACAGAGAAACAAGAGCTGCGATAATAGCCGATGCGGAAGCGGTAGCAACCGATTCAGAGGATTTATGGTGTGATGCCTGTGCTCTTGATATACCTGTTGTCGCGCTGGACTCCTCCGGTACTTTTATCAAATGGAGTGATCATTCCACGGTTTCGAATGAAAGTGAGTTTATTGAAGCCTGGTCCCAGCTTCTCCGGAAAGGCTGGTAAAGATATGTCTCTTGTTGTCAGGGTTCCAAACTGGCTGGGAGACATTGTTATGGCGTTGCCGGCGCTGTCTTCGCTGGTGGATAAATATCCGGATACGACTTTCTGGAGCCGTCCCGGAAACTCAGGATTGCTTCGAGTATTCTTTGGACAAAGGGATATTTACACCGGGAATAGACTTCCTCGAAGGAAATTTGACAGTCTGCTTCTGATGACTGATTCCTTCAGAACGGCTCTTCAGGGATTTTTCTCCGGCATACCTCATAGAACAGGATACTCAACAGACATGAGAAGATTTCTTCTCACACATGCCATAAAACCTCCCGCTGACCGTAATCATCATCATTCTCTTGATTACACCATGCTATCTGATGCTATGGGTGCCCATCTTAAAGCTGATATTCCGCTTCCCACGGTAAAACCAGCTTATGAATCTCATATTGCTTTTTTCGCAGGCGCAAAATACGGCAGCGCAAAAAGATGGCCGGGCTTCGCTGAACTTGCTCTGATGCTGCACGAAGAAACAGGATTGCCATCGGTATTCTACGGTACTACGGAAGAGGAATGTTTACTCAGCGAAATCGCATCAAATATACCAATATCTACTGCGTTAACAGATCTGGATATCGAAACTCTGGTCTCATATCTCCTTTCCGCGGAAATAGCGATAGGAAATGATTCAGGAGGAGTTCACCTTTCTGCGGCGGTAGGAATACCGACGATTACTGTATTTGGCTCTACATCGCCGATATGGACAGCTCCTCTTGGAAGAAAGACAATTATAATGACTTCAGGAAGATCATGTTCTCCGTGTTTTAAACGTACATGTCCTTATGGTAAACCACTATGTCTCGATGATATAACTCCGGAAGAGGTCTTGAAGGCCTCCCTTCGATTACTCGAGAACGGAGAGAACTGATATGTCAAAGATACTGCTTGTAGATTGCTACAATCTTCTATATAGAGGGCACTTTGCGATGAATAGAAATCCTCTCAGGGCAAAGGATGGAACGAATACAAGCGGTCTTTATCATCTTGTCAGCGAAATACTGGATATGACCGAAAAACGTTCAGCCGATATCACAGTTGCCGTATTTGATTATCCTGAACCCAGTTTCAGAAGGAAAATATATCCTGAATACAAATCCAACCGCCCTCCAATGCCTGACGAGTTAATAATCCAGTCGAACCTTGCAAGACAGCTGATACCAGCGCTTGGTATTCCGCTATTAGAGGAAAAGGGTCTTGAGGCTGACGATATAATAGCATCCCTGACATCACAGGCGCTGAAGCGGGGTGATACTGTTGAAATACTCTCCACCGACAAGGACCTTCTGCAGCTTCTCGCAGACGGGGCAACGATGCTCAGACCTGGTAAATCCGGGACTCCCATATCCATAATACAAAGGGAGGATGTAGAAGGAGTAATTGGTGTTTCCAGCGATCAGGTTGTTGATTTCCTTTCTCTGACTGGTGATTCTTCGGACAACATTCCCGGAGCGAAAGGAATAGGTCCTAAATCCGCTCTGAAGCTTATGAAGCAATTCGGGAGCGTTGATGCCATATATGAGAATATCGATGCTGTATTACCGGAATCTGTGCGAATCAAGCTCCGGAAAAGCAGAGAGTCTGTATATCTGAGCAGAGAGCTGATTGCTCTCCTTCCCGCAAAGGATATCAGCACTTCAATTGACGATCTTTCAATGAACTATCCTGATGAAACCGCGGCATCCTTGATACTGACACGGCTCGGGATGAACAGTATTCTCAGAAAATTGCATATACAACCCCCTGGAGACCTCTTCGGCGTACAGATTTCAGATAATCCCGGTTCATGGTGCAAGACAAAAATCATTAATTCAGTTGAAGAACTTGAGAGGTTGGATTTTAATAATTCAAAGCGCGATTTCATAGCACTGGATACTGAATCAACTTCAGTGCGGCCATTTGACGCTGATCCCGTTGGAATATCTTTTGCATTTTATGAAGATACCGCTTTCTACATTCCTCTGGCTGGCCCTGACTCTCTCCCTGTTCCCGATGTTGTTCGGATCCTGAAAAACAGGCTTGAGGGAAAGAAAATAGCGGCACAGAACGGTAAGTACGACATTCAGATACTTGATTCCATAGGAATTGACATAAAACAGATAAAAGATGACCCCATGATTGCTGACTACCTTCTGATGCCTGAAAGACAATCCCATTCACTATCGGAATTGTCGTATATCTGGTTGAACAAGCCTATGATGGATTACAGCACAGTGCTCGGAAATGCTAAAACACTTGCCGAGATCGATACGGGGAAAGTTGCTGAATATTGCGGATGTGATTCCGCGACTGCATTTCAGCTTGCCGAAATACTCAGGAATGAGCTTGAAAAGGATCCGCAACTGCTCAAATTGTATGACACACTGGAACTGCCTCTGGTAAAAGTACTGGCTGATATGGAAAAACGTGGACTGGCAATTGATCTTGAGTCGCTGAATCAACTCAGGGATGAGTTCTCTGAAAGAATAAGAATACTCGTGAACAGCGCTTCCGAAATGATCGGTTACCCGATGAACCTGAGCAGTCCGTCGCAGGTTTCAGCAATTCTGTTTGATACTCTTGGACTCCCTCCTGTAAAAAAGACCAGGAAAGGAGCAAACTCTTCCAGCATAGATGTTCTGGAGAAACTCAGAGGTAAACATGAATTCGTTGATATAGTTATAGAGCACAGAGAGCTCTCCAAACTGTTGAACACATATATAGGAAAACTCCCTCACTATGTCTCCGAGAGGGATGGACTTATACATACAAGCTTCAGCCAGACAGTTACCGCTACAGGACGTCTCAGTTCCAGCAGCCCGAACCTTCAGAATATCCCTGTCAGGACAAGTCAGGGCAGAAAAGTCAGAAGATGTTTCATACCGGGAACGGAGGGGAACCTATTCATCACAGCCGACTACTCACAGATTGAGCTGCGTGTTCTTGCTCATCTTGCGGGCCCGGGATGTTTAAGGGATTCCTACAGAAAGAATCTGGACATCCACAGTTCCACAGCATTAGCACTGTTTGGAGATGAATCTCCCGAACACAGAAGAAAAGCTAAAGAAGTGAATTTTTCAATTCTGTACGGTATAAGCCCCTGGGGCCTGAGTAACAGATTGAATATAAGCAGGGGAGAGGCATCCGGAATAATAAACAGGTATCTTGCCACTTATCCTGAACTTGAGTTCTTCTTCAGAAAATGTATTGCCGATGCTGAAGCAACAGGTGAAACCAGGACCATTCTCGGAAGAAAGAGGAATTTCAAGGATTTTGTATCTGCGAGGGGCTCTGCTCGCAATACAATGGAGCGCATGATCGTCAACACAATTGTACAGGGGTCGGCTGCCGACATAATAAAAGTGGCAATGCTTCGAGTAGATGAAAGATTGAAGGATATTCCTGATACCGGGCTTGTCCTTCAGGTTCATGATGAACTTGTAGTTACAGCTCCTGAGGATAAGGTAGATGAAATAACCGCTGTTATCAGGGAAGAAATGGAAACAGCGTACCCGCTTTGTGTACCTCTTCTTGTTGAAACGGGAAAAGGGAGAAACTGGCTCGAAGCCACCCACTGATTTGAATAGTGACATGCACGAATGTCACTAACTTAAGCCTTTCGATATTGTGATTTATGCGTTAGTTCATTGAATTGCGCTCTTGGTTTTGTGAGCAAGCTGTATCCTTTATGTTGTCTGCGCTTTACAGCTCGTGGTTCTCTTATGCCGGGTCTTTGCGGCAGCTTATCTCTTGTAATATAAGACAGCATGAGAAGATAGAGTTGCTCTGCTTTGAGCGGATGAGCTGATCAGCATAATCGGTGTCCAGTGGTTTATAGTAACAATTGTGCCTTTGAAGCTTAAGATTCTCCAGGACATTCCATCGAGCTGCGCTGCTTCAAACATGATGATTCTGATGAGATTATACGCGATGACATACATCTGCAGTTCCTTATGAACCATACCTGGAGACTATATCAGCCTAGTGAAATTTCATGAATTTGAAGAGGATGCATTATTGTGAGAATGATTAAAACTGATACTCAATGAAATGGCTAAGCAGCAAGTCTTATTAATGCATTAGTTTCAAGTCTAAATGCACTCTGAAAATCTCGGTTTTTCAGAGCAATGACCGCCATTCCTAAGCTCTTATCTTTTACACGCATTTGAGAAATTAGCTCAACGATTGATTGTATCTTCGTTTGGTCTTCGCTAAGAGTAGCGCAATGCAATCGTAAAACTAAAGAGAGATATTCCGCATGGTAATCATTCTGCTCTGGAATGAGAGATAGGATGTGCTGTGCTTTAATAGTTTTATCATCTCGAAGAAACCATAGAGCGGCAGCCATTCGATGAATAGCCTTATCTTCGGATGAGGCTAAAGATTTAGGGAGTTCCTCAACAAGATTTTTCTTTGCGTCATCGTAGCGTTCTAATTTAAATTGAAGCAGTCCTCGATAGTAAAACCGTAACCAATCACGCCAAGATCTAGATTCATCAATTTCCGGTAGATCAGCCAATCCCTTCGATTCCTCTCCAATTAGACCCAGAATAGAACCTCGGATGTATTTAGCTTCCATGTAGAATGGAAATTGTTGAATCACTTCATCGATAATTTGATATGCTTCCTCATAGTTCTCCATCAATTTTAGAACATTGCATAATCCGAGTTTGCAGAAGAGTCTATCTTGTTCTTTTATATTATCCCTTTTTAAGATGTTTTTATATTTTATGATTGAGTTGTCTAATGTTCCTCGCTTCTTAGAAATTTCTGCTAATCCTATATACGCTCGGATGGGATACTGTTCACACTCATTCAAACCCATTCGTACAGATTCGATTAATTCGAAGTATATTTTCTCAGCAGTTTCGAATTTGCCCATTTTTCGATGATTATCAGCAATCGCAGTAAGTACTTCTATATTGCCAGAGTATTCTGGAATCGCTTTATACATTTCAATTGCTCTCAGGTATTGTCCCTGTTGCGAGAAAACATCAGCTGTTGAAGACTTAGCAATCGTACTCTCGCCGGACTGCTCAGCATCCTTAAATACCTCTATAGCTTCATCGTACTTCCCAATTCTCTTGAGGTAATTTCCATACTGAACGAGTGTCCATGCATCGCTTGGATCTAGTTCACATGCATTCTCAAGACATATGTACTCAAAGTCATTTCTAAACATATCTGCACAACGTTGTGCAATGTTACACAGAGATTTTACTGCAAAATTCAATCCACCCTCGAATGAAAGCTGATTCTGTATGAGTTCTCGTAAGTATTTCTTCGCCCTTGAATCGTATCCTTGCGATACAGCTTCCAAGATTGCAGAAATTTGCCTTTGTACTTTCTCAAAAACCTCATGTGAATTTGCTAACTGTTCTCGTTTTTCGCTGAACTGAGGATCAATGTTTGTATAAGCTGTATCCGCTGATGCTATTTTTCTCAAGGTCTTGCTGGGGAATAGAGAAGCTGCTAATTCGATCCCGATTCTACAAATTCCGGATCTAGATTGTGATGTTTCATAATAGAATGCCAGCAAATCCCAGGAAGTAAGAAATCCGTGCCTATCATTAGCTCGTAGTAGATCTTTCATTCTGCACACTTCTATAGCTTTAAGCCATATCTCGGACTTTGGTTCACCAAATCCATGGAATTCCGATTCTTGTAGATTCAACCAATGATCAGTTAACCTTCTAAGAGGAGGTTGAAGCTCTGATAACTCGTCGAAAATAGCAGCTACTACAGAATAACCATGGGATAATGCAGTTTCTGCTAATCTTTGGGATGCTTTTGAATCCTTCAGAGGTGCGATCAGAAGGTTGTTAATTACATCAGGATAGCATAGACGAGTAGCTATGTTATACTCTACGTATTCGAATATTTCCTTCTCAAGGGTGCTTTCTAACCCGAAAATTGCAGAGCGCAGATAGGATAGCGTCTGAGCAAGCCAATACTTTTCTGTAGTAATTCGCACAAGTTCTTCGTCGGTATCACCTTCGATTTCTTCCCAGTCCTGAGCTGCTGAGTAGAGGAATCTTGCTTCATCTTGGCTTATCGATTCCCCTCGAATGACATCCAGAACAATGTAGTCATCCTTCCAGACTTTCTCAATAAATAGAACCCCAGCGCTGCTTGAAGAGAGTCCTTTCATCCTGTCTTCCCTTTGATGGTATTGAACATATGCTTAATGATTTTTATATCTAACTGCTCGTCTTTACGGAGTCTTTTCTTGGTGAATATCTCAATTGATTCAATTGACGCAAGATTAAATCCTTCAAAAATATGTGCTTCAATGAAATCGTCTTTATTCCTATTGATTCCATCAGATTTAATGAGCTCTTTCTGCCAATCTGATATAGTCTGTCCAACCGATAGTTTGGGTGTTACTTTTACGAGAGCGAGTATTTGTTTATTCTCCCAACATGACATGTAACCCATTGGAAGTGGACTACTTGGAGTGATACTATGGACTTCAACGAATTCGTAACTATTCATCTCCAGAAATGAAGTCCTGCTATTAATAGCAACAGATCGAATTCTACATTGAACAGGTCCATATGTAGGAAGACCTATGTTGGTTAAAGATAGTGCCCCGTACACAATAGAATTCGCATAGCTTCCGAATAATAGTCCACCTACAGCACAACGATGTCTATCATTATCCTGATTCGCAGGGATGCGTACTCCAGCATGTACCAGACTTTCGTAATTGCAATAGATGGAACTTGGGTCATCAACCAAAGATCTTGCCACACTCGCTGACATAGATACAACAACACTGGATTCATCCTCTAATAATTGCTCAAGATTCTCAAACTCCTCTAAGCATTCTAATTCAGCAGCCTTCTCTTTTAATCCTACATACCTCTGATTCAGTGCTTTAAGATTCTCCTTGGTTCGACAACGCCTCACATTTGGAGCACCTATATAACTTCTGCATGTTGTACAGTAGCTCAAGCTTGGAGAAAGAGCTTCTCCACAAATAGAGCATGAATTCCCTGAAATATGCACAAACTTTGCCACTTCAATGATCCCAATCGAGTTCAAGACAGATTTGTATTATAATCTATGCTGTTTCATATTCAAAGCATAGGTAGTTGGTCAGCAATAGGAATCTTGATTTCAAACCGTTCCGGGATTTTCCCGAAACAGCATATTTTCCCAAGTATAACCTCCGATTTCTGCCTGAAACTGACCATACTTCCCGAAACAATCCCACGTCAACAAGAAAATCACAAATACCAGTAACCAGTGGTTCCCGGGAGATCCCGGAAACTGTCTAGTGCCCCCTGGAAACTGCGCATCAGGACACACCGATCCATCTGATACCCGATTATTGAATTATCAACCTACCTCTATCTCCGGGACATCATCTCGCCAGGGGACTGATATTCGCGAATACAAGGGCTCGCAGACACGTTCCAGCGGCTCGGGAGGGGATCTTGGGTTTTCCCAGAGATCAAGGTGTTTCAGTATGCGCCTGATGACCGAGGGCTGTTCGATGAAGGAGATGACTTTTATCTATTTGGCAACCCATAGTGGAGGCATTTCGAACAGTTGCCATGGTTGTGTGTCGGGCGTCCCACACATAACGCGGACTTACGGGTCGTGGAGTTCAGCGCGGGGCGTCCTACGGCTGCTCCGTCCCTGGACACTATCCAGTGACTCCGCAGGACAGAGTACTTCTCTATCCCCTGCCATATCATCGGACTCTACTTGTTGACAGTCTGGAGCCAATGAGTTGCATACCCATGAAGAGCAAGAGCGCCAGCAGATTCACTTTTTGGTGCAGAATCCCCGCACCGTATACTCCTATATAGAAGCACCAGTGATTTCGATTTCGAAATCTGATATATGGAAAAGGTCAAATTAACTGCTTGGAAGTAAATGATGCTTTGTTCTGAATGTGGCCATGAAATCATTAACATCACCGGAATGGGTTCTTGAATACTCTCTCACCCTCAAAGATATCTCTGTAAGAATGCGAAATGTCCTTCAAATCAGCGCTATCGCTCAATTTCTCAGAAAGGATTCCAATCTAAGAAGTGGAATGAAAAATCGGAAAACCAGAATTGATTAGAATTGGTATGTATGCTGATCGTTCCTTTTCTAAGAGGATATGAATGAAATGATCTTGGAAACAGTGTTTGATATTCTGTGACAACATATTATGCTTGTTAAATTATAATATCAAGCCAGAGATAAGAAGAAATGGTCGTATTAATGGGTAGTAGCGATTATCATGCTAAGTACTTTGCTTACGAGCTCACAAAGCAATGCTCTGCCCATCAATATGAGAAGCTAAGTAAGTCCATATTCAATGCCACTGTTGATCTTAATCCCCATCAGATTGAGGCAGCTCTATTCGCTTTCCGATCACCTCTCTCTCGTGGAGCAATCCTTGCTGATGAGGTTGGCTTAGGGAAGACTATCGAGGCTGGCTTGATTGTAAGTCAGCTTTGGTCAGAACGCCGAAGACGAATCCTATGTATTGTACCGGCGGCACTACGCAAGCAGTGGCAGGGCGAATTCGCTGACAAATTCTTCATAGAATCATTGATACTTGAATCCAAAGCCTTCAATCGACTTACAACGGATGGCATACATAATCCATTCGATCAACCGGATAAAATAGTTATCTGCTCATATCATTTTGCTCGTAATAAGGCAAGTAATGTATCTGCTGTACCATGGGATCTGGTGGTGATCGATGAAGCTCATCGCTTACGCAATGTATACAAGACAGGTAATAAAATTGCGCGTGCTCTGCAGAACGCTATTGGGTCATACCCCAAAGTCCTGCTTACCGCCACTCCTCTTCAGAATTCCCTGATGGAGCTATACGGGCTTGTGAGCTTTATAGATCCACACATCTTTGGGAGTAAGGATTCATTTCGGGATCAATTTGTCAGATTCTCAAACACTTCAAGGACTGCCACGTTCAAATCATTGCGCTCCCGTATTAGCCCAATATGTCAGAGGACATTACGCAATCAGATTACCGAATATATACGGTATACGAACCGTGTATCATTGACTCAGGATTTCACCCCGACAGACGATGAAGTCAAGCTGTATGATATGGTTTCATCTTATCTCCAACGACCAAATGCATTTGCTCTTCCTTCGGGTCAGCGTGCCTTGATTACTCTTGTTCTTCGTAAAATCCTTGCATCCTCATCGTTCGCTATCGCTGCCACTCTTGGCAAGCTTATTGAACGATTAGAAGTAATGCATAAGGAAGCAGGGAGTTCTAGTACTGAGGATTTATCGGAGAACATATCAGATGACTATGAACTAACTGCTGAAACGCAGGATGAATGGCCAGACGATAATGGTGAATACAATCCAACTGAGGCAATCTCCTTACATTCGGATAAGCAAGCTCAACGAGTTTTAGCTGCTGAAATCCAAGATGAAATTCGAGATCTCACTGCATATAAGAAGCTTGCTGAGTCAATAACACAAAACGCAAAAGGTGAAGCTCTTATAGTCGCATTGAAAACTGGCTTTGAAAAGCTTAGAGAATTTTCTGCTCCCGCCAAAGCACTCATTTTCACGGAATCCCGCAGAACCCAACGCTATTTGTATGAACTCCTTGAAAAAAATATGTATTCCGGGGAATTGGTAATGTTAAATGGAACCAATACAGAGAAGTCTTCTCGAGAAGTCTACAAACGTTGGATTGAGAGGCACAAAGGTCAGGATTGTGTCACGGGATCGAAAAATGTTGATATGCGTTCAGCTCTCTTGGAAGAATTTCGTGAACACGTTTCAATTATGATTGCCACAGAATCAGGTGCTGAAGGGCTTAATCTTCAGTTTTGCAGCCTGGTGGTTAACTATGATCTACCATGGAATCCACAACGTATTGAACAGCGCATAGGACGTTGTCATCGCTATGGTCAGAAGCATGATGTTGTAGTCATTAACTTTCTTAACATGTGCAACGCTGCTGACAAGCGCGTTTTCGAGCTTCTATCCGAAAAGCTGCGGTTATTTGATGGCGTGTTCGGTGCCTCTGATGAAATACTGGGAGCTCTGGAATCCGGAGTCGATTTCGAGAAAAGAATCAGTGAAATATACCAGACATGCAGGACATCATCTGAGATAAATTCCGCTTTTGATCATCTCCAATGTGAGTTGGAGGATCAGATAAATAGCAAAATGGCTGAAGCTCGTTCTCAACTCTTTGAGCACTTTGATGAAGATGTACACACCCGTTTTCGAACGAGTCGTGAACGAACAGAGGCTCAGGTTAGCCGTTTTGAAGAGTGGCTATGGAGATTAACAGAAATTGAACTAGCTGATCAAGCCACCTTTTTTCAAGATGGGTTTTCCTTCAATCTACACACACTCCCAAAAGAATATGAGAATAATAAAACTCCAGTTGGAAAATATCGTATTGTTACACATGGCAACGGTGTTGAGGATCATCAATATCGTTTGGGGCATCCGCTTGCGCAACAAGTCATACATACTGCTAAGACTCGTGAGCTTCCATGTTGCGAGATTGAGTTTCTGTACGAAGAACATCCTACTAAAATCAGCGTACTCCAGCAGCTTGTTGGACAGTCCGGCTGGTTGCGATTGTCTCTATTGAGTATCCGGGCACTTGAAACAGAAGAGCATGTTCTTGCAAATGCTTTTTCTGACGAAGGCGATCTTATAGATCAAGAAATCAGCAAACGATTCTTTTCTATTCCCTCTCGTTTAGGAAAAATAATTGAACCTGACCCGGATATCATCGAGAGGCTTAATACCGATGAACTTCAAGCCCAAACCGATCTCTGCGCGGAGATTGCCACCCGGAATCAAGATTACTTCGAATCTGAAATGGAGAAGCTTGATTATTGGGCTGATGATCTGAAGATACAGTTAGAGACTGATCTCAAGGAGATGGACAAGGAAATCAAGGCAACAAAGCGAGAAGCCAGGCGAGTTGTTGCTTTGGAAGAAAAAGTCGCCCTGCACCGCAAGGCTAAGGATTTGGAGAAACAAAGAAGTAACAAGCGACGAAGGCTCTTTGAAGCACAGGATGAAGTAGACTCGCGGAAAGAAGATCTGATAACAGCAGTTGAAGATAGGCTTCAACAGCAGGTGGAAATACATGAGATTTTTACAATACGATGGAGGATTAAGTGATATGAGCATAGAAGAAAATGCTGCTTCGAAAACACCATCTGAGATCCTCGCAAGTAAAGTGGTTAATCGCCTGGTCAGCGAGTCGCTCTTAACAAAAGAGGAAGCAGACAAGCTATTACCAAAAATAGCAGAAGGCTCAGTAGAAACCGGTGATTGGCGAGTAGCATTTGAAATTTCTCTAGATCGTGAGGCTGCCAATGGCTCGTGATTATCTGAAACAAATTAGTATCGAATATCTTCGTGGTTCTGTGCTACCTTTCACTCTAATGTTCGAGAAAGGTAAACCCCTCACCATCGTCTATGGTGAAAACGGGACAGGAAAATCAACGATATGTGACGCATTCGAGTTCATAGGTCAAGGGAAAGTAGGCTCTTTAGAAGATCGTGGATTAGGCAGAACAAAGCGCTATTGGCCATCGCTTGGCAAGAGATCAGCAGATGTCTTAGTGCAACTTGATACATCCACTGGAAAGTATATTGGAAAGATTGATGGTAGCAATGTGCTAATTGAACCCGCAAATTCCCATTTACAGGTTGAAATACTGCGAAGGAAGCAAATTCTATCTCTCATTGAGGCAACTTCCGCTAATAGGTACGAAGAAGTGAAGACCTTTATAAATGTCTCCGAAGCCCAAGCTTCAGAGGAAATTCTTCGCAATCTGATAACAGAGCTTGAGAAGAAGAAAGAGCAAGCAGAAACTATCGTGACCGAGAGTAACGAATCCATCAGACCCTTTTGGGAAGCTGCAAAGATGCCTGATAATGATCCGTTGAAGTGGGCTGAGATTGAGGCAGCCCGTGATATAAGCCTTGCTGAAGAAGAAGCTAATGCTTTGGAGAAATTACATTCTCGTTATACTCAACTGCAGGATGCCCAAAAGAATTGGTGGGATGCTGAACAAAAGGCAGTTGACGCGAAAGGAAATGCCGAATCAGCAAAAGATGTGGAAGACAACTGCGCTACCGCCATTTCCCATGATGCAAAGAATATCATTGCGATTCTTGATGCTGCAAAAGACTATCTGGATCAGACTCCATCACCTGAGAAGTGTCCGCTATGCGAAAGTGAGGAGAAGGTAGAAGATCTATCTGTACGTGTCAGCGAACGTCGCAAAGCCTTTTCTGCTCTGATTAAAGCACAGGAACTATCCCGTAGGGCGGCCAAATATGCAAGTGACAGTAAGCAAAGAGCCAATGTTTTTCTTGAAGCCCTAAAGTCGAAGTGTGTCGATTTTACTGAATGTAAAGCTAACCGGCAATGGCCGGATAATATCACACTTCCACCAGATGCTATTCCTACAGATCCAAAGGAACTGAAGCCTTGGCTTGCTTCCACTAATCTCTTACTCGATAACTGGAAGTCAGGTGAGCATTCTAGACGAAGTAAGACAGAATTCGTCACAGCCCTTAAATTAGCACTGGAAAACCTGAAAGAAAATACACGCGTCCAAAACGATCTCGCCTGTCTAGTTCCCCGCCTTCAGAAAGCTCTTCAATACTTTGTGGAGGAAAGGCGCCAATTTACAGACTCTATTTTGAGTGCTATAGCAGATGAAGTTGGAAGATTATATGAGATAGTACATCCTGAAGAGGGGCTGAGTAAAATTTCACTTATGTTGGATCCAAGTAGACGAGCCTCATTGAATATTGGTGCCGATTTCCACGGGATTGATGCTGCCCCGCAAGCATATTATAGCGACTCTCATCTGGATACTTTAGGGTTATGTATCTTTTTGGCCCTTGCTGCGTTGGATGAACCTGAGAAGAAGATACTCGTCCTGGATGATGTACTGGCGAGTGTTGACGAACCACATGTGGATCGATTGATACAAATGCTTTACACCGAAACTGCACGATTCCGGCACTGCGTAATCACAACACACTATCGTCCATGGAAACATAAGTTCCGCTGGGGTTGGCTCAAGAATAAGGAATGTCAATTTGTGGAATTGGATAAATGGACGAATGTGAATGGACTAACAATTATTCAGACTCTTCCTGATGTTGAGCGGCTTCGGATACTACTTGCTGAACAACCACCTGACCCTCAGCTGATCTGTGCTAAGGCGGGGTACATCCTTGAAGCTACCCTTAACTTCTTAACACTACTTTACGAGTGTTCTGTACCCCGAAAATCCGAGGATCGTTATACAATTGGAGACTTACTACCAGCTATAAAGGGCAAGCTCAGGAAGGCTTTGAGGGTCGATATACTGAACACTCATGATGATTCTGATGATCCCGAGTATACAACGGTTCTCCTTGAGCCGCTTTTAACTGAATTGAATCGAATCGCGGACGCTCGGAATGTATTTGGATGCCACTTCAAGGAACTCTCTTTTGATTTGCTTGATAGTGATGCAATACCATTTGGCCAGCAAGTTCTTGATTTGATGGATATCCTGACCGACCAGGAAGCTGGTTGGCCGAAAAATTCAAAATCGGGCGAGTATTGGGCAACATCTGGTAACACTCGTCGGCTTTATCCGCTTCGTAAACCTTGTTAAACAAGATGGAAGGCTGAGATATGGACGCAATGAAGCATTTGATGGAAAATGCATTGGAATTCCTCAACGTTGCTGTTGATGAGATACAAGAAAGGCCAAAATTCTCAATAATTCACTTCCACGCTGGCGTAGAACTTATATTTAAAGCTAGACTATTGGCAGAACATTGGTCACTGGTCGTGACAAAACGAAAAGAGCCAGATATTTCTGAATTTGAGTCAGGAGAGTTTCAGTCAGTATCCATTGTAGAATCAATACAAAAACTAAAAAAGGTGTTAAGATGCGAGATTAAAGATGAAGAAGAGAAGGCCTTTAAGGCAATAGTAAATCACAGAAATAAAATGGTCCATTTTCATCATGTAGGTACACGAAACGAAAAGCAACTACAGGATATTGCGAAAAAGCAGCTATTAGCTTGGTACTACCTAAATCATTATCTCACAAAATATTGGACCCAAGTTTTCAAGCCATGGATGTCTCAAATTGCTGAGATTGATGAGCGCTTGAGGGAACATCACGGGTTCTTAGAAATTGTATTCAACTCCCTTCAGGAGACCATTCAGAAAAAAGGGCTATCTGGTTCTCAATTTTCGATATGTCCAGCGTGCAAATTTGAATCTCTTGAGCATCCAAAATGCATTCATAGTATCGCGTATCAAGCCAAGTGCTTAGTTTGCGGATATGGCGAGAGGTGTATCTCCATAGAATGCAAGGAATGTAACTCCTTAGTCGTGTTTGAAGGGGAAGGATATGCAACTTGTTCCAAGTGTGGCAGAAAGTATGAGCCTGATGAGCTATTAGAAGTACTACATAGTATTCATGGAGATTCAATTGAAGTATCATCTGAAGGAGAGTATGCTAATTGTGGAATATGCGACGGTTTTCATACAGTTATTCGAATAGATGATGATCAATACATGTGTTTAAATTGCTTTGACGTATGCAACGCGCTCGATGTTTGCGAATGGTGTAATGAGCCTAATACGACAGATATGGAAAATAGTTATCTAAATGGTTGCAACCAATGTGAGGGCCTTCTCAAATATAGGGGCGTAGACCTATAGAATGGCCAAGCCGTGGGAGTTGACGACTTGTATTACAACTTCATGAACCAGTCGCAGGGGCAGCGTAGCGTGGGAGAGTAGTTACTGCGCTGGTTATGCAGAGTGATAGATTAGGAGGAAAATGAAAGAACCTTTCCACTCTGAAGTTGAAACAAAGTTTTTTGAGTATCTGCTCAAACGCGGATACCCTCGTGATGCAATTACTTTTGAACCACACCTCGGGGAACGCCTTCGACCCGATTTTGCAATCACCGATCCATTACTGGATCAACGACTTGCTTACATCGAGGTAAAAAATAGGCTGAGGCCAAAAAGCATGCATCAAGCATTCGAGCAGTTAAAGGTGTTTGCGGTAGCCGCGAAAGTTGTTGGTGCATCGGTGTACTTAGCTGCACCTTCTGAAAAACCGACTGCTGAAGAGCCATTCGATTTCTATTATGTCGACAAGGACGATTCCGTTAAGCTGTTGCCCACGGCACTCTTGCCCACCTACCATTCGCTTCTATCCGATGTTGTTGCTACCCGGAAAGCGCAGATAGAGACATCTCGAGAGCAGACAAAGGACCATTTCCGGATTGCCTGTTGGATTCTCGCAGCAGTAGTATTCATCCTGACAATAGTAGATTTCATATGTGACTTGAATGCTATCGAAGTAATGAACGCGACTCGTTTGACTTTGCTTGGAATTTCAGTTGCACTGATCGTGATCCCATATGCTCAGAAGTTAAAAATACTTGGTATCGAGTACGAGCGCTATGTCCAAAAAAGTAAGGATAGTAGCATTGAGAGCTAACAACCGAGTGGACATGGATGCTGAAAACTGCGGCTATCACACTATGGAGTTTCCAGCCAATCGTCCAAATGCTAATTTGAGAGATAGTGGAAGAAATAGAAAGACCCTAGTGAATGTATTTTGATAAGAGGAAAGAAGATAGAGGTTGGTACTTTGCTGAATATTCTCCTCCAATACCAAATTCACTTTTAGCACACTTAGTTCTCGTCGTTTACAATAAGAATTGTGCAGATCTAACAGAGATTTCAGAAGCAGCGGAAAAAGAAGCTAGAGAATGGATTTCAAAATATGATGTACCCATTTTCATATGTGCAGTAGATCACAAGGAAGAAAACATCATCCTTTCTCAAATAAAGAAAACAGATTTCTTGATAGCATTCCGAAATCCAGATTCAGAGAAAGTGGAATATCATTGGGAGCGATTGAAAGACAATCAAATACCATTCATGCCATTTGATCAAGAATCATTAAGAAAAATCTTTTCGGACATTCCATTCCGAACTCAGAATGATATCTTGAAAACACAGAAGCAGAATAGAAGACGAATAAAATTCGGATTGGCTATCATCTTTGCTTGGTTGTCAATAATACCAGCATTAATAGCTATTTTGGGCTGGGCGAATCCTGTTGTATCAACACTAGCTATGCTTTACAGTTTGTACAAAGCATGGGAAAAAGGAATGGAACTTCTCGGAAAAAAGAAGAAATCACCAAAAACAATTGAAGAAAAAGAAAAAAGACAAAAAATGGCGCATTTCTACTACCATTGCATAAGAAATCCAGAAGGATTTAAGCAGTTGAAGCTAGAAAATTTTGAGAAGATGGCAGCAGAACAGATCCAAGAAGAAGTAGAACAGCTGAAAGATAAAGAGAAAAGCTAACGACTGCATGAACCAGCCATAAATGCAAAGTCATGAACCAGAGTAATAATTATGCTGTTAATACGGGGCGTTAGAAAATGATAATGAGGAGGGAAAATGCCATTCTCTGAGCGAATGGGGTATCGAAAGCAACTACCGATTCAGCTTGAGTCAATGGATTTACCCCTTCGCAACGGCCTGTACAATGTCGTTGCGGTGTATATGCTAAATGATCTAAAAAGTATGCTATCTGCACACGTGAATAGAGGTAAAGCAAAATTCAATAATGCTTGGGATCTTTTCTTCAAACAGCCCTTGCACGAATCACCAGCTAACCTTTCTTCTAGATACACCAGAGCAACTAACTTCATGCATCCTTTTTTCATGGAATCAAAATGGTATCAAGTATACGACTTCGTTGAGTTTCTGATTGGACAATCAGATGGTCGTCTCACACCAGTGTTCAATGATGTACTTATTCGAGAAGTGTCTGGATACCGCATCCTTGAGGGAATTGTGGTTCCCATATCCAATTCATCCCAAATCGACGCCATCAGTTCAGGTCTTGAAGTCACAACTTCAAATGATCTCCAAGGTGCACATGAACACATAACTACTTCTCTCAGGCAGCTTTCTGATCGCGAAGTTCCAGATTACCGTAATTCTATCAAAGAAGCTATCTCTGCAGTAGAGAGTGCAGTAACAATACTTACAGGTGCTAAGAAACCAGCGCTTAACGATGCTCTACGAGTTCTCGAAGATAAGGGACAGCTTCATCCAGCTCTACGGGGAGCATTTTCAAAGCTCTATGGTTGGTCTTCTGATGAAGACGGCATTAGGCATGCATTGATGGAGGAGTCAAACCTGGACTTCGCCGATGCTCAATTCATGCTAGTTGCATGTTCTGCATTTATTTACTTTCTTGTTGCGAAATTGTCTGAATAGGATGTCTTTAAAAGAGTGTCAAATAAATGTATGAAATTGACTTGATATGGTTTAGCAAAGAAGTGGCAGCTTATACACGGTTGTTCACCGACAAATTATATTCCGAGCCGAATTTGCATATGTCGGTGGATATATGGTTTTAGCTCAAAGGAAAAATAGATTATGAAAATACCTGATCAAAAAGGACCATTGCCAATAAGAGATAATAATGCAAAGCTAGAGGATGAGAGTTTAGATGCATTTAGAGTTTTAATTCCTAAAGACAGACTGGTTATAAGAGATGAAAGAAAATGTGACTATGGAATAGATCTCAGTCTTGAAGTTGTTGCTGGCGAACATGTAACTAACTACAGGTCATGTGCACAGATCAGAGCCAGAACAAATACAAAAGAAAATATAGATGGGAGTATATCACTATCTATTCGTACTTCCACACTTAACTACTTGCTTAATGGGATATGCCCATTACTTATTTTATATAGAAAGTCTCAGGATGAATTTCGTTTTGTATTTATTCGCGATGAAATCTCAAAGCTTGAAAAGCAAAATCCAGATTTGTTTGATCAAGGTGAATTAACTTTAAGATTAGCAAATATTCTTAAAATTGAAAAAATCGATGAAATATGCTCTCGGATAATTAGCGAAGCGGAAATGCATCGAAAGATATGTGATCAAATCTCTGCAAGCAATGCATCCTCTGGTGTCAGATTAAGTATTTCTCCCAATACCCTTGAAGTAACTACTTCAGAAGAGGTAATTGAAGTTATTCTTGAACATGGCTTATCCTTAATATCCCATGGCTATTCCTCAGAGCTTGTGGAAAAATTCAAATTGATATCTAATGAAGATTTAAATAATAGGCTTCATTTCATTCTTGGATATGCATATTTCTATATGAGTGAATATCTCAATGCAAGACAGCACCTTGCACACCCCATGCTTGATTATGAAGATCTCCAAGATTATGAGCAAATAACTATCAAAACATATGCGTTAGCTTGTGAATTCTATATGGGTAAGAAGAACCAAGATGAATACTTAAAGGAATATGCTGAGCTTATTGAGCAAATGCAGCCAAGCATGATGTATCAGAATGAGTTTATACATCAAAGAGAACTTCTACTAAAGGAAACAGATCTCTCGAAGAGATCAGATATACGAGAAAATATCCGTCGCATAGCAAACAGGGCAATTGAAGACTCATCACTCGAAGAGAGGATTCAGGACGGAGCGCAGTTATCATTGTATGAGATTGACATTGAGGAAAACACTATCCAGTTGGGGAACGTAATTTCTCTAGCTCTTAACCCGGCAAACGAAGAAATGAGAAAAAGATTCGGAGCCTCTTTGCGATATGATGAATTTACAGAATCTCTGGAAAAACTAAATTCAGTCTTTCGCGGATTACAACAGTTAATGGAGAAAGCAAGTGAGAGGTTCGAACCTAGATTTGTGATGGAAGTATGGTATACGAGAATTCTTGCTGATATTTCTATTCGCAGGCAAATACTACTTATCAATGATATTGCTGGACGAGAATTAGTAATTGATGGCAATAATGTTCAGATTGAAGAAATTACTGCTCTCGAGAAAATGGCTGATAGTCTTGGGAACACAGAATTTAACCTTAGGGTTCGAATGCTCGAAGCACACCTGTACGACATTAAAGGTAATGTGGGCAAGGCGAATGAAATTGCAGAAGAAGTAAAAAGAATTAGCGAAACGCTAATGCTCAAATTACCAGCAAATTCAGCAGATGCATTCCTTTCGGGAAAAACATCAATACGGGCAGCTCTTTTGGATATAAGAAATTCCAGAATGATACCTGATACACAAAAGATTCTGGCAATACCAGAGAACCAAATGGAAAGCACAGCAAAAGCTCTTTGTAACGAATTGGGTATCCCTGAAGATAGGAACTCAATTGTGCTTGAAGGATTATTGTCAACCAGAAAAGTTGCTGACATGCAACGTAATTGGTGTAAACACATCGGGATGAGGGAAAGACAAGCACACATTGGAAGTATTGAGACTATCTACAAAGAAGTACAGCTGAAGAAGCTCGCCTGTGAACGAACAGGTAGAATTCAAACAGAAGAATTGAAAAATGTTGAGGACTTGTATGAGAAATTTGTAGTTGAAGTATGCGATGGTTGTGAATTCAAAGAGCAATACAAGGAGGAATTGTGATTGAATACCTAACGACCGAATACTTTAGGCAAGTAGAACCATATTCTCTGACTATACGCATTTCCTTCTTGCTACTGTGTCAGAATGTTGAGGTGTATCTATGAGAAATAAGACTAAACTAGAATTAACTTGGATCGGAAAAGAGAATCGCCCACAATTGGAGCCAAGGATTTTGATCGAAGATCAGGATAAATCATATCATGCGAAGCAGCGAGTTGCTGATTCTGACATTTTCGATAACATCCTTATCCACGGTGATAACCTGCTGGCTTTGAAAGCTCTTGAGCAGGAATTCACGGGTAAGATCAAGTGCATCTATATTGATCCGCCATATAACACCGATGCTGCTGTAGAACACTATGATGATGGTATTGAGCACTCCATTTGGCTTTCTCTCATGCAACCTCGTCTTCAATTGCTACACCGCTTGTTGATGCCGGAAGGAGTATTTTTCTGTTCTGTGGATTCAACTGAACTATTTTACCTTGGTGTTACATTAGATGAAGTGTTCGGGAGGAATAATCGAGTGGAAGTTATTGCTTGGAAAAAGAGCTATGGTGGAGGTGCGAAATCCAAATATATAGTCAACCAGCATGAGTTCATTCTAGTCTATGCCAAGGACATCTCGAAGACTCCTTTGTTTTGGTTGCCACCTGATCCCGGAGCAGTGACGAAGTACTACAAGTATGAGGATGAGAAGTTGGAAACAAGGGGACCATATCGTCTGCAACCCTTGGCTACTACAAGTATGGATGAACGCCCGAATCTCCGATATCCTATAATCGCAGATGACGGGAAAGAGATATGGCCAGAGAAGCAATGGCAATGGTCGAAGAATAGGACTGACGAGGCTCAACGGAATAATGAATTAGTGATTACGAAAAAGAAAGGTCGTTATACCGTATCTTACAAGCAATACCTCAAGAATGTCTACGGAGAAGAACGTGGTAGGAAACCGAAGTCGATTATCGAAGGAGCTTATACGCAACATGGCACATATGAAAGCGTTGCTCTTTTCGGTCAGGAGAATAAATTCTCTTTTCCCAAACCAGAAGCGCTGTTATGGGAATTGCTTGAGTCCTGCTCGGAAAAAGGGGACTGGGTGCTTGATTCCTTTGCAGGATCAGGAACGACCGGTGCAGTAGCACAGAAGATAGGGCGACGCTGGATCATGGTGGAGTTAGGGGAGCATTGTCACACGCATATCATCCCTCGACTTAGGAAAGTTATTGACGGAGAAGACCAAGGTGGCATCACGAGAGAGATTGGCTGGAAAGGCGGAGGGGGATTCAGATTCTATCATCTTGCACCTTCTCTTCTGGAGAAGGACAGGTGGGGCAACTGGGTAATAAGCAAGGAATACAACGCAGCCATGCTGGCTGAAGCTATGTGTAAGCATGAGGGATTTACATATGCACCCAGTGAAGAAGTTTACTGGCAGCATGGTTACTCTACCGAAACCGATTTCATCTATGTAACAACACAAATGCTCAACCATCAGCAGCTCACCGCGTTGAGTGATGAAATCGGCTCAAAACGGTCGCTTCTTGTGTGCTGCTCAGCGTTCCGCGCAAAACCAGAGGCTTTCCCAAATCTAACTATGAAGAAAATACCGAAGGCGGTTCTGAGAAACTGCGAGTGGGGACATGATGATTATAGTCTGGAGGTTTCTGCCTTACCCACGGCACCAACACAGGAAGAAAAGGTTGAGAAGCTAATCAGGGAACTTCCTTTGTTCGCCGGGGAGGAAGAGGATGAGTAGAAAGCCGGTAAAAATTTCCGCAGTGAATGTTGATGCTCTCTTTGGACGTATTCGACTTATTTGGGAGTCAATGCAAGTTCAAGCGGCACGATCTGTGAATACTGCTCATGTATGTGCAAATTGGCTTATAGGTCGAGAAATTGTGGAAGAAGAACAGGCCGGGAAGGCTCGCGCCACATATGGATCTGAGCAGTTGCAGGTTCTCTCAACCCGACTTTCCAAAGAGTATGGTTCGGGCTTTTCATTGACAGCCTTGAAGTACATGCGTCTCTTCTATCTCAACTATCCTGCACTGATAGAGATTGGTCACGCAGTGCGTGACGAATCTGATAACCTATTTACTAGCAATGAGTTGCAGATAGGTCACGCATTACGTGACCATTTAGCGGCAGCAGATGCGAACAGCTGGAAGCCAGGTAAGCTGCACTCCGGTCTTTCCTGGACACACTATAGAACACTTCTCAAAGTTGAACGCAGGGAAGTCAGAGATTTCTATGAGATAGAAGCGATAAAGAATAGCTGGTCAGCAAGGGCATTGGAACGCCAGATCAACAGCTTGCTTTACGAACGCCTGCTTAAGAGCAGAGATAAGGATGGAGTAATCGCATTGGCGAACGAAGGGCTTGTTGTAAGTAGGCCTCGTGACGCGATTAAAGACCCTTATGTTCTTGAATTTCTCGATTTACCTGAATCTGAACGGCTTCTTGAATCGCAGGTTGAAACTGCCTTATTGAATAAGTTGCAGGCATTTTTACTTGAATTGGGAAACGGTTTTGCTTTTGTAGGAAGACAGCAACGGCTGACGCTTGATGGAGATCATTTCTATCCAGATCTTGTTTTCTATCATATTCAACTGCGGTGCTATGTAATCATTGATCTGAAAGTCAATAAACTTAATCACGGTGATCTGGGGCAGATGTTGATGTATGTGAACTACTATGACAGGGAAGTTGTGAGAGACGATGACAATCCAACAATTGGATTGATTCTCTGCACGGATAAAAATGATACAATGGCTCAGTATGTGCTGGATGAGAAGAATGAGCAAATCTTTGCGAGCCGATATAAGACCTGGTTACCGACTGAAGAGGAGCTGCGCAACGAACTGCAAAGGGAAATAGATCTGACGCTACCGGAGGGAGGAGGAATATGAATCGGTCTGTCAATACAATCAGTGGACGACTAAGTCTACGTCCACCACAGCGGGATTCGCTGGAGATTTTAGCTCGGGTTACGGATATCATCTCATTAAACAAGAACCGTGATCTTGTCAGTGACCTTGCTGTGATTCAGTCAGAATTCCCTACAGTAACGGATTTCGAGCGAGAATTCCCCTCGCTATGCTTTGCTCTGGCGACAGGTGTAGGTAAGACACGGCTTATGGGAGCCTTTATTTCCTATCTACACCAGATGCATAAAGTGCGGCATTTCTTTGTTTTGGCTCCAAACCTGACGATTTATAACAAACTTATCGCTGATTTCACGCCGAATACTTCCAAATATGTATTTCAGGGAATTGGCGAATTCGCCATTCATCCACCTGAACTTATTACTGGTGATACTTACGAAAGTGGAAGAGGAGTAAGAGGAGCGGACCTCTTCGGAAAGACGGATACAATTCATATTAATATTTTCAACATCTCGAAGATTAATTCAGAGGTTCGGGGCGGAAAGGCTCCTCGGATCAAACGGTTATCCGAATACATAGGACAAAGCTACTTCGATTACCTTGCAGAACTGGATGATTTAGTCTTACTTATGGACGAATCGCATCGTTACCGTGCAAGTGCAGGAATTCGGGCAATCAATGAACTTCAACCAGTCCTCGGTCTAGAACTCACAGCCACACCACATATTGAATCAGGAAGCAAAACCATTCCATTCAAGAACGTGATCTACAGTTACCCGTTATCCAGCGCGATTGAGGATGGTTTTGTGAAGGAACCAGCAGTTGCAACCCGCGAGAATTTCAATGCTTCAAACTACTCTACGGAGCAATTGGAAGTCCTGAAGATTGAAGATGGAATTCGAATTCACGAGGATACGAAAGTTGAACTTGAGGTATATGCAAGGCAGCATGACAAACCCATAGTAAAACCATTCATGCTCATCGTTGCGCAGGACACAGACCACGCAAACCAGCTCGTTAGCCAAATCAAGCAGGATGATTTCTTTGATGGTCGATACAAAGAGCGCGTAATTACAGTACATTCGAAGCTAAGAGGAGAAGAGGCAGATGAAACTGTACAGCGTCTTCTTGAAGTTGAAAATCGGGACGAACCCACTGAGATTGTAATCCATGTCAATATGCTCAAAGAAGGCTGGGATGTAACAAATCTCTATACAATCGTACCATTGCGTGCCGCTAATTCTAAAACGCTCGTGGAGCAGTCCATAGGTAGAGGGTTGAGACTTCCATACGGCAAAAGAGTAGGCGTATCCGCTGTTGACAGGTTGACCATCGTTTCTCATGACCGTTTTCAGGAAATCATCGATGCAGCTAATAATCCTGATTCAGTGATACGAACTGGAATCATTATTGGACGTGATATTGCGCTAGAGCATAGAGAGGCAGTCGTTGTAGAGCCGAGGATTCTCGAGAACCTTTCGGAATCAAGTACCGCCTCAAGTTTTGAGCAATCTGAGACATTGTTCCCCACTCCGGAAGCAAAGAATATCGCAAGGATTACAATGAATGTTCTTCAGGATTTTGAACAATTGCCTACATCTCGAGCATTGGCGACTCCAGAGGTGCAGGAGAAAATATTTGCGAAGGTTGAGGAACGCTACAGACCTTCTCAGGGAGAGTTTGAGGGTATGACTGAAACTCCTGATATTCGATCCCTCGTAAAAGAAGCAACGGCTGTCTACATCACAGGTTCAATAGATATTCCGCGAATTGTAATTCTTCCAAAAGGTAATTTGACCTGCGGTTTTGATGAGTTCGATCTTGATCTGGATGGCGTTAATCTTCAACCCGTATCGAGAGAAATTCTCATCCACCATTTGCACACAAATGAAAGAGAACGACTTCTCAGCAGTGATGCGCTGGTAAAGGAAGATCGCTTGGAAGACTATATTGTTCGTAATCTAATTGATTTCGACGATATTTCTTATGATGATCATTCGGAAATGCTATACAAACTTGCCAATCAGATCGTGAATTACCTGCGAACATATCTCCCTGACGATGATGCTGTTCTTAACGTGTTGATGTACCATCAGCGTCAACTTGCAGAGCTAGCACATGTGCAAATGCAGAATCACTATTGGGAATCTGCTGCTGACTATGACGTGCAGATCAGTAAGGGCTTCATAACTATGCGTCCGAATAACTATGCACATGCTTCTGGAGAAAGAAGAAAGGATTTCCGTTCTCCCGTATCGGAACGCAGCAGGATTAAGAGTATGACATTCAGTGGCTTCAAACGCTGTTTGTACTCCGAACAGAAGTTTGATTCGGATTCAGAAAGACGTTTTGCTGTTCTGCTTGAAGACGAAAAAGATGATTTGAAGTGGTTCAAGCCAGGCCCCGGTGTTTTTCAGATTCTCTATAGTGATAACCAGAACTACGAACCGGATTTCATTGTTGAAACTGCTAATTTCAAATATATCTGTGAGCCGAAACGAGCCAATGAGATAAACGATGAGGAGGTTCAGGCGAAAGCCAGAGCAGCTGTCGAGTGGTGCAAAATGGCAACTGAGCATGAAAAAGTGCACGACGGAAAACCTTGGATGTATCTCCTAATTCCACATGATGCAATCAATGCAAGTGCAACTTTGGAAGGACTTACGGCTCGGTTCCGATTAAAGTAGTAAGCCCCTTGAAATGTGAGACCGATAGTGGTTCCTTTAATTCGAAACGAAATTCGGGATTCCTAGCAGATAATTAATCCGCCTATGGCAATTCACTCACTCTTTGCGGTGGAATGATCATGCATGCAGAGCTTCTTAGATATATCTTCCCATTCCCGGCTGAGTTCAGGGTTCAATTGGAAAAATACTGAGGTTGACTGTTTCAATGCAGTTGCAGCTTTAGCAGCTTCATTTGTGGCAAATGCATCCAAGATGCATGCTGTACCAGTAGAACTACTAAAATCTATTTTGTGAAGGAACTCATGATATAGCTCATCGAATAGCTCCTCGTTGCTTCGACGCAATTTCTCAAGAGAGAGCCATTTGGCAATGATCTTACTAGAAAAGACAGACATTGTAATTACTTGCAGAAACAATATTAGCGAAGCTATAATACATCCGAAGGAGGTGATAAGTATGAAAAGGTTGTTGCTACTTTTCTTAATCGTTGTATCCTTTACTGCCACCGCATTTCAGATCACATATCAGAATACCTTCATGGAATACCCGTTTCATGCCACTCAGGCAGATGATGGAGTCATCATCATAGTCATCAATTACTGCGATCCGATTCAGTGGGAGTACGGAATTCCTCTGGGTTACGGATCCATGAGAGAGCTCTGGGACAGCATGTGCAGCGAGGATGCTCACTTCACCGTAAGGGCAGGAGATGAATTTCTGATCTACAGCCAGAATACCCTCATCTACTCAAAGGGAGATCAGAGATACACCATCATTGTGTATCCTGAGGAGCTGTGGGCCATCATGAGCCACTACCACAGGCCACTATCACCAGCAACAGGTGAGGTTTCCATGCAGGCATGGTTCCCGGGCATGGATGAAACGGAAATAGCATTCATCAGAAACCATGATCCTGCTATGTCAGTGATCCAGGCTCTCCTGCAGAGGGGGAGAGAAGACGTTCAGTGATCTGACACATGCAGGAAAAGCAGACTTTCTGGATAATGCTGAGAAATACGAGAATATCGATTGACCCAGCTGAGTAACACAGAATGGATGTAACATGACATTGAGCAGCCTGCTGTCATAAGGTGTATCCTTAAACATCTTGATCTCTGGCAAGATCCCAGGCCACCGCCCAAGCCGATAGAGTCGAGTAGCCCAAGGGAATCTCACCCTCAGGCTCTCTCAGAACCGGACGTGAACGTCTCCATTCATCCGGCTCCTATCATTCAGCCGATGCGTAGAGTACTCTCATACTAATGGGGCCTCCACTTGTATTTCTCCCTTAACATCAGAGCGACAGGTTCCCACGTTCCACACAGAAGCCTGTCTCAAGTTCACGCCACCTTCAAGCCGGAGACCATCTGGCAGTAAACAGGTTTCCGCCAGACTTGTCCCGGGGTAACCAGTATCCCCCGGTTTTGACCTCATCTTACTCGCTTTCGACACTTCAATAGTGATTCACTTCCGTTCATCTCCTTGAAACACACCTGACAGAATCATGTTCTGCCTTTTCCGTAACGCTCACCACCCCGGCTCTTGACCGACGCAGCTTACGATGGTTTGAAGCCTCCTCCTGAAAAGCGGCTCTGAGGGGCCTTCCCTCATCTTCTATGCAGCATAGTAATGCCAATGTTACTTCATTAGCACTTCCTTTCGTGGCACACACTGATCTGCGAGTCCTGTGCGGACTATGTCCCATGGCGAGATGATGTGCCTGAGATAGAAGTCGGTTGAAAACTCCCTGCCCCGGCTTTAAGGGGGCAGATTTCTCCCTAATGCTGAAAATAGCATCCGCTAATGGGTAGTGCTATTTCTGCAAGGTCACCGAATTGAATGGTAATCGAAGCACACTCTTCTAAGGATTGATCGAAAGAAATTGAACCTCTCCACGAGGTTCATCGTAAAGCAATAGGAATCTTGATTTCAAACTGTTCTGGGAAATTTCCCGAAACAGTATTTTTTTCCAATAAGCCTCCGATTCCTTCCTGAAAGCGACCATACGGACTGAGAAACTAGCATATCCCGAAGGTCCAGGTTCCAGGGAGATCCCGGAACATCGTCTTTCCATGGAATGTAATCCGCATCGGGTTCACATACCATTTCCAGAGGTTGTGGCGGAGGTCTTGGGTCTTCCCAGAGATCAAGGTGTTTAAGGATGCGCCTGATGACCGAGGGCTGTTCGATGAAGGAGATGACTTTTATCTATTTGGCACCCCCTGGTGGAGGTATTTCGAACTATTGCCACTGCTGAGAATAAGTTCTAAATTCTGAAATCTGGTACCCCGTGGTGGATGCTTTTAGAACTGCGGATAATCCTTACGGTGTGATCTAACGATC
>CBDVBK010000002.1:0-108556 GCA_965372215.1 uncultured bacterium | reverse complement strand
CGGGTGATGATGTTGATGATACCGGACTGCGCGTTACCATACTCCGCTCCGAAACCACCGGTTATGGTTGACAACTCTGCAACAGCGGCCAAAGGAATGTCACTGTTGAAAACATTATTGGTAGGGTCTAACTGGGCAACACCATCTACCATGTACAAGACCTCACCGCTTCGACCCCCGCGCATATGAAGACCTCCACGTTCAGTGGCACCTGCAACACGGTTCACGATATCCGCGATTCCGGCTACGGGCATGGTCTTTATTTCCTCACGACCAACCACATGAAATGACTCAGTGGCATCCATCATGATCATTCCTCTTGAATCCGTTACTGTAATGGTAGTACTACCAACAGTAGCGATATCAAGACTGAAATTCATGGGAGTTGTCTGGTCGACTACGACCGCTACTCCCTCTGCTGTCTTCGTGCTCATTCCAACCATGCTGGCACTTATACTGAAAATACCAGGTTGCAGGTTGATTATGAAATACTCTCCGTTTGCATCCGTCATTGCGCCGTAGGAAGTTCCCACGACCATAACAGTGGCACCAATGAGCGGTTCACCGGAAGTATCGGTAATACGTCCGGCAATTTTACCTGTGGTACCAGCTGTTACTGACAGAGCTACGAACAGCACAAGCACAAAAGACATTATCGTTGCTTTTCTAAGCACCGCTGCAGCTCCTTTCTTCTACTCGCAGCCCATGCTGCGAAAAAATATACCTTTAGATTCTGAAGAAAGCCCCGTGACACACCTCCCTTGTTTCTTCTTCAGAAGTCGCACAAACAATTGACATTAATACATTTGTTAACACATCTGAACAGTCTTGAGGGTACACCTCCCTTAAAGAATTACGTTGCTGGAATTGAACATAAGATAGGTAAAATCTTGAGTCAAGATGCTTATTCACGATATATGTTCGTTCTGTAGAAATATTCCGCCCCCTCCAGTTCACTTCTCCAGCACTGATAAAACACTGCAGGAAGAGCTCAGTTCCCTTAATACGCGTGTTTACAGACTAGTCTGCATATCAATCCTTCCGATCGATATCAGCCTCCAATTCCCAGCAATCGCGGAATGGTTGGGATCCAGTCGAAAATCAAGAACTGACACCGCCCGATGAGCAGGCTTATTCTTGCCATTATAGTGTAACCGAAGCTCGCTCCGAACGCGACCATCAGGATTGTGATTCCCACGTTAGCGGTTTTGCCCACGATGCCGGTATGCGCCTTTGAAAAGAAGAAGTAGACAAGACCGGTAACTACGCCCAGGACGAGGATAGTATTGCTGATGATATCCCAGGCTCCGCCTGAGCTGATTGACATAATCGTGCCTTTAACCTGTGCCATCGCGTTTGTCTGAAAGAAACCAACCATGCTCACTCCGGCTCCGGCTCCGATTATCATTCCGAGCGCCATTCTTGAGAGTCCGGCTATCTTCGGTATTATCCTTGCCAGCATGAACAGCGCGAATACTCCTGGAATTATCCATACCCAGCTGAATCCGCCGCTCTCGGGGAACATCTGCTGCCACCAGTTCGGTATGAGTACATTCTCAATACTGTAAATAACCCAGTAACCCGCACTCATGCCGACGAACAGATGTTCGGCAAACTTGTAGAACGGATTGTCTCTATAAAGGAAGCTGTAAAGACAAAGAGTCACTATTGCTCCCAGCCAGATGCCGAGTATTTCCCAGTTCATACCCTGCCTCCTTTTTTCTTCTGTGAGAAGTATGCAAGGTTGCCTATTATGATGAAACTCATTATCACCAGATGCGCAATGGACTGGGGCGCCATTCCCTTTACTGCCGGGCCGTTCTGAATTCCAACAAGAGTTTCGTAATCGGCAGCTCCCTTCAATCCTCCAAGCAGCCCGACCATCTGACCTGTCTGCAGATACGTATAGTACTGCGGGGCACTGACAGCGGTACATCCGCCGCCGACAGGGACTCCGAATCTGTCTCCGCCCATCATGACCCATGCCGGCACACCAGGATCGCCAGCTGACAGCGAAATAATGAGATTAAAACTTGCAAGATCGGATATGTAACGAAGCATCGGGATCTCGTCCCACGGAAGATTATCCCTGTCCGTCGGAAATACCGCATTCATGCTCGAACCGAGGCGGGCTATCATGATCAGGCCACCTGTCTTGTATCCAAGGTTGCACCAGTCCTCGTACTGTACTTTCCCGAGGCTGTCTCCTACACTCAACATGACTTCCTGCGCCAGGCTCGCTCCCTCCGGCCAGAGCGCCATACAGACCACTTTGATATCTTTTCTCATGAGATGGTTCGTGATAGCAATAGCCATAGGATGCAGCTCGGGCATTGTGGAAGGACCATAATCGAAGCTGAGGAGAACATTACAGCCTTCCGGCAGTGCATCGACGTAATCGTACATGTCCCTGCTGGGCTCAGCACCTACGGGATTGGGAAAAACGAGGTTCAACATGATAGGAATGATCACAGACAACGCGATAAGGATGAAAATTATCCTTCTGTCCGTATTTCCGAGTTTTTCTATTATGGAGGCCATCAGTCCGTACCTCCCAGATAACTCCGCTCGATTCCGAAGATCATTCGGAGAGAAGTGGACACGACTCCCATTGCTGCCCCGATCATGACAGCTCTCTGCCCCGCAGTATTGGGAATGGTCATGAGCCAGACTTTGGCAAGCGGAATCTTATCCCAGATCATAGCTCCGATCGGCACCTGCCCGAGCATTACGATAAACGCGGATGTGAGAAGAAGTGTAGCCCTCCAGTTGGATGCACGGAATGCTCTGAAGGCGGCGGAAGCGACAAAGAAGGCAAGCAGGCTGAACATTGTCGAAGCCATTGGAGCAACCACGTTCATGAACAGGAAGTCGAAAGGTCTGGCTTCTGTTACACCGTAGATCAGACCGGTCACGAACATCAATAAAAATCCAAGGATGGTTATCGGGCTGTATTTCCAGTTTTTCAGCTTAAGTTTTATCTTCCTTACATGCACGTGCATGAGGTTAAGAGCTCCGAGGAATATCGCCGATGAGGCAACTATCATATACCATTCCTGGAGGTTGTCTCCCAGAAGTTTTATCGGCTGATGCGGAACAAAGAAATGGAGAACCATTATAATGCCTGTAATAAAGGTTATCGAAAGCGGTAATATAAGTCTCATGCCAGCCTCCTAATTCACGGTTACGAGTTTGCGGAGAAACTCGGCAACACTCTTCATTGGAGACCAGAAGTCTCCTATGGACGCGGCTATGACACCGACTACAATAAGAATGAGGAAGAATAGCTTACCTGCGTCCTGTCCCTTGAGACTGCCAAGAAGCTTGGGTTCACGAGAGAGATAAGCGCTTGCCGCGAACAGCTCCTCACCGATCAGAGTGTAATCGCATGCTGCTATGAAGAATGGTATCTGGCTGGGCATGGCGGTTCCGGCAATCTGTATAGCTCCTACGCTTCTTCCCGTTTCCGCAAGGATGAGGCTTTCAGCGTAGAAACATCCGAGTAGAAATATCGCTGCCGGCTTCTCTCTAACCATGATTCCATCGACACCGGCCGCGTACCCGAACTGGTCATCTGTAAGGTACTGTATATTTTCCTTATTATATGCGTCCGATCTGCCGGCCTGAAGATAACCCTCCTTGACTACTTCCTGTGCAACACTCATGACAACGCTTCTACTTGTTGGAACAAGCAGTGGAGATCCGTATTCAGCGGTTTTTCTCGCAACTCTTCCGAGAATAACTATGCTTGCGATTGTCTGGATATTATCCATATCCATTATGCCGGGTACATATAGAACAGGTCTACCCATTTCGGTTGCTCTGCCTACAGCATCATCAACCGCCGCCAGTCCACCTATTTCCCGGATGTAAAGTTCTTTCCCCCGTTTTCCGCTTTCGATATAGTAAATTATGACAAGCATTATCAAAGTAAGGATAACAAGCATTCCGATGCGGCTGGAATAAAGCCACTGGGCGGATGCAACTGCCTGCACCTCATCGGAACAGGCTTCAGCAACTCCCCCCAGGAGGGAAAGTATCCAGTAAGAGTATGTGGTACCATTCCGGGCTGAATCATCGGAGTATTCCGTAAAATCTGCAGGCAGAGTCGCAATCAGCTCATCGGAACCTGCGGGGTCTCTTCTCATTATTCCAAGAGAATCCGGTCTGATTCCTTCGCTTTCCATAATCCAGGTGAGTTCAACCGAACCACCTTCATCGTTGGGAATATCGGATGCCTGCAGATCTATAATTCCGCAGACTTCATGTGCCAGATCGATATTCTGCAAAACGCTTTCAGGCGGATCTGTATTATCGGCCAGAGCAAGTCCTGCCAGAGACACCAGCAGAACCGCAATAACAGCCGAAAGATTTCTCATATTCTCTCCTTCCAAATTGAAGACGATGCCCCTGGAAAACCAGAGGCATCGTCTTTTCAAAATCAGTCACATTCACTTTGCAATATTCTATTCCTCAATCAGCTCCACATTCGCCCGTGGAACTGTAGCGGTTTCCCCATTTTCAAATTCAACTTCCAGCACTCTTACAAGAGCCTCTGAATCCAGCACCTGGAGTTCCGCCGGAAGTGCTGCAACTTTACCCAGTTTTCCGAAATAGGGCGCGCGAATGCATCGGATCGGAGATCCGATGTCCATGGCGCCGGCCTGTTTATCCGAACCGATGGCGCTGAGCGCTTCATCAACGGGAATAACCAGTTCAGGGCGCATGACACCCGCCCTTATCTGAGTAGCGCCGTTAACGCTGGTCAGCATCCCCTCACGAGAACGGAGAAGATCAAAAGTGCCATGAGCCATGGTCATCCTTCCGAAACCTTCCGTAAGGATAAGTGTAATGCCTTTCTTCTCGTGTCCGGTAATGGCGACACCAAGATCAAATCCGAGAAATTCCTTAAGATCCTTATCATCAAAACCGCCCACTATTATCGCATTTACTCCGGTGGCGATAGCCTTTTTAAGGGTTTCATAAGAAACAAAAGAACCGCCCAGAAGAATTTTGCCTTTGCACGATTCATCGATAAGATCTCCTGTCAGTTCCTGATCAGGACTATCCACACAAACCTTAAGCTCCCCGCGGGTTTCACCGCCTATTCCGAAAATACCCTGAACGAACGTTCCGATTGCCTCAACAATCACGCCCTCGTTCGCAAGTATTTCAGCAACCGTTCCCTTTATGTAAGCATCGATCTCCACAGGAATCGGAGGTTCTCGAAGAACAGCCTGTCCTGTGATACTGTTATAGGTTTCAAAAGTACCCTTGATAGGAGATCTTACCGTGTTCTTGAAAAGACCGAAGAAGCCTTTAGTCTGACCTATCGGCTCGTTCTCCTCAAGCGGGTCACCCTCGTTCTTAAAAAGAAGTTCAGGGATATCTCCCGGCGGCATTCCCATGATGTTCGCGATGTTCATCATCTTGACGTTGCCCGGAAGCTCCGTCCGGGCGACAATGGTTTCCGCGGTTACTGAATCACCGACATTAACCAGAGTTTCGCCAGCGAGAGGTAGCCTTCTTTCTTTCCGGATCTCAGTAACACTGGCTACTCTCAATCCCGGTGTATATGCAAAAGCCATTATTCGCTCCCCTCCAGATTAAGAAATCTGTCCGGATATATATCAAGTGCCTTTGCCCACTCCTGAAGTTTTGCGATTCTGGTTGAATCATCCTTGGGAAGATTGAAAGGGTTTCTTCCTCTTCCGTCAAATATCAGACCAACCACGCCGCCTTCAAGTTCGCCGATCCATTCGATACCGGGCCCGGAACCGACGTCAAGGTTCTTCGCCGGTTTGATTACAGCCTGAACCGTCTCTCCGACTCCAAGAGGCAGAATAAACACTTTTCCACGCTCTATCTGAAGCTCTTTTGTTGATCCATCAGTCATTGAAACGCTGATATCGGCAAGAATGTCCGCTTTCTTTTGCTCTCCGGAAGGAGCCACACAGGTTCCGAGTCGTATCAGGCAGTCTTTGTCGAATACCTCTGTGGCGGCCTGTGGCAGAACCTCTGAAAGTACGCCGAGCTGAGGCATCATGAAAATTGAGTCAACAGCCAGCATAGTTACGCCTTCCGGAAGGAAAGCGTCAATAAGCATGAGAGCGGCCTGACTTCGTCTCGGAGCGTGAGAGAGAACTCCACCCGATCCGATAAGCAGATCCAGGCTCATCATATTTACAAGAGTTGCCCCGGTCAGTGTCTGTTCGAAAGCGTCGCCAATCGTTCTTTCCTGGGCGATACCTTTCAAACCTGTTGCAAGTTCCTTATGCTGAACGAGCGCAAGCCTGAGCGCTTCTCGCGCAATGGCCTGTTCAACAATAAGTTCCAGAAGCATCTGGGGAATGGTCGTTGGGCGGATCATCTTGTTTCTGATCCTGTTTCTGAGGTCAGCCTCATCCATGTGGAAAGGAACCCAGCGCATGACATTATCATATCCCGCACTCGCGAAAACATTGGATACACTGTAACTCAGTCCCAGATTCGCGGATACGGTTCGGTTGAAAACAGTTTCATCTCCACTTGCAAAAACGCTGAAGACATCCGTTGTCGCCCCTCCAATATCAACGCCCATCACTTCGATATTCTCATTCTTAGCCACGATCTCGATCAGTTTCCCCACAGCGCCCGGAGTGGGCATGATGGGAACCTGCTTCCATTTACCGTCAACGTGATGTCCTGCCCAGTTCATCAGCCTTGGATAACCGGGAGCCTGAGCCATGACATGTTCCATGAACAGCTCATGAATCAGATCTCTTGCCGGACCGAGATTTTCCCTTTCAAGAACAGGTCTAAGGTTATCCACTATCTTCAATTCAACCTGATCCCCAAGTTCTTTTGCGACTTCCCCGGCAGCATCTTTATTGCCGGCGTATATGACAGGAAGCTTATAGCCTACACCAAATCTGGGTTTGGGATCGGCAGCTTTTATGATTTCCGCAAGTTCAACGACGTGATCGATCGTACCGCCGTCGATACCTCCGGAGAGGAGGATCATATCAGGTCTCAGTCGCCGGATATCAGCGACTTTCTCATGCGCGAGCCTGCCGTCGTTGGATGCAATCACATCCATGACAATAGCGCCTGCGCCGAGGGCTGCGCGCTGGGCGCTTTCGCCGGTCATTGTTTTTACAACTCCGGCTACGGTCATCTGAAGACCACCTCCGGCGGAAGAAGTGGACATATAGATATCCACTCCGTCAGAGCTGTCGTAAGAAACAATAAGAGCGCTTCCGTCATCCTTCAGGAATTTACGTCCCTCGAGATCTTCGATTTCACCTACCGCGTTCAGCACACCTTTGGTTACATCCTCAGCGGGAGCCTCGACAGTGGTTGGAGCCTCTCCCCTTCGAATGAGACGATACTCACCATCCCTTTTTTCGATGAGAATGGCCTTTGTAGTGGTACTGCCGCAGTCCGTCGCCATAATTCTGGTGATTTCTTTATCGGCCACCGCTATTAACCTCCTTCTTCCGTATTGATATCCTCGCTCCTGTGTGTGAGCCGGCTCCAGAAGGTCTTTCTTTTGCGTTTTTCCTTCCGGCGAGTCTCTTTCAACTCCCTTCGGCTCTGAACATCACGAGCATTTTCTTCTTCAATCATTATTGTAAGCTTCTCTATGTTTTCCCTGTTCTCGATCATCCGGATGAACTTGTAGTAATTCCCGGACTGAACTACAAGTGAAATAACCGGATTAGCAAATATAAGCATCTGATTCCCAAGAAACGACAAAGGTTTGATCGACTCGAGGAATATTATCGCCGGTACCGTCAATTGCCTCTGTACTATGGCTTTTGAAATTTTCTCCATGAGATCCGAGTAATCCTCGGTACCCTCGAGATCAATGAGATCATGGCTGCCCGGTGGCATGTGTTCTGATGTATTCAAGGACTTCCTCTCTGTTTCCTGAGAATTGCACTGACATTCCCCTGAATTTCGCCAGTCTGGTTGGCTGTGGGAACGGGCTCAGAAGAACGCCGTATTTATCCGGAACTATACTCCTGACCTGCTTCCAGGTTTTGCGTTCAGTACCGAAGAGGGATTTCTTACTTACACCCTCATCGCCCATTCTGAATCTAATAGGAAGGAAATACGTCCACCCTGAGAGAAACAGTACGAAAGCAAACACAAGCCCCCACCAGAGATTATTCCCCATGATCACAGCTGCCAGCAAACCGGCGAGCAGAATGATTGAGACATACGCTACCGTTGCCCATGGGCGCTCACCGGCAGGGTGGGAAATCCATTCGAGTCCTGCTTCAGGCTTATCCGCTGTAACTGTCACTGTTCTTCTTCCAGAGGTTCCACGATGCAAAGCTCCTTAACGGCCTGGACTTCGTTCAGTCTGAGAACCGGTGTGTTCACCGGCGCGTCAGTAACAAGATATGGTTTTTCATCACATTCCCGCGAAATGGAAATCATGGCCTCGGCAAAAGCATCGAGATCCTCAAGCCCCTCGGTTTCCGTAGGTTCTATCATCATCGCCTCATGCACAATCAGCGGGAAATACACTGTTGGCGCGTGAAAACCGTAATCAAGAAGCCTTTTCGCCATATCCAGCGTTTTAACGCCCTTCTCCGCCTGTCTGTCTCCGGAGAGAACGAATTCATGCATACAGGGACCGTTGTTGAAAGGAATATCAAAATACTCCTCAAGTCTCGCTTTCAGGTAATTAGCGTTTATCAGAGCGTTCTCAGTTACTTCCCTGAGTCCGGCAGCGCCAAGGGTCCTCACATACGCAAAGGCCTTATAAAGCACGCCGATATTACCGTGGAACGCCAGCAGTCTTCCAAATGAATTCTGCTTCCTGCTCAGTGAGTAGCTTCCGTCCTTATTCTGAATTACCACCGGATCGGGAAGGAACTGAGCCAGCTCCGCCGTGCACATTACGGGTCCGGCACCGGGACCACCCCCTCCGTGTGGTGTGGCAAAAGTCTTATGCAGGTTGAGATGGCAGACATCAAATCCCATATCACCGGGCCTGGCAACTCCCAGAAGGGCATTCATGTTGGCGCCATCCATGTAATTCAATCCTCCGGCCTCATGAACAATCGAAGTAAGCTCCTCTATTCTTGATTCAAAAAGACCCAGAGTATTCGGATTGGTAAGCATGAACGCAGCTGTATTCGGGCCGGCCTTCTCGCGAAGGTCATCAGGATCAACCTCGCCGAATTCATTTGACTTCACTCCGATGATAACGCAATCGGCCAGAGTTGAAGTTGCCGGATTCGTGCCATGGGCGGAATCAGGCATGAGAACTTCGTTTCTGTGTTTCTGTCCTGTGCTTTCAAGATAGCTCTTTATGAGCATCAGGCCGCAGAACTCTCCCTGTGCGCCTGCGGCTGGCTGAAGAGATGCCCCCTGAAAGCCGGTGATTTCACAAAGATAATCAGCAAGCTTGTGCATTATCGAAAGAGTTCCTGCAGCCATGGATTCAGGAACAAGCGGGTGTATTCCTGAGAGCCCTGATAATCTGGCGAGATTCTCGAAATGCTTCGGATTGTATTTCATCGTGCAGGAACCAAGAGGGTACATGCCCTTCTCAACATGGTAATTCAGGGTACTCAGGTTCACGAAATGCCGCATAACCTGACTTTCCGTTACTTCTGGCAGACCGGTTTTCTTACTTCTTGATAACTCCTCAGGGATACTGGAAGAGACAGGTACATCAAGTTCGGGAAGAGAAGAACCGATTCTACCGGGGCTGCTCATTTTGAAAATGGTTTTCATCGGTTACCACCCCCGCAGCAGATATCAGAAGCGATTTTCACATACAGATCCATTTCCTGCTTTGTCCGTTTTTCAGTCGCGGTTATCAGCATCACTCCCTCACCCAGTTCAACAACTGGAAGTCCTGCCAGAAAACCTTCCTCCATAAGACCATCGTGAATTTCCAGAGAGGAAACAGGAAATGATACAGTAAACTCTCTGAAGAAAGGTGTATCAGCGAACACGCTGCTCACACCGGGAATATTCAGCAGCTTCTGCTGAAGGTAATGACTTTTGTGGAAGCACTGGTTCGATACTTCCCTGAATCCTCTCTCACCCATCAGAGATAGATAGACTGTATTCGCAAGAGCCATCAGAGCCTGATTTGAGCAGATATTACTTGTGGCCTTTTCCCTGCGTATATGCTGTTCTCTTGTCTGGAGAGTCAGTACGTATCCCTCCTGATCAGCCCTGTCGGAAGTTCTTCCGATGATCCTGCCAGGCATCTTTCTCGCGAATTTTTTCCGGGTCGCCATGAAACCTATGTACGGACCTCCATAGGACAGCGGAATACCCATACTCTGTCCTTCTCCGATAACGATATCAGCTCCGGCATCACCGGGGGAACGGAGAAGCGGAAGCGCTACAGGATCCGCGGCGGCAATAAGCAATCCTTTATGCTCATGAATCAGCTCAGCCAGGGGTTGAAGATCCTCAATCAGTCCGAAGTAGTTTGGATATTGAACAAGAATGGCAGCCGTTCCACCTTCAATGAGTTTCGCGGCAATCTCAAGATCAAGTGTGCCGTCCTCAAGGAATGGAATCTCATTTATCTCAAAGTCATCTCTTTTAAGGTAAGTTCGTATGACATCAGCCCATCGCGGATTCAGTGATCCTGCGATCAGGATTCTCTGCTTCCGGGTTATTCTCATTGCCATCAGACATGCTTCAGCGGCAGCGGAAGCGCCATCGTACATGGAAGCATTTGCCGCTTCCATACCGGTCAGTCTGGCGATCATGGATTGATATTCGAAAGCAGCCTGAAGCGTCCCCTGGCTGACCTCAGCCTGATAAGGTGTATACGCGGTATAGAATTCACTTCGAAGCAGAATATGATCTACTGCCGCAGGAATGAAATGGTCATAAGCACCGGCTCCGAGAAAGCAGATCTTATCCGCTCCGATATTTCTCTCTGCATATTCTTCAAACTCACGCTGGAGTTCAAGTTCTGAAACGGGGTCGGGAAGATCAAGATCTTCTTTGAGCCTGTACTTGAGCGGGATCGATTGAAGAAGATCGCTGATGCCTTCAACACCAATCACGCGGAACATCTTTTCTAAATGATCCCTGCTGTTCGGTATGAACCTGCTCATGGACTACTCGCCGATGAATACAGAGTACTCTGCAGCGTTCTTCAGATTACTGAAACCGGAAGAATCATCAGTAGCTAATACGACAAGCCAGCCTTTTTCGTAGGGATTTTCGTTAATCAGCGCTGGTTCGTCCTCGAGATCAGCATTTACACGTATGACTTTTCCGTCAAAGGGAGCATAGAAATCTTCAGCGGTCTTCACGGCTTCAAGAGAACCTAACGTATCTCCTGCACTGAATTCTTCCAGTCCGAGAAACTCAACCATGACAATTTCACCCATCTGATCCTGAGCGTAATGAGACAGACCCATCATGTATTCACCATTACCGAGATCTTTCACCCACTCGTGTGAGTCAGTGTATCGGAGACCTTCCGGAATGTTCGACATATCTTCCTCCTTGTATTCCTGATTACTTCCTGCTGCCATCTTTGTAGAACGGCAGTTTCACAGTTTTGACAGGGATTCTTTTCCCCCGTACTTCAGCTTCAAGTTCAGTTCCGCTCTTATGGAAACCCTTTTCAACGAAAGCAAGGCAGACTCCGTGTCCCAGTGCCGGTGCAAGTGAACCGCTGGTAACTATACCAACCTTGCGATCGCCCTCGAACAGTTCGGCGCCGTGTCTGGGAAATCCTTTGCCTGTCACCTCAAGACCTACGATATACCGATCCGGTTTCTCCTTCTTCTGTCGGACCATCACTTCACGACCGATGAATTCCTTGTCGGTATTCAGTTTCACAACCCAGCCGAGTCTGGCTTCGATGGGAGTTGTCGTATGATCGATATCATTACCGTACAGAACGTAACCCACCTCAAGCCGAAGTGTATCTCTGGCACCGAGACCCACCGGTTTGATTTCATATTCCTCCCCGGCCTTCATAACGGCATCCCATACATCAGTAGCATCATCGGCTTTAACGTAGATCTCGAATCCATCCTCACCTGTGTATCCGGTTCTCGCGATCAGAGCCTCTTTCCCTGCAAATGCACCTGAGGCGTGGCTGTAATAGCCTATAGTTTCCAGATCTACGTCTGTGAGCTTCCCGGCAACTTTCTGCGCGTCTGGTCCCTGAATGGCTACAAGTCCGATATCGTCGCTTTCATTTGTCAGAGTCATGTCATAGCCGGTAGTATGATTGTTGACCCAGGCCCAGTCCTTTTCGATGTTGGATCCGTTAACGACCATGAGAAATTCTTCATCTGATATTCTGTATACGATCAGGTCATCGACTATTCCGCCATCCGGGTAGCACATGGTTGAATAGTATGCCTTGCCCGGTTTCACATCGGAGTCGTTGGTCAGAAGATAGTCGAGAAATCTCGATGCGTCCTTTCCCTTTACTCTGAACTCACCCATATGAGAAAGGTCGAAAACTCCAACACCCTTCCGGACTGTATTGTGTTCTTCTTTCACAGTTGTATACTTTATAGGCATTATGTAACCTGCGAAGGGTTCCAGTTTTGCTCCGAGGCTCACATGTCTGTCGTACAGAGGTGTTTTTTTGTCCATATGTTTTCTCCTGCACTAAACTATTTTGAAGAAAATTACTCTGAATATACGGGAATGAATTTACATAAACGGGAAACAAAATGCAATGAGCAGAATAAGGAACAGGATAACTGAAAAAAGGTAAATACGGATGAAAATCAGCATTCCACGGAAACTCATAAGAAAGCTCCGAAGGGAAGCCGACAGGTCCGGCGCACCTGATTGTTTTGACGAGCTCTTTGCTGAAGCTGTCGCAAGAAGATGGTTTCTGAGAATGAGGACTCCATGCTGGAGAACAGATGAAAAACCTGATACTGACAGAAGGTACAGCCTTCTTTTCCGCAACGGCAGAAAAGCAATAGTCCTTCCTTCAAATCATAGAGGAATCTCATTCGACAGAATGGCGAAAGCTGAATGTGATTATCTCATAATCGTTGAACTATATGACAGTCACTCAGGAACCGTGAATGGATTCCTTTACTCGTTCGATATCCGGAGAGCGGGCCGGTTGAATTACCGATATGAAATCGCTGATCCGGAACCAGGGGGAATGGAACATTTCCCTGAACTCCGGAACAGACCGGACAAATTCAGGCTCGCTTATTTTCTTGGCAGTCTGAGATTGCTGCTTCAGGGAAACCTTAGAACTCCGCCGCCGCTGGCGCAGGATTAACCTGTGCTACCAGCTTAGATACCCGTCTACGACACTTCCATGGTTATGATCCGGAGACAGCGGACACGTGATAGTATATGTGTCGCCTTCAGGATTCGTTTCATACAGATACATAGTGTCACATGCGGGGCATTCCACATCCCAGTTACCCATGACTTCCTCAAGATCACTCAGCACTTCAGGAAAACGATTGTACATTCCATAGTACATGGAACATGCTGTTGCGAGAGCCCTCATATTATTCCGACATCCCTCGAGATAATTGGAAGGATCGTATGGCCAGCTGGTTTCTCCGTTCAGGATATTTCCATGCGACATTATCACGTTTGACGGGCAGGCTATGTAACAATCCTCTTCGTCGCCTTCAATAATATACTCACCGTTCACAGGACAATGTATGTAATCAACAGGAATGGCAAAGAACTGCTGAAGATCTTCAATGCCATCAGGATAGCAATTGTACATTCCATAGTACATGGAACATGCTGTTGCGAGAGTTATCATTCGGGCATAACATATTTCGGTATGCTCGGAAGGATCGGGAGGCCAGCTTGTGTATCCGTTCCATATATGACCATGAGACATCCCTGCGCCTGTGGGACATTCTATATAGTATTCATTGCTGATATCGCCTGAGAACAGGTATTCACCATTTACCGGGCAGTAAATTGATTCAACCGGAATTTCAATAAACTCCTGAAGGTCTCCGATGTTGTCAGTAAACGCATTGTGTACAGCATAGTGGAGAGTCTGAGCTTCTCCCAGCAACTCCATATATTCATGACAGATTTCCTCAGCGCTGCCGCCGTCGCGCCAGCTTGAACTGTAGCCTGACTCCGGCTGCGTTACGCTCTGACCCGTATCAACGCAGGCGGTCATTATAATGAAAGGAATCAATAGGATACTGATTAAGCGAATCATATTTTCTTCTCCTCTACCCCACCCTGTTTGCAGTTATATCTGCTGTCATCCAGAAAGTCAATGTTATGGAGATAAGATCAGTAATCAAACATAAGAAAAGAAAGTAAAAGTACTATTGATAGTCGATAATTCAGCGCTGCCGGTCTCTGGTTCCCGATGACAGGCTGCCTGCCGCTCCAGGTTCAGGACGAACAGAGGGGACCGGTCGTTGGTGAGGGTCTCTGTTGTGCATCTGATCGGCTTCCCTGAAGACTCTGTCATCGAGCTGCTGCAAGAACGGCTGCTCACCCGGTGAGCTGTTCGGGCCGTTTCCAGGCAGGAGCCAATTATCTATGACAGAATGAGGAACATGTTGATTGAAAAGGGACTGTTTGCTGTCGTTTCTTTGCACCACATGATATCGTTTCTGCAGAATAACGTTGAAAACGAAATCCTGTCTCGCCGGCACGGTGTTACCACGGATAGAAGTTGCGTAGAACCTGCTCTTGGGTGTGAAGCAATGCTGGTTGGAATGGGACACCTGGGTTTCCCGAATACCTGTGGAATGTTTCTCCATCTGGTATTCATCAAGCCCTGTCTCTCTGATGATACGGCTTCCTGCAGTTGTCACGATGGGGCGGTCCGGCTCCGCACCTGATGAGGCACAGGTGTATAGCATGAGTTCATCGGCAGATCCGGTATCATCCTGAGAATCAATAGAGGATGTGCTTTGTTCAAGGGCAATGGCTGGCTGGACTGCTGAAACAGGAATAACCGCAGATCCCGTGGTGAATGTTCTCCGAAGAGTATCAATCTCCGGGAATGGCGCCAGGAGAACAAGAGCGAAGAACATTATCGATAGTGATACCAGCTGAGTTTTCAAATGCATCCCTTCCATAAAACCTTACATTATACAGAATTATGCAATACTTTGTTGTATTACGCAAGGGTGATCTCAGGATATCCTCTTCCCGCTCCTGTTTTCAGTTATGTTTCCTATTATCCATACGGTCATGGGTTCTGGACATTCATCAAATAGAAGTAAGAAGAAAACATGATTGAAAGAACTGCTGCAGCTCTCAAGGAATGCTGATGGTAACAGATCCATTTGTAACTCCGGATAATCTTACTGAGAGAACTGCTTACTGGCTTGATCAGATACAGGCAAGGAACCGATCCAGACCCAATCTGTTTCTCGAACCATCCAAATGCGCATTGATTGTGGTGGACATGCTGCACTACTTCACTCACCCGGACGGAAGGGTATATCTGCCGTCTGCTGAAGCGATAATCCCGAGAATATCCACACTTCTCCGGTATTGGAGAGATATCAGCGGCATTGTTGTTTTCACGAGGCACTGCCACAGCGGAAAGCATGATCTGGGAATGCTCGGGAAGTTTTTCAGCGATTACATCAGCTGCGGCAGGCAGGAATCAGAAATAATTTCCCGGCTTGCTCCATTAACAGAAGAGAGAATTTTTCAGAAGAATACTTACGATGCTTTTCACCGTACCGGTCTCGAGGAGTATCTGAAAGAACTCAAGATTGAACAGGTTCTTGTAACTGGAGTTCTGACCCATCTATGCTGTGAGACTACGGCGAGGTCTGCATTCGTGAGGGGGTTCGAGGTTTACATTGCTGCAGACGCTCTGACAAGCAGTACTGAAGAACTTCATCTCGGCAGCCTGCTGGGGCTTGCGAACGGTGTTGCAGTCGTATCCGATACAGCTTCCATCTGTTCAGCCCGTGAACGGTGAATCTACCTTGATCGATACAGCGATCATCGGCGCTGGTCCGGCGGGATGCGCCGCAGCTGTTCAATGCAGAAGACTTGGTCTTAATATCAGGCTTCTGGATACAAAGGGCAGAGCGGGCGGTCTGATCAGGGAAGCCCGTCTTATAGAAAATTATCCGGGGCTGGAGGCCATTCCAGGTAGGGAATTCGCGGAGAGACTTTGTTCTCATATTTCAAGATTCGGGATAACGGTGCTGGACTGCCATGCGGATTCTATTGTTCGGATGAATGATGGTTTCGAGATAAAAAGTAATCAGGGTGTGATCACTTCTGCTTCGATCATCGCAGCGACAGGAACAGTTCCTGCGGATTATTCAATCCCGGGAAACGCTTCTTCCAGGCTGCTTCGATCGATTCTGGATGTTCGCGAACCTGTCCCTTCCAATACGATAGTGATCGGGGGAGGTGAAGCAGCGCTTGATTATGCCTTGAGCCTCTCGGATGGAGGCTCGAATGTTGATATCCTTGTGAGGAGTTCATGTCTGAGAGCCGCCGGCAAATTGAAAGACGGAGTTGAAACCCGCAGCGGAATCAGAATTTTGTATAATACCGAGCCCGTTTCAATTATCAGTTCGGGAAGCGGTTTTCTTGTCAGATACATATCAGACGGTTACAGTGGTGAATGTCTGGTGGGAGCGGTGCTTGCCGCAACAGGGAGAAAGCCGGAGTTACCGGTAATGCCGGATGAACTGAAGCACGAATCAGGCAGTGTGAGAACAACGATCCCGGGGCTTTACATCGTTGGAGATGCTTCACTCGGCAGCCTGGGGCAGGCAGCTATCGCTGCGGGACATGGACTTCTGGCTGCAGGTTTTGTACATGGTTTTATGAAGATGAATGGACATATTTGAAATGAAAGTCATCGGGAAACAGGGTGAGCCTGACCTTGCCACTGTCTACATAGCTGAACTGGAGGACGGCGAGCTCATTGAGTTCGTTGAATCAGTTCAGCCTCCCATTCCCTGTTCAGAGAAATGGGTACTTATCGTATCAACTCTCAGGGGATGTCCGGTTGGCTGTCCTATTTGCGATGCCGGAAACGGATATGCAGGAAAACTCTCTGCCTCGGAAATATTGGACCAGATCGATTATATGGTGAAGAAGCGCTATTCCGATGGAAGAATTCCTGTAAACAAGTTCAAGATTCAATTCGCGCGGATGGGTGATCCCGCATTCAATCCGGCAGTTCCGGATGTCCTTGAAAGGTTACCTGTCCTGTACGATGCTCCGGGACTTATCCCCTGTATTTCAACGGTTGCCCCGCATGAAACCGATCCGTTCTTCGACAGGCTGGTGGAAATCAAGAACAGGCTGTATCCTCATGGCAATTTCCAGATGCAGTTTTCACTTCACACCACCTCGGAAAGTGCTCGCCGAAAACTCATTCCGGTAAAAACCTGGAGCTTCAGAAAAATGAGTGACTGGGGAAGTGAGTTCTACTGTAACGGTGATCGAAAAATTGCACTTAATTTCGCTCCGGTTGACGGTTTTCCAGTTGAAGCTTCCGTGATAGCGGATATCTTCTCCTCTGAGCATTTCATGATAAAGCTCACTCCTGTTAACCCGACACGCTCCTCCAGGCATAAGGGAATAAACGGAATAATTGACCCTGATGATCCTGAGTCAGCAGATTGTCTGGTGCGGCAATTCCAGAGTGCGGGTTTTGATACTATCCTGAGTATCGGGGAAACAAGGGAAAATCAAATTGGGTCCAACTGCGGAATGTACGTAGGACAAGTCTCCTCCTGATTGGGGGAGAATAGACCGCGAATACCCTGATTCCAATTGGATCTTGTGAATACCGTCTTGACCAGAACACATCGTAATCCGGAATAAAACTGAACAGAAACGATAAGTTGTCACTTTGGAGATCAAATGCCCAGACGTACTTTCCATTGTTATCAAAAGGTCCCCAGTTATGGATATCAACACCCGCATTGAAAAGATCGAGAAGTTCGTACTTGGATGGCATACGCCAGTTTCCCTCAAGCTCATCTATCCAGGATTGCGCATCGTACCAGCTGAAATCAATGTCAGGTCCAATCATCCACTGCAATCGTGTTTCACTGTCCAGAATAATCCCGTCAGCAGATACGCTGAACCTTTCTGTGATACTGTCCGCAAATGCGGGAATACTCCCAATCAGTAAAATGATACAGATCATGCTCATGGAGTGGTTGACACATTGTCTTTCCCTCAGGATTTCCGTTTGTTTGAATAAAATCATTCCGCAGAACTCCCATCGTACTGCAGGAGGTAGAGATTGTAGTAGATGCCCCTCCGTGCAAGTAATTCCTGGTGGTTACCTCTCTCAAGAATTCTACCGTCATCAATCACAAGGATCTGGTCAGCTTTCTGGATTGTGCTCAATCTGTGAGCGACCACAATACTGGTGCGGTTATTCATCAGAATTTCAATAGCGTTCTGTATCAGCTGCTCAGTTGCAGGATCAACATTACTGGTTGCCTCGTCCAGAATCAGGATTCGAGGATCGTGAGCGAGTGCTCTCGCAAAGCAGATGAGCTGCTTCTGGCCGGTTGACAGAGTGGTTCCCCGCTCAGCCATTACCGTATTAAACCCTTCCGGAAGTTTCTCGATAAATGGTGTAGCCTGCACCATATCCGCAGCTTTTCGAACTTCTTCATCGGAAAGATCCTTTCCGAGACGGATATTATCGGCAATACTTCTGCTGAAAATGAATGCATCCTGAAGCACGATCGAGATATTGCCCCTCAGGGTTCGAACGGGAAGATCCCTCAAGTCTGTTCCATCCAGCAGAATCCTGCCTGAATCAACATCATAGAATCTGCAGAGCAGGCTTATGATGGATGTTTTCCCCGCTCCTGTAGGTCCAACGAGGGCAACACTTCTGCCCGGTTCCACTTCAAATGAAACTTTACGAAGGATGATCTTGTCCTTCTCATATGAAAATGTAACATTATCAAAATCGATTCTTCCTTCAACAGAAGTATGTTCAGATGAAGTTTTATCGGTTATTTCCGGATTAGTGTCGAGTATGCCGAAGATCCGCTCACCGGCAGCCATCGCGCTCTGCATGATGTTGTATTTCTGGCTTATATCCGCAAGCGGCTGGAACATCTGCCTTACGTAACTGATGAACGCAACCAGAGCACCAATGGTGAGAGCTCCTTTCAGTACACTCCCTCCGCCGTAAATAAGAACAAGAGCAACTCCCGCAGAAGCGGTTATTTCAATAAGCGGTCGGAATATTCCGAATATCACAAGCTGTTTCATATTTGCTTTGAAATAGCTGCTGTTGGTCTCGCTGTACTCCCGTCTTCGCCTTTTCTCCTGCCTGAAGATCTGCACTATTTTTATACCGCTGAGATCCTCTGCGAGGTTGGAGTTCAGTTTAGCCAGGTACTTTCTGACATTCCTGTATGCTCCTCTTGCTCTAACCCGGAAAATGACAGTAATAATTAAAAAGATGGGAGCAACTGCCAGTGACACTAAAGCAAGTCTCCAATTCAAAAGGAACAGGATGACAGCTGTGCCTGCTATGAGAATAACATCCTTGACAAGATTGACCAGAACAGCCGTGAACATTTCGTTCAGAGCTTCAATATCGTTCGTAACTCTTGTAACAAGCCTGCCGATCGGATTCTTCGAATAAAAATTCAGTGAGAGCTTCTGGATGTGTCTGAAAAGTTCGGTTCGAACATCGTACATGGATCTCTGCCCGGCTATGACAAGCGTCATCACATGACCATATCCGGCAGCCAGACTGACAAGTATGAGAGCTCCAAGTAGCAGGGCTAATCTTGAAACACCTGCAATATCACCTCCTCTCACGTCAAGTATGACAGCGGGTGGAACGCTCGACAGTTCAGTCTCGGGAACCAGCCAGTATTCCCCCATTACGTATCCGGTCTCATCATTATATCTGTCTTCGGGAAAGAGGTAGCATGTTTCTCTATCAAGGGCTCCCTGCTGCTCCATCGACGTCCTTTCCGCAGGATCCATCCTGTCCAGAGTTGCTTTCCTCACGAGCAGTGTATCCGGAGAAATTGCGATAAAACCGGTGCTGTCAGAAGAGGATTCCAACAGATTTTCACACACTTCCGCAGGAGCAGTATAAACCTGGTAGAGCTTGGCAAGATATTTATCAATCGCCTGTTTTGTGATATATGGGATGACCAGTTCCACACTGGCCGTTACAATCATGAAGAACATGGCGAGAAAAATCAGTTTGCGGTGAGGGCGGACATAGTGAAGCAGTCTGCGGATAAGCGTCCTGTCATAGAGTTTGCCGCCGGCGTTATCTTCAACAAAGGGAGAACCGTGCATCAGTCCTCACCCCCCTCAAGGCCTGCGATATCTTCCTTAATTGCCTCTTCCTCGAGCTGCTGCATCCTGTAAAGTTCTGTATAGAAACCTTCGTGTTCGAGAAGTTCCGCATGGGTTCCCTGCTCAACTACCCTGCCATTATCAATTACGATGATGTGATCGGCGTTCTGGATCGTACTTATCCTGTGCGCGATAAGAATGGAGGTGAGATTTATGATTTCATGTTTTAGACGGGAGAGGATCGCCGCTTCAGTTTCTGTATCAACGCTGGAAAGCGAATCATCCATCACAAGTATTTCAGGCGTGACTGCAAGGGCACGAGCAATGGCAACACGCTGTTTCTGCCCCCCGGACAATGTAACCCCGCGTTCACCAACCATTGTATCGTATCCATCTGAGAAATCTTCGATTTCAGCCGCAATATCCACAATACGGGCAAGTTCACTGATTCTTTCCGGAGATATTCCATCTGCCCCGAATGAGATATTCTCAGCAATGGACATCGCAAAAAGAAAAGTTTCCTGGGGAACGTATCCGAACATGCCTCGAATCTTCGAAAGCTTCATGTCCCGCACATCAACGCCACCGACGAAAACAGTTCCCGGAGGCGGGTCGTACAATCTCATCAGCAGCTCTACCAGGGTAGTCTTGCCGGAACCGGTTCGCCCGACAACACCGAGAGTGCCTCCTGCGGGTAGGTTGAATGAAATATCACTGAGTATTTCCGCGTCAGTCCCCGGATATGTGAAAGAGAGATGTTCAACAGAAATGGCCGGTTCCGGTGAAATGCTGTTTTCCCCGTCAAGAATATCCGGTACAGTAGTGAATATCTTCTGCAGGCGTCCCATGCTTGCTGCTCCTCTTTGAAGAAGATTTACCACCCATCCAATTGCGATCATAGGCCAGATCAGCATCATGAGATAGCTTGAGAACGCAACGAACTCTCCAAGAGATATCGTTCCCCTGATGACCATTGCACCGCCGGCACCCAGGAGGATCGCCATGCTGGCCATGGCCAGGGCTCCTATCATAGGCTGGAACATGCCCCATATCCTGGCGAGTTTGACATTCTGCGAAACGCATTCTTCAGCTTTCACGGAAAAGAACCTGTTTTCAGATTCCTCATCGCCATATGCCTTGATCACACGCACACCAGAGAGTGATTCCTGAGCCTTTTCCGTAAGTGTGGAGAATGCCTCCTGAACAGATTCAAAACGCTTATGAATAAGTTTGCCGAATTTCAGCATCATGAGAGCTATCAGCGGCAATGGAATCATGGTCAGAAGTGTCAGTTTCCAGTTCATAATGACCATTATCGTAATACTGGATAAAGAAAGAAAAACAGCGTCAAATGAAGCGATCATAGCGATACCGGTAGCCATACGGACAGCACTGATATCATTAGTGGCGTGCGCCATGATATCCCCGACCTTGGTCTGATCATAGTACTGGGGTGATAAGGTCTGAAGATGATCGTAGAGTTCCTGCCTTATATTCCTGTCGATCCTGTGACTGGCTCCGATAACGAGGTATCTCCAGAAAAACCTGAAAACTCCCATGAGGATGTAGATCCCGAGAACGGCAAGTCCCAGTTTCAGTATCTGTTCGGAAGTCGCCATTCCGCTTGCGAGGGAATCGATAACTCTTTTGAAAATCTGGGGGACAATGAGGTGCATCGCGTCAACGATAATAAGAGTTATCAATCCAAGCCCTATAGGTTTCCTGTGATTGATCACTCTCCGAACAAGAAGCTTCAGGCTGGATTTGTCCAGACCTTTCTTATCTGATTTTGAATTCAAAGAATTCCTTTCAACACATGTCCACCATAGTTTTTATATAGCTCTGATTCAGATCGAAATTACTCCTCTGACCCTCTTTCAGGTATCATCAGAACATATTCGATAACCTTCAGTTTCTGGAGTTCAGGGCGAATAGACCATCCCTCTTCTGTCGGAATGGCAGTGATTATAACAGTCATACCGTACTGCTGCGATAATTCCCTGGCAATATCGCCAACCAGGGCAAACTTTTCTCCAGTATCGATATCCTCCAGGAGGACCGTTTCAGATCGTGATCCTGTAGCTATAACCTCTATTGAACCGGTATATTGTACATTATTGGCAGTGCTGTTTTCAGTGCTATCAGCAGTCCCGCATGCCATAAGCAGGATGAAAGCTGTTAAAAGATATTTCATATTCACTCCTTCAGTGAAGAGACCATGGCTGAAGCTGTTCAGCAGGAATGGAAGTGGTATCGGCGATAATACCCCAGCCCCCGTTGCCAATCCATCTATCGAGAACGTCTCTGAGATTCTCAGGATTCAGATCCTCGATATTATCAAAAATTGTATAGGCATTCCGCCAGTCACCTGTGCTGATTTCGAAACTGCCCATCATCCAGCATTGAGTATCCTTGCTCGCAGCCCTCATACTTTCCAGTGTTCTGCTCTTCTCAACTGTTCCTCTGACGAGATCCGCATCCATCGGGTTTTCGATTGCGTCCGCAAGAACTACCGCCATCAGGGAACAGGCCAGTACAGGTTGTGGAGAACTGACATACATGTAACCCCAGTTCTGCTGGTAACTCGATGTGCCGGAAAATGTTGCATAGGTCAGAGCGTTATCAGTTCTAAGAACCTGCCAGAGCAGATCATCGACTGCAGTCAGAGCTGCCCGGAATGGGAGCAAATCCTCGTGTCCCTGTGGTGGGGCGTTGAATTTCACGACAGCATAAGCGGTGGGTATCTGTCTGTGCTGCACTACAACTGTATCGAACGGAACAAAGAAATCCTCTACTGCCTCAAACTCCTGACCACCTTCTGGAAAATCACCAAAGGCATCCTCAAGCATCTCTCTCAGTTCCTCAGAATCTGTAGGTCCGGCATGCGTGATAAGGAGATTACCGGATCGAATTCTCTCATCAAGCATTTTTTTCGCTTCATCTATTGTGAAACCGGCAACTGTTTCCTCGATGCCATCCGGTACATTTCTGTAAGTGTGCCCTGGCATGAAAGCATCATTTGCCACGAACCAGATCCAGCTGTCAGGACTGTAATATTTCTCCTGAAGATCCTGAATGAAACTTTCACGAACCTGTTCAACTGCCTGTGTGCTGAACTCCGGGTTGAGCAGGCAATCACCAAAAGCTGATAGAAGTACAGACAAATCGTCCTTCACGCAGCGCAGATGATATCGGCTGAAATCGTAATTAAAACTGCTTGTCCATTCCGCCTGTGTATTATCCATGAGTTCACGCCAGACAGGTCCTGGATATTCACTTGAACCCATCATCGCGCACTCGAGGGCGAAACGCTCAAGTCCCTGAGTCTCTTCAGTCAGGGCTCGGGATCCACCGATCAGAAAGAGAGACAGCCCCTCTATATCGTTATTATCAATTGTTCGAGTGATAACCGGAATACCATTGGAAAGCGTGAACTCTTCAACATTCAAAGGTATAACACCGAGGGATGAACCGGCAAGAACCATCAGGATAATCGACATGTATATTTTCATTACTGATTCTCCTCTTCATCAAGGGGCATCATGATAAACGCAGCGTGTGGTTTCCCCTTTATCCAGATTTCCAGAAAAGAATTAATGTCTTCCGGTTCAACTGCGTTAATACTGTCAGAATAGGTTGAGTAGTATTCCAGACTCCCCGCGACAACCCACCAGAATGGTAACGACTCTATAGCTACATCCTGAGAAGTCTCCTCCGCCATGATCCGGTGCCGGTCAAGTTCTTCCTTTGCCAGGATCAAGCCCTCGGCATCGTAATAGTCAGGTGATTGCAGCTGTTCAATTTCTTCAAGCAGAAGATTCAGCGCTTCTTCAGCTCGATCGGGATGAACCATACCGCTAAACGAAATGACAGGCGAGAAACGCTGGGTGAAATAAGAACCGGAAATACTGATGAAAGGGCCATTTGTAACAAGATCCGTATAGTATTCTCTGCTCATAAGACCCAGGTATGATCCCCATACATCGGCTGGATAGCTCGCGCAGGGGTCGGTAGATATTGATGGACCCTCAAAGACGACTGAAACGAATCCTGCTCCTGATGGGCTGTCCACATATACCGTAGTATCTCTTTCTATACTGACAAGGCGTGGCAATACGTCGTAATTGCTTCGACCTCCGTACTCCCATGGAGAAAACAGCTGTTCGGCAAGCATAAATGCCTCTTCGTAATCCACATCCCCGGAAATAATCAGAGCGGAATTATCAGGAGTGTAGTACATCTTCTGGAAGTATTCCATGGCTGGTGGCGCGGCTGCCTGTATAACTTCAGGTACACCAATCGCACTCTTCCTCCAGGGAGCGTCAGAATAGATTACCTGCTCCTGGGCCAGCCAGAGAAGCCAGAGGGGATGGCTCGTATTCCGCTCGTACTCGTTCATTATGACATCACGCTCACGCTCCATCTCAACCATATCGAAGAGCGGGGAAGTTATGGCATCGAACATGAACTGCAATCCCTCTTCAAATTTGTCGCTGCCAAGGGTGATGTGGTACCAGACCCTCTCAGTAGAAGTTGCACCATTGTTGATAATTCCCAGTTCTCCCATTCTCTGTCTATATATGGTCTGATCAGGGAGAGCGGAATTGCCCTGGAAAAACATATGCTCGTAGAAATGAGCAAGGCCGTTTGTTTCAGGAGTTTCACATGTCGCACCGGTCTTCACAGCAATGCAGATTGTTACTACAGGTGATATATCATCAGAACTGACAATTACGGTCAGGCCATTATCCAGATACCTCACCTCAAATTCAGCTGCTGATGCAAATGCGGCGGAAAGAATCAGCAGCAGGATTCCACTTCTCATTGAAAGCTCCTTTACTGAAAATAAAGGGAATATCTATTGAATCGTACAAGGAGAATCTAATAAGAATGCGATAATCCGTCCCAGAATTCTTATAACTGTTTTCATATGGGCAGGAAATGATACATAATAAGCACATGAAACAAAAGTATAACATAGCTGGCATAATGGATGACGGATTTCTCAGGCTGGAATCTTTTTCACTTGAGATGGATAATGGCAGCATCACATCCATTACAAGAGAATCCTGTGATGGGAAATGGAATAACTGTATCGCAGTACCCGGTCTTATTCAGTCACACATTCATCTCGGTCAAACTCTTTTTCGTGGAATGGCGGAGGGGCGATTACTTCTTCCCTGGCTGTTCGATAGAATATGGCATCTTGAGGGAGCCCATTCACAAAACACACTTGCAGTTTCAGTTATTCAATCGCTTGGGGAACTATTTGCATCAGGATGTACCGGGCTTCTTGATATGGGGATTCTCAGACATTCGGAAATAACAGTTGACATCCTAAGAAGTTCAGGGATCAGGGCTCTAGCGGGTAATGCTCTTATGGATGTAGGACCGGAGTATATCACTGAAAGCCTTCTATGGTTAAAGGAAGAGACCAATAGCGTAAAAAAAGCCTGCGGCGATCTTGTCAGTTACGTTTATGCGCCAAGATTCGCGCTCTCCTGTTCAGATGATCTCTGGAACTGGCTTTCAGACCTTCCGGCAGGAGTCAAAAGAACAACCCATGCAGCAGAAACATCAGATGAAATGAATCATCCATCCATTATGGAGGCTGGAGGCAATATTCATTACCTGCGGAACCGGGGTTTCATCGGACCTGATACACTTCTTGCACACTGCGTTCATCTTCTGGAAGGAGAACGGGAGATACTCAGGGAATCAAATACTACGGTAGTACATTGTCCGTGGGCAAATCTTAAACTGGGCAGCGGTATCGCAGACATTCCGGGTCTTACGCAATCACTCATACGCGTATGTCTGGGCAGTGACGGAGCGGCATGCAACAATCGGCTTGACGTTGCAGCTGATGCCCGGCTAGCAATGGGTCTCGCATCGGTAACCGGCTCTCCTTCATCTCTCCCTTCAGATTTCTGGTTCCGCTCCATCACTTCCTCAGCAGCAAATGCACTGGGATGGAAGAACATCGGAACAATAGCTCCCGGATACGCTGCCGATCTGGTTCTTATCGAACCCTCCGCTGAAGAATGGGAGGAACTCACTCTTGCGGAAGATCCTGCCAGATATCTGCTGGAATTGAATTGGCCATCCAGGGTAAGATTAACAATCGTCGACGGCAGGATTGTCTATCAGGACGGGTTCTTCCCAACGCTGCCGAAACTACCGATGGAAATCGGCAAGGCCAGGCTGGAAGTACAACAAAAAGCTTTTCAAATATCAGGAAAATCCGCTTTAAAGTGAGAAGCGAAAACCTTGGCCGGCTTATCGAGGTAGCCCTCAACCGACCTTTATGGAACACTTATACCTACCGTCTGCCTGAGAACATGGATAACGGAAATCCCGTTGGCTGCAGGGTCATCGTACCTCTCGGTAAAAGCAGGGTAATCGGATACATCTGGGGAATCACGCGCAGGGCAGCGAACATCAGAATAAAGAACGTCCTTGCAAGACTGGACACTTCTCCCCTGCTTCCTCCGAATATTCTTGAACTCGTTCATTGGGCTGCCGAATATTACCAGGCACCTCCTGGAATGATGATGGCTGCTGCGCACCCTCCGGGAATTTCAGGAAAAGCAGAAAAAACCGTCATACTTCTTGATAAACTTGATCCGTCCAACCCGCTCAGTGAATTGCTTCCTTTGGATAAGGGGGTTCCGGTCAGAATACTGAAGGACAATCTGAACAGACAATTCCCCCTTGATAAGCATCTGGCTCAAATGGAAATGGATGGAATTGTCCGGATACTTTGGAAACCGCTGTCAGAACCGGAACCTGTTCGAGAAAGGATGATAGAGCCCTTCAGCGATAGTCCGAATCTGACCAGGAAAGCTGAGGCGATCAGAAAACGTGCTCCGAAGCAGGCTGAGATTCTCCTTTATCTTGCCACTTCTGAAACCGCTGTTCCCCTCAGACAGCTCCTTCTGGCAACAGGAGCCAACCATTCTTCTATTAAAACCCTCATAAGTAAGAAGCTCATCAGGGAATTCTATCGAAGAAAGTACAGAGAACCTCTGATCAATAGCAATATTGAGAACGAAAAGAAGATTCCAGCACTCTCAGAACAGCAGAAAGCTGCGCTGGAAACCATTTGCGGGAGCATGAACGAGGGCTCTGTTTTCCTTCTCCACGGCGTTACGGGAAGCGGGAAGACTGAAGTGTATTTAAGAGCGATCTCCGAAGTAATAGACAAAGGCCGCAATGCTCTTGTCCTTGTTCCTGAAATCTCTCTTACTCCTCTTACTGTTTCACGATTCAGCAGAAGGTTTCCAGGGCTGGTAACGGTGCTTCACAGCGGAATGACCCCCGGGGAGAGGCTGGACAGCTGGAACCTTGCCAAACAGGGCAAAAGAAAAATTGTGATCGGACCTCGAAGCGCGGTTTTCGCTCCACTGCCGGATACCGGAATAATCGTTGTTGATGAGGAGCATGACAGCAGTTACAAGCAGAACGAACTGCCAAGATATAATGGCCGTGATATTGCTGTTGTCAGAAGCATGAGGGAAAATATTCCAGTAATTCTTGGATCAGCAAGCCCCTCAATGGAATCCTACGGAAATGCTGTCAAAGGCAGGTACAGGCTTTTAGAGCTTAGGGAAAGAATAGACGGTCTTCCTATGCCGGAAACCATCCTTGTTAACGCCGGCAGGATGAAGCATCCTCTACTTTCAAAAGAACTTCTGAGTGGAATAGGTAAAAGAACAGCAAAGGGAGAACAGTGCATTGTTCTCATAAACAGGAGAGGCTTCTCTCCTACGCAGATGTGCAGGAACTGCGGGCACCGAGAGGAATGCCCCAACTGCGGTGTAACGCTTACTTACCATAGAAAGGGGCAGGTTCTCAGATGTCACTATTGCGGGCACTGGAAGGCAGCTTTAAAAAAATGCCCTGAATGCGGTTTTGATGAGTTTTCTCATATGGGCCCCGGAATACAGAAAGTGGAGGAAGCACTGGGGAAACTGCTGCCGCAGACCCGAGTCATCAGGATGGACGCCGATACAACAAGAGGTAAGAACGCTCACTGGGACATTCTTGGCGCATTCGCTCAGGGTTCTGGAGACGTACTTCTTGGAACTCAGATGGTTGCGAAGGGACATGATTTTCCGGGAGTAACACTGGTCGGAATAATCGCTGCGGACATGGGGCTTGCCTTCCCCGATTTTCGAGCGGCTGAGAGAACTTTCCAGCTGATCCTTCAGGTTGCTGGAAGGGCCGGAAGGGGATCAATACCGGGAGAAGTTGTTTTACAGACTATTGATATTGAGAATATGACCATCAGGACCGCTGCAAGACATGATTACAAAGACTTCTGGGAATCGGAGAGGAAGGTGCGAAAAGCTTTCGGATATCCGCCTTTCGGGTATCTCATCAGATTTGTCTGGAGCGGACTGGATAATGAAAAGGTACGCAAAGCCGCATATTCCAGTGTGAAGGGAATTCAGACCGCTGATGTAAATGTTTCTTCTCCACAGGAAGCCGCTTTCCCAAGAATCAACAGGCGATGGAGATGGAGCGCGCTTGCCAGATCATCATCAAGAAAATCACTGGCTGAATTATCAAAGAGAATCAGAAGACAGTTTGAAAATGTATCGCATCCGGGTGTACGCCTGGAAGTTGATGTAGACCCCCACAACCTCCTCTAATCAGGGTAATCAGGGACGTAGTCTGTTTCGTCAACTTATTGTCCAGTTATTCTACGTATTGTTTGAATCATCTTCGGTTTGGCTTTAAAACGCTCTTTTGCTGAGGCAGCTCCCTGTTTGCTGATTTTAAGAATTCTTGCGGAATCAACTAGACTGAGTCCAACAGCTTCAACAAAAGCATATACTAGAAACTCTCTGACTCTGGATAATGAAGGCATTCGTCCACTGCCAGTAAGAACTTGACGAGATATCTGCCAGCGTTCCAAGGCATACTCAATCAATTCCTCAATAATGACGTGCTCTTCTTTTCTTCTCCTTAAGGAAGATCCTCGATTATCAGCTATTCTATCCAAGACTTCCTTAGCAAAATTCCTGTTTCCCAGAATTCTATGATAATTACTAATAGACTTTCTTTCTCTGGTAGCTGACGCAACAGATAACAATCCTGAGGATCCAAGCAAGTAGTTACCTTCATCGAAATTGTCCTCTGTTTTTATATCATCCTCAAAAAGATACTTCAGATAGTTTTGCAAACGAATTTCATGATTTCCATTGAAATGTCGAAGTACTGAAGTTGTGTTCTGCCATGCAAACATACCTTTATTAATAATCCCAGCATGCCCACTCCAGATATATCTACTGATTTCATCTCTGCTATTCAAAATTCCGGATCTAAGTGGATTCAAATGGATATATCTTACAAGTTCCATGAAATACGATTCCTCCTGCACCAGTATAGATCGATATCTGTTTTGAAATAGGTGCCCCGTCCTATCGTGTTTCTTATTAAAATATACTGCGTAGGCTGTGAGTGTTTTTTGCATGAATTTGCTCAATGGAATATCAGAAGTACGAGTAAGAATGTGTATGTGATTCGGCATTAAAACCCATGCATAGATATCAATACCTGTTTCGTCAGCATATCTTCCAAGTCTCGAGACAAATCTTCTTCTATCATTGTCATCGATAAAGATCTTTCTCTTCTCCACGCCACGTGCCATGACATGGTGAATAGCATTCTTCCAGTCCAAACGTCTTGTTCTTGGCATGATATTACATGCTAATAAAAAACACGAAGTAGTACAACCCTCAATATTTTATTATGGATGATAGCATTCAACAGTTTATCATATACATTATTATAGCTTATTTTACTTTATTATGATATTAAGGTTGACGAAACAGACTACGTCCCTGAGAAGAAGTCGGATAGATACATGATTGCATGGAAAAGGTTTGCTTCCGGGCCATGTCCGGTTATTGTTTCAGCCTGTTCCATAAGGGTTCGCGCTTCGAACAGGGGGCTTCTTTCGTTTCTCTTTTCTGACGAGAATTTTGCTTTTTCAACAAGATACCAGGCCCGGCCGGTAAGCAGTCCTATCTGGGCAGCATCGTCAAGCATTGTGTCAGAAGCTCCGGCAAGTAACGCCCCCCCTTGTGCAGCAAATCGTGCTATTTGTCCACTGGTGACTTCCCACGTAGACCTTCCGTCAGGTATAATGGATATATTTCCTTCCTGCTGATCCAGTTTGAGCGACAGTCCGGCAAGCATTCCATGTGCCCCTGTAGCCCTGACTGCTTCTGAAAGCAATCTTGTGGCATGTCGACCACCATTTTCCGCAAGATATTCCATTGCAAGAGCAAGAAGCGCGTCTCCTGCAAGAATTGCTGTAACGTCATCCTGTTTCTCAATGAGATCAGGAACGCTGTTATTCATGGTTATGAAACCAGGAAGAGAAAGATGTACTGAAATACCGGTTCGCAGCATCAGAGCAGCCACTGCGACAGGCATCCCCGTAGTTCGCGGGTGACCGCACCACTCCGATGCAGCACACGCAAGCAGGCTGATTTCGAGATGATCACTGTGCCTTACACATGAGTAAAGGGCTTTCTGAAAAGGAGCAGGGATGTCAATCGCAGCCCTGTTGATTGCGCCAAGGGCAGCTTCTTCAAGTTCATTTTTCAGCTTTTCAAGCAAAGTCAGATATCTTCTCTTGCAGAAGTCAGTTCTATCAATCTCTTGTTGAATCCATCCTGAGTGAAAGCTTCCTCGAGTATTCCACTGTGTGCAATACTGAAATTACCTGTTTCCTCACTGACAACAACTGCAATTGCATCAGATACTTCGGTAATTCCGATCGCTGCCCTGTGACGTGTACCGAGAGCAGGCCTCGGTCTGTTGGATTTTGATCTGCCGAAAAAAGTTTTTCTTGAGAGAGGAAGAATTGCTCTCGCTCCAACAACAGTACCATTTTTAATAATAATAGCCCCATCATGCAGTACTCCAGGAGGTTGCAGCATTGCAGCAATCAGTGACGGATCAATCTTGAGCTTGTTCAGCAGAACCGGATCACCATACACTTTTTCGAGGGATTCCTCCCTTTCAATTACAAATAATCCTCCGAGCCGGTATTTCCTCAGAAGAACACAGGATTCGACAAGTGCTTCAATGGCGCTTTGCTCCAGTATATTCGCGTGACCATAGAATTTCCTGAGGTTTCGCCCCATGGTTCCCAGCACATCCTTGATTTCCTCGTGAAATATCACAACTATCGCGATGAAGAGAAGTGGAGTCAGGTTCTGCAGGAGATAGCTGAATGTGAAGAATCCAAGTCCACCAAGGATATTGGCGAACAGTATCAGAATCATGAACATTAGAATGACCGGCATTGCCGGTGTATGCCAGAGGTATTTCAACAACATTCTGACAGCTAAAGCTATTACGATGATATTCGCAAGCTGTGCAAGCCAGAATCCACTTATTATTGCATAACCAAGCGGCTGTATCATTTTGCTCCGCTTCCCCTAACCTGACGTCCCGTACCGTACTCCAATGCATGAGCGATCCGAAGTACCTGAACTGTACCTTCTACATCGTGCACCCGTACAATATCCGCGCTGCTTGAAGATAAGGCCGTAACCGCATGAGAACCAATCTCCCTTTCCGAAGGATCTTTCCTGCCAGTCAGTTGACCAATGAAACTCTTCCGTGAGTGACCAAGCAGAACTCTGCATCCCAGCCATCTGAATTCCTCAAGCCTGGATATAATGCGAAGATTATCTTCCAGTCCTTTCCCGAATCCAATTCCAGGATCGATGATAATTCTTTCCCTTCGTATTCCAGCTTCAGTCGCTGCTTCAATTCTTTCTTCAAAAAAGGAATAGATATCTTCGATAACATCTATATATACAGGGTTATTCTGCATAGTCTCCGGGGTGCCTTTCATGTGCATCAGAACAAGAGGAACCTCCGCTTCGGCAACTGTCTGCGCCATGACTGGATCAGACAGAGCGGAAACATCATTTATCATGGTAGCTCCTGCGGACAGGACTGCGTCGGCAACAGAAGCATTTGCTGTATCAACTGAGATTACAGCTTCACAATCAGAATCAAGAAGTTCGATTATCGGGAGAATACGATCAAGCTGAATATCTGCCGGAACAGGAAGAGACCCGGGACGTGTTGATTCGGCTCCAATGTCAATTATATCTGCTCCCTGACTAACCATATTCCTTGCATGAATCAGAGCATCATCCGTATTCAGATATCTGCCGCCATCTGAGAAGGAATCCGGAGTTACATTCAGTATTCCCATTATCAATGGCCTTCTGCGGAAATCAAGAACTTTATTTCGAAAGTGTATATTGTCAGGGATCACAGGGAAATCATCAAGCGCCTCTCTCAATTCACACGCCAGTGCCGGAAGATCAAAGGGCTGTCCATCAAGAGATGCGCAACCCCTTAGAATCTGCCTGGGTGTTCCGATTATCATCGCTTCAGTTTCCTTGATACTGCATGATACTGATCCTCGGGAAACGATCGCATCTGCTCCGCCCGAGAGCATGCACTGCTTTAGAATATTAGCGGCGGCGGCGCGAAGATACCCTGTGGAAAATACAACCACTCTGCATTTCAGCGAAAGCCTGTCCCAGGTTTCAGGATCGGCACCGATGACCGCAAGTTCTCTCTGCCAGTCTTCATCAGTAACAAGATGCAGTTTTCTGAGCCGCATTCAGATAACCTTGATTCCCCTTCCAATAAGCGCCAGAGCTTCATTACGGGTTTCCAGCTTCTTCAGATAACCCCGCATGGCGGATGTCACTATGCGGACAGTTCTTTCATCAACCTGTCTGCTATTTCCGTGGTGAGCCTTTCCTGAATGGTAGGACGGGCGGCCATGCGTGCTGGAGTTTCTCTCAGACCTTCTCTGTCAGGATTCTCCCCCACTCCCTCCAGAATCAGCCTTACTCCCTGCTTTATCTTCTTCAGATCCTTCATCTTTTTGATCATCCTCTTCAGGTTCGGTCTTCTCTTCTGTAGAATCAGGATTATTCGTATCGTCTGAACTGGTTGGCAACGTAGGAATCGGTCCCATGTCCGGACGAAGTTCCAGAAAAATGGAGTTGATCTCCGTGCTGGAAATTGTTTCCTTCTCAAGCAGCTGTTCAGCAATACGTTCCACAATATCCCTGTTATCGTTCAGAATGTTCCGCGCAGTGGTGTATGCTTCTTCAATGAATCTCTTTACCTCTGAATCAATAACACGAGCGGTGTGTTCGCTGTAGTCCCTTGTTCTGTTGAATTCTCTTCCAAGGAAAATCGTATCGCTTGTCTCGGTGTGTGTAACCGGTCCGAGTTCTTCACTCATTCCCCACTCACAAACCATCTTACGTGCGAGAGCAGTGGCTTTCTCAAGGTCATTTCCAGCTCCGGTACTCAGAGTATCAAGAAAAAGGATTTCCGATGCTCTTCCACCAAGAAGCATCGCGAGCATGCTTTCGAGCTTCATGAGTGTGTAGGTATATCGATCATCAGCGGGAAGGAAGCTGGTCACTCCCATGGCCATCCCCCTGGGTACAATAGTAACCTTGTGAATAGGGTCTGCTTCCGGAACAAATATTCCAACAACCGCGTGACCACTTTCGTGGTATGCAGTGCACTTCTTCTGTATGGGGCTGATGATAATGCTTTTGCGCTCAAGACCAAGTATTATCCTGTCAATAGCGTAATCGAAATCTTCCTGTTCAACCTTTTTAGCATTGCGTCTTGCGGCTCGCAGAGCTGCTTCATTGGCCAGGCTCTCCAGATCCGCGCCGCTGAATCCAGGAGTACTCCTGGCAACTTTTTCCAGACTCGCTGACTTGTCCACCGGCATCTTGCGCGTATGGACTTTCAGTATCGCCTCTCTGCCTTTTACATCCGGCATACTTACAATAATTATTCTGTCGAATCTGCCGGGTCTTAAAAGTGCCGGATCAAGAACATCAGGACGGTTAGTAGCAGCCATGACAATAACACCCGCGTTTTCCTCGAATCCATCCATTTCCACAAGAAGAGCATTCAGTGTCTGTTCCCTCTCATCATGTCCTCCTCCAAGACCGGCACCTCTGTGTCTTCCGACAGCATCTATCTCATCAATGAAAATAATGCAAGGAGCTTTTGATTTGCCCTGTACGAAGAGGTCCCTTACGCGGCTTGCTCCCACTCCAACGAACATTTCCACGAAATCGGATCCGCTCATGGAATAGAAGGGCACCTTGGCTTCACCGGCCACAGCTTTTGCCAGTAATGTTTTTCCGGTTCCAGGTCTGCCAACCAGCAAAACGCCCTTTGGAACCTTTCCTCCGAGACGCTGATATTTTTCCGGTACCTTGAGGAACTCTATTACTTCCATAAGTTCCGCTTTCGCTTCATCAGCTCCTGCCACATCTTCAAATGTCACCTGGGGATTATCACTTGAGAACAATCTGGCTTTGCTTTTCCCGAAGGAAAAAGCCTTCCCTCCTCCCCCGGCTTTTCGCATGAAGTAGATAAAGAAACCGATAAGCAGAAGAAAAGGAATGAATGAGAGCAGGTGAGCCAGCAATTCGTTTGGCGGTTGCGCGGTTACAAGCACACCATGAGCGGACAGGGAGTCAAGAACCCCTGTACTCTCGAATGGAATGAAGCTGGTGAATTCACTGAATTCGTTTCCTTCTTCAGTCTGTGGAAAATAGAATTCACCATTAACCGACCCACCAGTCTCGATAACGATGGATTTGATATTGTTCTCGCTGATGTATTCCATCAGTCGGGAATAAGGAATATCAACGCTGTCACTGCCCGTATCAAAAACCTGAAATATCGTAAAGGCGATTAGAACCATAAGCAACCACATTGTGACGGTTCTCACTGAGCAACCGGCAGTGATTGGCTGGAGAGGCATTTTGCCTGGTGGGCGTTTGTTATCCATATATCTCCTGATCCGTTCATTCCCTTTTAGCTACAATGTCGGACAGATTTCTCCCAAACCCTCCCGGGCTGTCGAGTCCATACCCGAATACAAATCTGTCAGGAATGTTGAATACAACCCGATCGACTTCTACTTCAACCTTTCTTCTGACTTTTTTGTCAAGCAGAACTACTGTGTGAAGAGAGGCCGGATCTCTTGATTTTATCAGCCGCTGAATATACGCCAGAGTAAGCCCTGTGTCGACGATATCCTCCACCAGGAGGACATCTCTACCTGACAAAGGAAGGGTAGTATCAAGCGTAAGCCTTACTTCTCCTGAAGATTCTGTCTGTTCTCCATAACTCGCTGCTCCAAGAAACTCGATCTGCAGTTGAACCTCCATAGAGCGAATCAGGTCAGCAGCGAACATAAAACCTCCCTTTAAGAGAGGAATAACCACAATCTTCTTTCCCAGGTAATAATCTGAAAGCGTTTTGCCCATTTCCTGTATACCCTGCCTGATCTCATCTGAGGAAATCAGTACTTCATAATCAATACTCACTGATCTTTCTCCGTTCATTTCAAAGATCTTTCAATAAACACTTCAGATTCATCAACTGTGATTCTCAAACCGCCGGGAAGCAGATGAAAACCATTTTTCTTATCAGATAACCATCTGTCAGTTTTTTCAATTTCCTCTCTTCCGCTTCTGGGGCGACCACTGAGAACCCATAGAATACCAAGCCTTACAGCTTTCGGAAAATCTAAATATTCCTTAACAATGAACTTATCTCCGGACACAAGTTCCTCAACAGATTTCTCGATCATATCATCCATTACATCCCGCCACTGAGACAGATTTGCGGAAGATCTGCCCAGAGCATAAGAACATCCCGGAAATAGTGATTCAAGAGCAGGCATAATAGTGTGTCGTATTCTGTTTCTGAGGAAAGTATCTTCGATATTGGTGGGATCTTCAATCCAGCCCTGATTAATCGTCGAGAGATACTCCAGAAGTTCATGCCTGGATAAATCGAGAAGTGGCCTGCGAACAGGACCTCGTCCAAAATAATCCATTCCACCCAGACCTCTCAGTCCGGAACCTTCAAGAAGTCGCAGTATAAGCGTTTCAGCTCTGTCCGAGGCGGTGTGTCCTGTCGCCACAAGGTCAGATCCTTCTGCGATCTCGTTGTATATCGCTTCACGCTTCCTGCTGAAATGCGCTTCAAGTGATCCCGATTCCGGAGGAGAAATTCTCCTTAATTGAAAAGGCAGTTCCAATCGAACGGCAAGTTCTTCCACAAAGGCAGCATCATCAGCACTATCTGATCTTGCGCCATGATCGATGTGAAGAACAGACAGATCCCATTTCATATGATTTGCGAATTGCATCAGCAGCCGAAGAAGAGCCACAGAATCACTTCCACCGGATACAGCTGCCCAGACCCTGCAGCCTTTCGGTAACAGACAACGGGTTCTAACTGTTTCTATGAAAGTGCTTTCAGGACTCCTCCCTTTACTCACCATATCCTCCATGTTTGCAATATACAGGAGCCGCACTGAAATATTCAGGCGGGTTAGAAAGTTGCATAAAACATACCTGATAAGATATCTTCAGTATATTCAAATTCGCTGTTCACACGCTGGACTTATCATTAGCATAAGACAATAATGTTATGGGAGACAGTTTATGCAGCATGCAGGTACGAGAACCGGCAGACTTAAAAGGGAACTGGGTATCCCCTCGCTTTTTTCAATTGCGACCGGATCCATGATCAGTTCCGGTCTGTTCGTCCTCCCGGCATTAGCCTTCACAGTGGCGGGACCCGGAGTAATATTTTCCTATCTGATAGCAGGATTCCTCGCAATTCCGACAATGCTCAGCAAAGCCGAACTTGCTACTGCCATGCCGAGAGCAGGTGGAACATACTATTTTGTTGACAGAGCTCTCGGCCCTCTCGCTGGAACCCTGTCCGGTTTTGCCGCATGGTTTTCACTGTCTGTCAAGACAGCCTTTGCCTTTGTCGGTCTTGGTATATTCATGGAATTTCTGTCACCGGAAATCAACGGAAGACTCTTCGCGATAATTTCATGCATCCTATTCACCGGGATCAATCTCAAAGGAACCGGACATGCCGGCAAAGCCCAGATCGTTCTGGTAGCGGGTCTTCTGATATCCCTTGCGCTTTTTGCGGGATTCGGTCTTACATCATTAACCCCTGATCGATTCAGACCGCTTGCTCCAAACGGTTTCAATGGTATCCTTGAAGCTGCCGCACTTGTTTTTGTCGCTTTCGGCGGGTTAACGAAAGTTACAAGCGTAGCAGAAGAAGTCAAGAATCCCGGAAGGGATCTGCCGGCCAGCATGTTCCTGGCACTGATTGTTGTCACCTCGCTCTATTTCGTTTCCGTTCTCATCTGCGTTGGCGTACTTGATCCATCAATTCTCTCCTCGACTGGTATGCCTATATCCGAAGCAGCAAAAGCTGTCGCTGGAAGCACCGGTCTCACCGTAATGAGCATAGCAGCAGTGCTGGCCTTTTTGTCCACTGCAAATGCCGGTATTCTTGCCTCAGCAAGATTTCCTTTCGCTATGAGCCGTGATGAGCTTCTTCCAGCAGGTTTGTCAAGAATATCAAGGAAAAGGGGAACTCCCTGGGTTTCTATACTTCTTACCGGTATCATCATTATTCTGCTGCTTTTCCTTGATTTCACTCATCTCGTGAAACTCGCTTCAACTATGATGATACTTCTTTATCTTCTTGTTAATACCGCCGTAATCGTCATGCGTGAGAGCAGGATACATACGTACAAACCTGTCTTCAGAAGCCCTGGTTACCCATGGATTCAGCTCCTTGGAATTGTCGGAATGATCACGCTCCTCTACAAATTGGGGCAGTTTGCTCTCATTTCAAGCGTACTCGTCGTCATAGGAGGATCGATCTGGTACTTCATCTACTCACGCCACCGATCCAGCAGGCACTATGCGCTTCTGCATCTTGCCGCCAGAATATTTCCGAGAGAACTCGTCAGGAAGGAAAATGGACTTGTCAGAGAACTCGCGGAGATTCTGAAAGAGAGAGACAATATATACGAAGACAGATTCGACAGACTTGTTCTGGATGCCCCTATACTGGATCTGGAAGGTCCAATAGATCTCAAGGCGTTCCTCGCTTCCGTATCGGACAAGCTGTCACCTTTGCTCAGTCTTCCAGGAAACGAACTCGCGGAACTTCTCCTTTCAAGGGAGAATGAATCGACAACTGCACTCAGGAAAGGCCTTGCGATCCCGCATATAATCGTACCCGGAGAGAACAAATTCTCTGTAGCTATCGCAAGGTGCATAAAAGGTGTCGATTTCGGAGGTGAGAATTCACCTGTCCGGATGATCTTCGTACTTGCAGGTTCAAGAGACGAGCGAATGTTCCATCTCAGAGCACTTATGGCGATCGCTGAGATTACAAGTATCCCTGACTTCGATTCAAATTGGATGAAATGCCGTAATGAAACTGAAATCAGAGATCTTATACTTCTTTCCAAAAGGCGGAGAACACCTGATGCTACTTAATCCCCTGGGAATAACCATGTATGGAGATTATCATCTAAGTCTGGCAATTACATTTTAATTCGCTACTGAGGATATTTTTCCAGTCACCTATAACATCATGTGTCCAGCAGTCATCGGCTCCAGCCGCCTCCCGCATGACAAGTGCAAGAATGTATGACAATTCCTTTACTGTTGCGCCTGCTTCAAGCGCTCCTTTGAAATGTTTGAGCACACAGGGTTTCGATCGTGCCCTTATCGACAGGGCGAAGCATATGAACTGATATGTTTTCTCATCAATGGTTTTCTTCTCCATATAGAGTTCATCCATACTTTCAAGGATTTCAGCGAACTCAGGAAAGAATTCTCCGAGCATTCTCATGGGACTGTCCTTTCATTTTCAGAGTCAGATTCGAATATCGATTATTTCTGTCTGTCTGCTTGACTTAATGTAATATTTGTAATATTGTACAATAACGCAAATATAGAAAGGAACCACCCATGCCGGCAGATAAGGTTCGATTCGAAAAACGAGCTGAGATAATCAAGGCAATGGCTAATGCCGCCCGCCTCATGATAGTCGAGGAACTTTCGAGGAATGAGAAGACAGTCGGAGCTCTTACGGAACTGGTCGATCTAGATATTTCCACTGTATCAAGACACCTTCTGATCCTTCGACATGCAGGAATCGTGTCATGCAAAAGGAATGGAAATCAAATGCTCTACCGACTTCGTACTCCATGTGTTCTGAATTTCTTCGACTGTGTCGAGAAGGTTTTGAACGGCGATGAAGAGTATGAAGATACATGTTCTTCTGACTCATGCAGGGATTGTATTTAAGAATTTATCCTGAAATGGAGAATTGATGGACTGGAAGAAAGAAAAAAAACCTCTTGGTTACATGCTGGGTTTCTTTCTGATAGCGTATTTCCTGCCCGTCGGATGGAACAGGTTCGACAACGCCGTATTTGAAGCTCTTCATCTCCTGAGGGAGTATGCGAGAGAACATGTGCTGACCTGTCTTCTTCCAGCATTTTTCATCGCAGGCGCGATATCAGTATTCCTGAGCCAGGCTTCAGTGATGAAGTACCTTGGAGCACAGGCAAAGAAGTCTATAGCCTATGGAGTCGCTTCGGTATCAGGCAGCATACTTGCCGTCTGTTCCTGTACCGTACTTCCCCTGTTCGCCGGTATCTACAGGATGGGAGCAGGGATCGGTCCGGCAACCGCTTTCCTCTATTCAGGTCCCGCCATCAATGTTCTCGCGATAATTCTGACTGCAAGAATTCTGGGGATTGAACTGGGAATAGCCAGAGCGGTCGGAGCTGTTGTATTCAGTATTGTGATAGGCCTCCTGATGCACCTGATTTACGGTAAAAGGGAGAATGAAAGAACAAGTACTACACAGGTATCAATAAGTCATGATGACGCTTCCCGCCCCCTGTGGCAGACAGCTCTGTATTTTGCCAGCATGGTCGGCATCCTCATATTCGCCAACTGGGGAAAACCTGCTGATGATTCGGGGCTCTGGAGCATCATCTATTCATGGAAATGGATTATTACCGGAGGTTTTTCCATCCTGCTCGGATTAACTCTCACCGCCTGGTTCAATGTAAAACTCTGGAAACTGATTATTGTCACGGCTGCCATCACTGCTTCCGCTGTAATTCTTCCTGGTTATCCTGTCATTGCTTTTGCAATCGGACTTATCGGATTTTCAGCTGTTCTTACAACTGGCAACCGTGAAACACGATCCTGGTTTGACTCAACATTCGCATTCGCGAAGCAGATACTTCCCCTCCTTTTCGCTGGTGTACTGGTTGCAGGGGCTCTCCTTGGACGGCCCGGCAGTGAAGGTCTGATACCTTCCGAATGGGTCAGTTCAGCGGTTGGAGGTAACTCAATTGCCGCAAACCTGTTTGCCTCAATCGCGGGAGCTTTCATGTATTTTGCGACACTCACAGAAGTACCCATCCTTCAGGGACTCCTTGGCGCAGGCATGGGCAAGGGCCCGGCCCTGGCTCTTCTGCTTGCTGGTCCCGCCCTTTCACTGCCGAACATGCTGGTTATCAGGAGCATCATGGGAACGTCCAGAACTATTACTTTCATTTCGCTGGTTGTAACAATGGCTACGATCAGCGGGATAGCCTTCGGGCTGTTTTCAGGTTAGGAGCATAAATGAAAAAAGAGATCAAGATACTCGGGACCGGTTGTCCAAAATGTATAAAACTTGCTGAACTGGCGGAACAGGCAGCGATACAACTGGGTATTGAATACGAATTGGAAAAGATCACAGACATTAACGACATAATCAGTTACGGGGTCATGCTGACTCCGGCTCTTGTAGTTGATGGTGATGTAAAGGTCGCGGGATCCGTTCCCTCAATTGATGAGATAACCGATTATATCAGGTGAACTTCATACTGCTACCTTGTTGAAAGGAGAATATTGAAGTGGTCGTAAAAAACGAGAGTTGTTCGTGCGAGCAATCCCATGCGTTGATATTTGCCTGTTCAGGCGGTGCCGATGTGGGGGAACTCGCAGACAGAGCAGCAAGAGCACTTGATGTAATCGGTGCTGGTAATGTTTTCTGCCTTGCAGGCATCGGGGGAAATGTCAGCGGTATCGTCGAGAGTACCAGAGCTGCCAAAAGGATTGTCGTCATTGACGGATGTTCTCTTGATTGTGCGCGAAGCACCCTGGAGAAAGCAGGCTTTGGATATACCCTTCATATCCGTGTAACCGATGAGGGTTTCTCGAAAGGACAGACAAACGTTAATGAAGAAACCATAGCAAGGATAGTCGAAGCTGCACAAACAGCTTGCGCTCGTCTTAATGCACTATCTGATTAACGATTTATAGAGAATCATGCAACCGATTATTAATAACAAATCAAAAGAGTAAAAACTATGAAACCTGTAATAAGAATTATAATAATAGTAACTGTCTGTCTTCTGGCCGGAACTGCAATTCTTGCCGGAAAGAACCACGAATCCGCCGACACGACTGTTGCTCCTGCTGATCGCAATCTACCCAGACTACTGGATCTTGGCTCCCAGTACTGTGTACCGTGTCAGATGATGGCTCCGGAACTGGATGCTCTCTCTGCTGAATACGCGGGAGTTGTGAATGTCGAAATCATAGATGTAAACGTGAATCCTAACGCAGCGCGGTCATATGGCATCAGGCTCATCCCTACTCAAATAATCTTTGATGCGGACGGGAATGAGCTGTTCAGGCACGAAGGCTACATGAGCAGGGAAGATATGGCAGCGAAACTGATTGAATTCAGTTACAATTCATCTCCTTCTCAGGACTAGATAATATGGAAAATATGATAGCTTCGTTCACGGGTGCTGTTGAATCAGCTGCGCCTATAGCGGTTCCGCTCGCTTTGCTCTGGGGAGTACTGAGTATTCTGCTCAGTCCCTGCCATCTGGCAAGTATTCCTCTGGTCGTAGGATATATCTCAAGACAGGGAAATACCGGATCAAACAGGGCTTTCAGCATTTCAGCAGTCTTCTCCCTCGGCATAATGATCACGATAATTCTTGTAGGAATTGCAACAGCTGCAGCTGGACGCCTGCTGGGAGATATAGGCCAGTTCGGGTACTATTTTGCCGCTGCTGTAATGCTTTACTTCGGACTGAATCTGCTCGAGGTTATCCCATCTCCATTCAAAGGAGATAAGAGCATATCATCGAAAAAATCCGGCCTTGCGGGAGCCCTTGTCCTTGGCCTCGTATTTGGAATTGCTCTTGGTCCATGCACCTTTGCGTTTATGGCTCCAATTCTCGGTGTAGCTTTCAGCACGGGCAGTAAGTACCCGATTTTTGCCATTCTGCTTGTAATCGCTTTTTCCGTTGGCCACTGCGGAGTCATCGTTGGAGCGGGAACATTCTCCAGTGTTATCCAGAGGTTTCTGAAATGGAATGACAAAACAGGTATTGTCCCGATACTGAGAAAGGTATGCGGCGTACTTGTGATTCTGGGCGGATTGTATCTTCTTTACAGATATGCCTGAAGACGGGTTGACCGTTCCAGCAGCAGGATCATAACCCGACTGCATCACCTGACGCAGTGCCTGTTGGAACAGACTTCGATCCCGGACGTGACACAGACCTTTCTCTGGAATATTCTATGTTAAATGTGGTATTATCTGAAACGTAACCAAATCGGGGGAAATAATGAAAGTGTTTGCGAACCTGTCAATAATTGCTGTTGTTCTTCTTACGACAGTCATAAGTTGCTCTGCTGAAGAAAACCTGTCCTTACCTGAAGCACAGTCTTTTACTGATACTCAGGCTGTTCAGGAGCTGGTCCGGGGTAACAATGAGTTCGCGCTGGATCTCTATGAAGAAGTGTGCGAAATGCTGGAATCGGACAACATCTTCTTCTCTCCCTACAGTATTTCCTCAGCCCTTGGGATGACCTACGCGGGGGCAGAAGGACAGACGGCCGCTGAAATGGCCGAAGTCCTTCACTTCACGCTCACGGTTGAAGCAACCAGCAGGGCTTTCCATTCATTGACTGAAACTCTGAGTTCTGATGAACATGTCAGATATGAGTCCGGGGATCCATTCACTCTTTCGATATCCAACGGCCTCTGGGTTCAGGATGGTTTCAATCTGCTGGATGAATACGTTGCAGAGGTTACAATGTATTTCAGCGCCGCAGTCAGAAACCTTGATTTTATCAATGATCCTGATGGTTCTCGGGAAACCATCAATGGATGGGTTGCTGAAAGCACTCTGGACAGAATACAGAATCTGATTCCCCGGGGTGTACTGAACGATGATACACGGGTTGTGCTGACGAACGCGGTATACTTCAAGGCTTCCTGGATGAAACCATTTCATGAGTTCTCCACATCGGACGCGCAGTTCTTTCTGAGCAACGGTTCCACAATCGATGTCCCGATGATGAACCAGACGGATTATTTCAGATATGTCTCCACTGAAGGATGCAGCGCTGTAGAACTTGATTATGCCGCGGGAAATGCGAGCATGCTCATACTTCTTCCCGACGGAGATATCGAGGAATTCCAGCAGAATTTCGACGCTGGTATTCTGGAGACGATAAGAGAAAGACTTTCTTCCATTCGTGTATCCATCTCCATGCCGAAGTTCGAATTTTCACAAAGTATGCAGCTGAGTCAGATACTGAGAACACTTGGAATGGAATCCGCTTTTGGAAGCGGTGCCGATTTCAGCGGGTTTACAGGAAGCCCTGACCTCTTCATCTCGGAGGTTCTGCATAAGGCCTTCGTTAAGGTTGATGAAACCGGCACTGAAGCTGCCGCCGCCACAGCAGTGGTAATGGGTATTACAGCTATACCTGAACAACCGGTTGAAATGAACATCAACCGGCCGTTCCTGTTCTTCATACTTGACAGGGAATCCGGGTCCATAGTCTTCATGGGAAGGATCATGAATCCTTCAGACTGAGCAGGCTATTACAAATATTTTTTCAGTTTACAACAAGTATTTTTCTTGTAACAGAAATTCCACGGTAACTCAATTTGACGAAGTACAGCCCTGCTGATACAGGCTCGCCGGAATCGCTCGCAAGATTCCAGACAGAAACATGTGAACCAGGGGTAGATTCGCTGTTCAGCCCGGCTACCCGTCTTCCATTGAGATCGTAAACTGCAAGATCAACGATTCCACTTATCTGAGGTATAAGAACATCAACACTCATCTGTGACAAAACAGGATTTGGATATGGTATTCCCAAACCTGGAACCAGTGGAATATCAGGTGAGCCTTCGATTCCTACTTGCTCCAGATCTATACCGTATACCTCTCCTCCGTTTCCCATTTCTCTTGCATGAACTGCCTTACCGGAAGCTGTTGCGAACAATCCGTCTGAATTGACACTGACGCTGAAAATTGAACCCGGTTCATCAATATCATCCAGAATGCTGAATATCACTCCACCACTATGATCAAGTGCAGTGAATACATCCCCGTAAGTTCCGTTGTACTTTCCCCAGCACCCGGCAACGATAACGGATCCATCTTCACTTATATCCGTCGAAGAAACTTCATCACCATAGTTCCTGTACTCCCAGAGTTCCGAAGGGGAATCCTCAAGAGGCCAGTCTATTGCTACCAGTCTACCTCTGTACGGGTTGAACCCCATTGTTCCACCTGTAACTGTTTCACCGTCAGCGCTTATGGCTACGGCTGTAACCCAATCATCACCCGTTGCGAAATAACCGGCCATATTCCAGGAAGCTCCGTCATATTCGAATACTTTAATATACCCATAGAAATCACCTGTTACGATTCTTGAAGCGTCACCCGATATTTTCGCCATTGTCTGGCTGTAATTTCCAAAAGGTGTACCCACCAGACTTCCATCGGTCATATCATAGACCTGTGCTCCGGAAGATCCGTCATAAACAGTCACCAGTACTCTCGAACCATCTCCGGATATATCAACGCCGTTCAACTGGAATCCGGTTTCAAAAAGAGCAATTTTCCAGATTTCGATTTCCGTTGCGGTATCCAGGCAGATCAGAGAATCTCCTGCAGCATTAATGTAAACAAGATACGCGCCATCTGCCGTTATATCCTGTTTCTTGCCCGGATCAAGAATCAGTGTCGGAATAGAGGATGAAGATAACCAGACATATGTAGCATCATCAAAGGATGCAGCTGAAAATATCTCATTATTCAATCCTGCAGCAACATCCATTTTATTGTTATTATCAGGAAGGCTGTAATTCCAGAGAGGTGTTGAGGTTCCTGCTGTTTCATAGCAGGCTATCCTGTCATTGTTCAAATACCAGCTTGTCAGAATTCCCGCACCATCCATACTTATTACCGATTCATTGGCAATGGCTGCCTGATGATCTCTGTCTACCCAGAAAAGTCCAGCCTTGAATTCCGGGAATAAAATGCAGGCTGCTTCCTCAGGGATTAATTCTCCTGAGTCTTCAATTATCTCTCCATCAATTTCCATTATCGTTTTTGTAACAAGATATCCATCGGTTCCTGATTCAGTGATCTCACTGTATCCTGTAAATCCTGAAACCATCGCCGCTACGAGAAGAACAGAAAACATGGCAACCTCCTAATAAGCATCTGAACAGCAGTAAATTAAGTATGAATTTTTCATTCTGCAACAGTTTTATATATGTAACTATGCTGAATGTCCACACCTTAATCAATCATTACAACGGACTGCACCAGATCCTCTCCCGGCACTCTCAGCCTGCAGAAGTAGATACCGCTGGAGACGGTGTGTCCGCCTTCGTCCCGCCCGTCCCAGGTCAATTCCTGTTCGCCTCCAGCCGGTTCAAGTTCCAGTCTGCGGATCATTCTCCCTGCCGTATCATAAATCTCGATACTGCTCTGTCCCCCAGCTGGTACTGCGCAGAAGACAGCAAGAGAACCAAAGCATGGTGATGGCCCGGCACGAAGAGCAGGAGGGCAATAGGCAACACCGGGTCCTTCTTCTATACCTGTTAACCCGCCATAAAGATATGGAGCAAGATTGAATCCTGTGGCAGTTACATATACGTCTGAATTCTCTGAAAATTCCGGAATATCGAATGTGACATTACCCGATGCGTCAGAGTAATCCGATTCCATCCATTGTTCCGATAAGGGATCATCTATCAATACCGAGACAAGCAGCCCTCTAGCAGGCATACCCTCAACAGTTGATGTAAATGTGTGTATTCCCGGAACAACAGGAATGGGGTGTTCACAGTTGATAACGACCAGAGGGGAAGTGTCGTAGTAGATATCCATTTCAGGACAGCCGAAAACCATGTGCATATGGTTGTTGTTAACACCGGAAGAGCCATAGTACGCATATACTTCATTCTTTGACCAGTCCGTCACTGCTCCCATGTGATGTATATTTTCCTGGAAGTAACCCTTGAATATCCATTTCACAAGTGAATCCGCAGCTCCGTAAGGACTGTTTGTTGTAGGTCCCATGACACCGATGGCACCCTTTGCATCTTCGATTTCACCCTCACCCATCAAAGCTTCGCAGAAACAGTAATGCCCGTCGAACATCCCGACCTGGCAGGCGACGAGCGCTACCCAGGGGAGTTTTCTTCCGTTGCTGAGGTTGGCAACATCTGAATTGCCAAATCCCGGAGGGTATATGTGAGTTATGTCTCCATGACCGCAGAAACCTATAATGGAATATCCGCTGTTAATAGAATCACTGAGAGCAGCTACTGTTGGTGTGATTCCCCCGTTGGCACAGAACCAGGTTACATACATACCCGCTGCCATCATGTATTCAACGTATTCCCATGAGTTTTCAGTGAACTCCGTATGACCGATGCTCATTCCTTTGTTGAACCAGCTCTGGAGTGGTTCATAAGGATACATTTCGTGTTCGGTTATCTTCCATGCCTCGTATACAAGATCATCCGTATCGCTGCCGGAAAGCCGTCCAACATGAATGGAAGGGACACATCCTTCTCCGATCACTCCATAGATGTTATCTGCTGAGTGTCCACTGTACTGAGGTGATGGGACAACATATTCATCGCCCACCAGCAGGATGTATTCCGGTGGATTTGCCCAGGTGTTATAAGCGTTTTCAATCCAGGCATCAATTTCCCCCGGTGTTGATCCTATCTCCGGAACCATTCCTGTCTCGACCTGCAGACCCTTCCTCATCTTCCAGTCAATGAGGTCCTGCATGAGATCAATACCCTCTTCCGAAGAAATCACAACATAACTGCCGTCTACAATACGCTCTGACCTGCTGAACCCAAGGACTTCATCGTAAAAAGGCAGGAAGCTTCTTGTAATACCTGTTTCAAATCGTGTCAGCTCATTTAAGCCAGGGCTGCCTGTTGTTGAAATCCTGGCTGTAACTCTTGTTGTAAGAGTAACTTCTCCCGTAGAGGGATTCCAGCTTACCGGCAGAAAGCTTACCCATGCAACTCTTATATCCCTCAGGATATTTACTGATTCCAGCCTTACGGGATTTTCAGGCCATGGGTCAGAACTGCTGTAGAATTCATTGTTGATCCTGACGGGCAGGATAGGCAGGCTCCTTATCTGAAGCGGCTGAAAAGGTGGTATCCTGTAATTTCCGAGAGAGATGGTTTCGTACTCGAGGATATCTATTTCAACTTCTCCGTAGTTTGGAACTTCAACCATTCTTCGAATTGCAGGAAGGTCTGGATAACCTGTGTCAGCAGCCAGTCCTGATCCGGGAACCCTGAAAACCGTTCCGGCTCCGTACGCTCCGTTGAAAACCTGTTCATTTTCCAATACTTCAAGGTTGAATTCAACTGTTACGGAGTTCCCGGTGCTACTGATGACTGTTGCAGTTTTTTCTGTCAAGGGGTTTCTGTAACATACGTCAGCAACAGCAGTGTTGAATAGCGCAACCAGAAAAAACAATGTGAGATAAATTCCAAACTTCATGATCTGCCCTTCTGCCAAATGAATATGTGCGGAAATTCTACCTCAACAGTATCAATTTACTGGTAACGTTCTTACCGGATGAAGACAGGAGAACAAAGTAAATACCCGCAGGTACTTCCCGGAACAAATCATCCGTGCCGTCCCATGTTACATGATTACTGAACCCTTGAATAGAACTATCCCAATGCCTGATCAGTCTTCCGCTTGTGTTGTAAATCGCAAGACTGACCGCCGATCTCTGATTACCGTTGATTCCTTCTTGCAGGAAATATCTGATCTCCGTTGAATGCCGAAACGGGTTGGGACTGCTCTGCAACAGGATACAGCAGTCCGATTGCGATGTATCGTCATCTTCGATTCCCGTGGTCGACCGTATGCTGTATACTCCGGAATAGACGGAAGCTACATAGAGACTGTCACCGTCACCGGAAAAAGCGATATCAATCATAGTTCCACCTGGATAGTCTCCAGTACAGTCCTCCCAGATAAGACCCGAATCAACTGAAACCATCAAACGATAAGGGGAGAAAGTAATGCAGGCGACAACTTCCGGACTGACCGGGTTGAAAGCGAAATGCTGACATTGTGAATCCTCAGAGTTGACCAGATTCCATGAATCTCCACCATCATCCGTTCTGTATATCCCGCTCGCATTCGAGGCCATCATAATCTGAGGATTTCCCGGATTTATCGAAACACAGTATACGCCCAGGCTTCCCGGCAGCCCTGAAGATGCCTGAACCCAGTTTATTCCTCCATCGGTTGATCTGGTTACCTGAGCATCTCCGGATACATATAATGTATCAGGATTATCCGGGTTTATCGCGATTTCAGTCATGAACGTATGGAGATAGTCGTTAAGAGGGCTCCAGGTTACACCTCTGTTTGTGGACTTCAGCAGATCTCCGGGGGTGATATCTGACCAGGCACAGGCGTAATATGTATCCGGTTCATCCGGATCATTCTGTATGTCCACGAACTGGCCGCCTTCGGATGAGTAGGTATAAGTGTTGGTTACTCCCCAGTCATCGCTGTACTCCATGTAACCTTTCCAGAAAGCATTCTCCCGCCCTGTAATTATCCAGCCAGGCTCAGAAGGACAGGTATTCAGCGACATTACCTGCCTGCCCATAGAGCCGACATCTTCTCTTTGTATCCATTCTCCTGTAGCAAACGGATAGTACTGAAAACCCTCGACTGTACCCGCAAACAGAATGTTGCTTGTTGTGTCCATGTGCAGACACATTATCATTGCGTCGGATGGTCCAATCGATACCCATTCACTCTCAGGGCTGAAACCTGAAACAGTCTTTACTATTCCTGGAGACAGGCTGAGCGAAATTATGAAGAATGCTTTAACAAAATTTCTGTTCAATACTGTTCCTCCTGTATTTTCTGATGCATTACACATATATACAAAATTCTCCGGATTAAGCACCCCAAAAGCAATAAGTATAGCATATTTACCTATATAGAGAATATCATAAAGCTCTTCAGTAGAATAACCCGTATGAAACTGGATTTGTCGCCACAGGTAATATCACCCTGAAGAATGCTTAATCATCTGGTGGACATACCTCATCACCGGGGCCGCAGGGAATTTATATCTCCAGGCAGGTGCGCCCTGCCGGTGCACTGAACAGAAAAAGGAGGCCGAAGCCTCCTTTTCTGGTAGCGGCGGAGGGACTTGAACCCCCGACCCGCGGATTATGATTCCGCTGCTCTAGCCAGCTGAGCTACGCCGCCAGGGACGGGAACAATAGAAACAGTGCTGCCATATGTCAAGAAGAATCATGTTGTTGAGCATTACAGAGGACTTTCAATCTGCTCAATACTTCAGTAAGATCCTCTTTATCCAATCCCTTTTCGTCTTTCTGAATCCTGAGGAGTAATGCCGAAACGCCGGACCAATCGATCATGCTTATATTTACGGTGTATTCCTTTACCGCTTCAAGTAGATGCTGAAAGGATACGGTGTGAACCTCAGATACACAGCATATTAAAGTAGCAATCTTCCGCTTGCCAAGGAATACGTCCAGAGAAGAAGGGTTTTCAATGTTGTTAGTGAATTCAAGATAAGATGAGATCGATACGTATATCAGCCTAATATGAAGCGCCAATTCATCAACTGACATGCTTGATCTGAGAAAATCCTCGATATGATAGTAAAAATCTGTGATAATGTGATCAGGTATATCCTGAATCATCTCCCGGATTTCCATCAATTGCCTTACGTCATTGAGCCGCATACCCCGATCAAAATCTCTGAATTCACCAAAGCTGTCTTCTATGGCGAGTTTAACGTCTCTGTATGCGTCCTCCATTTCTATGAATGCTTCACGCTCAACCGCAATATCTAGGATATCCACCCATATCTCACGGTAATTTGAAGGAGACCTGAATGAGACAACTGAAAGACCATCAACTTCATTTATTGAGCCAACAAGTTGAATGACTTTTTTATCATGCTTTTCATGATCAAGCTGTTTCGAGACAAGAACAAGTTTCAGCTGTGCCTGGAAAGTGGTTGAGGAGACGACTGCAAGGTAAGCCTGGTTCATATCCGTATTCTCGCACTCTTTAAGTAAAAGCGGAATCAAGGCTCTTGCGTAGTGCTCTCCGCCTCCGTATCGATGTATCCGGTTCAATCTTTCGAGTTCATGAGCGACAAGAAGATTTTTCAGGGTCCTTCTGATAATAATTTGTTCTTCTCTGGTTGCGCTTAATCCGGTGGGACCAGTCATTTCAATTCGAATGGATATTATTCCGTCCCTTGTTGTATATCTTCTCTGATGGCGAATAGAAGCACCATACCATGCATGTGTAAGAGCGGTAACACAGTTCTGAAATGAGATATCTCTTTCAAATCCAGCGATATTTATCCCTGTAAGGTGTTCCCTCGTTGTGCTGAGATTCTTCATCCGGAACTGGGCTTTGCCGCCGCTGATTCGGACCTGGTTGACCAGTTGAAAATTCGACCTGATGATCCAGGCAATATCCAGGGCGTTTCTCTCCGCAAGGTATTCGTCTGACCTGGAAGAAATAAACAGAACCAGTTCACCTTTCTCACCGAGAACACCTGAAGGAATCTCCTCATCACCATAAAGACCTTCCAGCGCAGAACTTACTTCCTCGAATTTCTCCAGTCGTTCAGCTGCTCTGGACAGCAGTGACACTGTTCCAGCCCGCCCCTGAGCCAGCCTGGCCAGAAGATCAGCCATTTTCCTGGCATCGGCAGCAAATCTGTTTCTTCTTTCTAAATTTTCATCGCGAATTCCAGTAATTACAAATCCTCTTCGAAGCCCTTCACTCTTTAACGCAAAGCCCTCGAGAAGATCCAGATTCCAACCAGAATGATGAAGTTCACTGAGCACAACTGTAGCGAGACCGGGCCAGTCAATTGCGGCAACACCAACCAGAACCAGCTCATCACCATCTTTCTGATCAATGACAACTTTAGTGTTATATGTTGTTTTCAGAGCAAGCAGGTTTTTATAAATATCCGATCTTCTTGCTGCAGGGATAATACTGTCCGGGCACTCGCTACAATCCGTGTTCTTCTTGTCCACCCGGTCATTCTCCGTTCATTCGATAACTCAGAACCTTAATGTGCTTGACAGACAGCATCTGTCAAACCATATATGCTCTCCGGTCGCGAAAGCAACAACCATCAGTTTCGTGGGCGAATAGCTCAGCTGGCTAGAGTGCCTGCCTTACAAGCAGGATGTCGGGGGTTCAAGTCCCTCTTCGCCCACCATCCGCTCATTCATCTGTCTAATGTTCAGAACCTGTTTCGGGAGTATCCATCCTGTCAACTGTGAAACTCCATGAATATTCAGCAAACTCATTTCCGTCACACGAAAGGAAAGAAATGGATATGCTGTATTCTCCTTCATCAAGATATGATGCTGGTCTGAACTGAACCAGATCCTCATACGCTGCCAGGGGTGATAATTCACACACAACATCGCCGGAACTGTCAGCAAGTTCAGCCCGTGCTTCCCAGGTTATTGAGCTGTCCGATAGATCAACACAAATCTGTAATATCGGTCTATGATCGTATGTTGTCCCTTCAGGATACTCCGAATGAAACAGCGCCAGAGGTCTTTCCGGAACAGTGATGATGTAAGGTTCACTTACCGTTTCATTCCCGGCCATATCCTCAAACCTCAGCATGATCGAGATAGGCTGCGGTGAAACCTGAGTAAGATTCATCTCTCCCGTCCAGATTGAGTCCTCGCCCATAGCAAGTACAACATCATCAAGTCCCTCTGAGGAAAGTGTCGCGTTCAGAATTCCTGTACCTTCATCCGTGCATTTCACAGTTATATGAGCGAACATCAAGGTAGAATCCATATTTACCGAATACTCGCTGATTACAGGGGGAGTACTGTCTGTCTGCACTGTCCAGAATACTCTTTCGATTAATTCGCCGTTTTCATCAAGAATCGACAACGCAGGAATTTCGGATTTGCTGCATTGAGAGGGTCTGTTAAAAACCCATTTCTCATTAACAAGCCGGGAAATAGTTGAAGTTTCGTCAAACAGAACCAGTATTTGCTCGTTCTCCATCAATTCATGATCAATTTCAAAACTGAAGCACTCAGGAATCGAATCAAGACAGCCTGAGGGTTCGAGTGAGTGAATTCGCAGCATCTCCGGCTCAAAAGTAAGCCCCAGATCGACTTTTCCCCCCTCTTCAGGTACCTGCCAACCCTGCATGTAGATCCAATATACTGCTGAAGTGTCCGGATCGGGAATAAAGATATTCTCATTGGCTGTGGGAGAAGAGGAGCTTTCAGCAACCTCGGACATTCCATCAACCAGCCTGTTACCGTTCTGATCTTCAAAGAGAAATAAATCCATATCCAGATCAGGAGTTATTCCTGTTGTTCCGATGGAAAGACTTCGCTCGTTCGCAGGTAATCGGAATGGCCCAAGTATCCATCCCGCGGAAAGAGGATCGTCAGGGTCATCCTGTTCTATCTGGATTTCCGAAAACTGTCTGATCCAGTTCTGACTGCTGGAGCTATCGGAGAAACCGGATTCAGGAACCGGATACACTCTCGGAATGCGAATTGGTACTGGTGCATTAAACCAGGCTGTATCACCGGGCTGAAGATCATCCGGATGTGTCAGGTGAATATCCACTCCAGAGAATCTGCGCCATGTGAATAGATTATTCCTGTTGTCCAGAACAATAAAGCATGTATCTCCCGATTCAGAATGGAAGGGAGCGGGGAGAGCACGGCAGTTGAATCCATCTGAATATTTCCGGAAATTCTCTCCATCCATGAAAACAGGAAGCGCTGAAGAGTGACCCACCGGCCATTCAGTCCATCTTGTACCTCCGTACCCGATATTGTCTTCTTCATCATCAAGCGAATAAAGTGTACCCGTGTAATAGGAGACCGGGTACAAAACAGATGAAGTATGAATCCCATCTGAAGGTGTGTTCACCGGAAGCAGGATCTCCTGCAGATCCGGTATGATTCCGGGCACCGAGTATTCAAGAGTATAATCTTTCCCCTCGGAAAAGGAGATGTTAGAACATCCAGTAACTCCATATGGTGTTACAATATCAAGAGTATATCCTCCATACGGCTCCCATCCCAGTTCAAATGAACATCTGCCCAGCTCATCGGTGTAGTTGAATGTGGACACCATGTTGGCTCTATCCCAGTGCGATCTCATGAGAACCATAGCTCCTTCAACAGGTGTTCCCCTGGCATCGCTGACTATTACTTCAACATGGGCGGTTGCGGTATAGCCGGAGTCACCCGGCATATAGCCGGAACCTTCGGGGACAATAACACTTCTGGTTACAGGCCATACCGTATCTTCCGGTCCGAATGCGGTGATTACGGATATTGTTTTCCTGCTGTGAGCGTTTCCTTCGCCTGATACCCATACGTGTCCAATACCTCGAATTCCATAATTGATATCCCAGTGATTCCATCTGCCGTCTGAGGGATCCAGATAGTGGTTCCACTGGTGATCTTCACCTCTGCACCCGACAACATATGCTGGAATGAAGAAGGCTCTGCATAAAGCAGTCTGCAGAATGGATTGCTCGCCACAGGAACCGTAACCTTTTCTATAGATCACCATAGGCTGAAGGTCATTCGTGAGATATCCGAACGTCATTATTCCATGAGGCTGAGACCAGGCAAGGTAATTACAGATTCTCAGAACTGCTTCTTCATACGTTCGCGCCTTTCTCATCGACTGAATAAGGACACATCCGTGTGAAGTGTCAGACGGAATCACTTCCCGCCAGAACACATGGTTCTCAGATTGACCGAAAAGGCTGTCTGGTTCATACCTGAGCCATTCTTCCATTGTAAGTTCCAGAGAGTCCGCATCTGTCAGCCAGTAATCAGCATCTATCCTGGCTGGAACTTCGAAGAGTATTCTGGGATGAACGACAAACCTGTAGTAGTTCTCTCTGCTGATACTAACCCATCCACTGTCGAGAAGCAGTTCGCAGACTGTCCCATCAGCTGATTCAGTCAGTCTCACGTATTCAAGCTCATTCGCTAAAGAATAAAGCTGCGCAGCGTTTATAGTGAAGATATCACTATCACAATTCTCATACATTGCTCTGAGAACTTCAGTTGGAGTATTCGCAACGCAATACGCAATCTCGTCTCTGATCAGCGGATCAGCTTCGACAATCTCTCTTGCGAAGGCGTTTACAGTCATGGAATCCGACGGTGTGCGGAGCAATGAATAAGGGGAAAAATATCTCGAATAATACCTATTCAGTTCAGAGACAGCTCTGTTGGGAGAAAACCTGAAAGAGTGTTTCTCAATAAAGAACGGTTCTCCATCACAGGCATCTTCGTCAAGTTCAAAACAGGTAAGATTACCACTTGAGTTTCCGATGATGAGTTCGTTCACTCCATCGCTGTTAAGATCTGCCATACACGGACTTGAGTATTCTCCAACATCAATTCCTCTGAATGGCGAGCTATCTGTGACGTCGGTCCATGTATCTTCCTCAGTCAGGATAAAGTATCTGATATCACCTTCCTTCGAACCAAAGATGATTCCATCATCGGAAAAAGCTGGAGCACCGGATGGAATGAGTGGAAAACCTGGTATGAGCTCCCAGGAGCCTTCGAACCATCCATTTGTACCACGCAGCATGAACACGTCACCTTCCATTGTTCCTGCAATGAGATCGGGTTCCGGATCACCGTTCAGGCAACCGTAAGCTAGAGAGGGATATGTTCCCGGAACAGAGGGGAGACTCAACAACTGAAGAGAATCCGGATCGGATATCATTTCATACAGCACCCCGGAACGGGAGGAGCATATCAGCCTTATTTCTCCATTCAAATAAATCGCGACCGGTGAAATATTCTGGAGCTCCTCACTGAATAACACTGAATCCATCTCCATCCATTCATCCGGATACGCCTCCGAATCGATGTTTAGACGGTACAGTTTCAAACCGCTCTGCTGTGTTCCAGCAGCAAGACATATGGTTGTATCATCAACAGAATAAATCACAGGTATGGTGAAAGCACCCGAATTCATGGGGAAGAACAGCTCTGATTCTGAGGAAAATGGAAGAAATACCGGGGTTTCAGCAGTTCCTCTATTCCGGAATACCAGAACCTTGCCTGATTCCGTTCCGGTAATCAGATCTGCAAGTCCGTCACCTTCCAAATCGGAAAGGGCTACACCTGTTACAGCTGAGAAATCAAATCCTGAAGCAGTCAGAAATGGCATACCTCCGCTTTCAATCGTGAGCATTCCATCGCCGTCTACCATGGCTGAATCCGCAAGTCCATCATTATTTATATCACAGAAATCCTGGAAATGTATATCTTCAAGAGAGCCCTGAAACTCTTCCCAGTTCGGAGCGACATATGCGTGAATGTCCCCATCATCATCTGTCAGAACAAGATCTAATGAAGTATCACCGTTTACGTCAGCGAAAGCTGGTTTAACAGGAGAAGACACATCGATTGGTTCGAAAATAAGATCAGTGAATCGTTCAAAGAGATCAGAAACCAGCCATTCATCAGTCAAACGAAGTGCTTCCAGTGCAGGTTCCGAAAGGACTTCACAAAATGTCTGATCATCAATACAAGTCCATGGACCTGGAGCGAAAGTTGAAACAGTGGTAAATTCCAGATGTTCGGAAGCCTGATTATATATTGACCATGCGTAACCACCCGGTGGAACATCAATTATCGAAGATTCTGCCCTGTCTGAAACAGAGAAACCATCAGAAAAAAGAAGAATCATTAAGACATGATAAATAGCAGCCATAATGGAAATTTCCTATCTTGAAGAGGATGGAAGTGTGTGTATCAATAAGTTAATTACAATTAATTAGAAATCCGTACTATTAACAATTTATTACTTCTTTTATACTCATTCATGATGTCTAGATTGACTAAACAGACTACGTCCCTGGGAGCAGGATGCGGAAACCAATGTGACATGCACGGTCGCCCGGTGACAGGTATTTAACGCTGTTAATCGTAATACGCCCCGATGGTGACAGCCACGCGCCGCCGCAGATCGGTACAAGTGAATCCGCGGACGTAGTCCACTCAGCGACATTTCCCGCCTGGCAGGCGAAACCTGCATCGGTCAGGGGAAAAGAATCCACCGGAGCTGTCCAGAGATACCCGTCCAGTCCTCTTGTTTCCCATTCATCTCCCGCAAGATAGTTGGCAGGATATTCAGCGTCTGCGGGATCCAGCGGGCCCCATGGATACTGTTCTGACATATCCCCTGATATCCCAAATGAAGCAGCGTATTCCCATTCCACGTGGGTGGGCAGTCTGCCCCCTATTTCAGCCGCTGCGGAAGCAGCGTCATCCATACTGACATTCACAACCGGATAATCAGGATAATCGAAGAGATACTTCTCCATTCCCGGAAAAACCGGATCCGGAGGCAGTCCGATTCCTGCATCATCTGCAAGATTGTAGAACAGCCTGTTTGTAACTTCGTATCTTCCCAGTCGGAAACCGTTTATCGAAATAGTATCATTTTCGGCCGTTATGAATATTCCGCCGGGAACAGACACGAAGGTGGTGTCCTGTTCGGTCAGCGGAAGCGGTTCAGGGCGGAAGAATATATCATCATTACTATCACATGATACAAGAATAATCGTAAGAAATACAACGGGAAAGAATTTCACCTCAGGCGTTTTCCGTTGTTTTCTTTCTGAACATGATCGCGAATGGTATTATTACACAGTAACCCACGATAAGCATGATGGGAGCGATTGTAATATGTCCTCCACGAAGCAGGAACCATCCGATTACTATGTCCAGTAATCCGATTGCGAACAGCAGATAATTAATCAGCGTAAAAGGTGCTGCCCTGTTTTCTTCTTTCGATGAATCAATCTGTTCGGAGACAGCGGTTTTCTTATCGGTCATTTAATCCAACCTCCAGTTTTCTGAACTGAATCTCTTTTTCATAAGCAATACCTATACATCAGTCTAATGATAACTGTCAACTTATTAGAACAGCTGATTCAGCTCAGCCCCTTTTTCCGGCAGAGCTATCCACTTATTCCGCCAGGCATGCTGCATCGCGCATCCCACAACGAAGAAAGAACCGGTTACGACGATCAAATCAGACGGGATAGATCGCGCCATGGTCACAGCCTCACAGATATCATCTTTCCAGAACGCTTCCACTCCGAGATCCTGAAATCGCTCCGCCAGAGAACTGGCTGGAAGGGCTCTTTCATTTAAAGGAGTAGTTGTTATGACAGGATTCAGAAAACCGCAAAGCTGCTCTGTCATTTCCTTCCAGAATTTGTCTTCAAGAAATCCCACTACGGCCGGTACCGGAATTTTCCAGTGCCTCTTCAGATGTTGAACCAGGTATTCAACCGAACCGGGGCTATGAGCCACATCGAAGAGTATGGAAGGTGATCCCGTATGAAGATCAAGTCGTCCCGGCCAGTGGAGAGTTGAACAGGATCTCTCGAATGCTGATTGCACCTCTTCCCTCGTACAACCGGAAAACATCAGGGCCGCGGTCAGAGCCAGTCCGGCATTACGTCTCTGATGCTCTCCGGGAAGAGGTGATAACTCCGTCAGTTCGGGTCTTATGAGAATGAGGTTTCCGCCCTTTACAGCTGCAGTTATCACATCTTCAACTTCAGGTTTCTGTTCGGAAGCAATCAGTGTTGAACCCGGGCGGGCAATAGCAACCTTTTCAGCTGCAATAAGAGGCTCTGAGTATCCAAGTATGCGCCTGTGTTCGAGTTCCACTCCTGTGAAAATAGTGCATTCGCCATCCAGGAGTCTCGTGGCATCAAGTCTTCCGCCAAGACCGGCCTCAGCGACAACAAAATCAACACCTTCCTTCTCAAAGAACCATGCCGACATCACTGTTGCTATTTCAAAGAAAGTCGCGCTGTGTTTCTCTATCCTTTCTTTGAAAAGTTCCACAAACTCAATTACGGCTTCCTCGGGTATCCATACATTATTGATTGCTGTTCTTTCCCGATAATGAAGGAGGTGAGGTGACGTGATTCTACCAACTTTGTAAGCGAGGTGGTGCAGAATCTCAGCGAGCAGGGCAGTCGTGCTGCCTTTCCCGTTAGTTCCTACAACGTGGATTGTCCTGAAGCTTTTCTGCGGATTACCGGCATCATTCAGAAGACAGCGAACACGTTCCAGACCGAATTTCATGCCCATTCGTCTTTTGCCGAACAGGTACTCTTCCGCTTCAGTGTAATTCACGGACGGCAATCTCCCTGAGAAAAGCAATAAGGAATTCTTCCTGCTTACTTTTAATTGCGGTCTGTGAAGCCAGCACTTCATCATGAGTCACCTTTTCGCCGGGTGAAACAGCATTTGTGATCAGAGAAAGAGCCACAACATCAAATCCCCTGGAAGAAAGCATCAGAGCCTCCGGTACTATTGACATTGAAACGGATGATATTCCGCTCCTTCGCAGAAACCGGATTTCTGAGGATGTTTCATAGGCAGGGCCGGATACACAGGCAAAAACACCTTTATCGACAGAAGCACCAGTTTCTGAAGCAATCGAAAGCGCCAGCTCCCTGAGGTCTTCCGAATAAACGGATCGTCCAACTCTTCCTTTTGTGGATTCCGGAATACAACCCGAGAAGTTTACATGATCAGTTAAAACAATAATATCGCCGAGATCAAGGGCTGGATCCACCGCTCCTGAAGAAGACATCAATACCCATGACAGGACGCCCAGGTCACCCAGCACGCCCGGAAGAAGAGATACCTGATCACCGCTGTAACCCTGGTAATAATGGCGTCTGCCCAGCAGGAACACAAAATTGCCGCACCCGCTGAGTACAAGCTTCCCGGGATGGCCAGGCAACCTTGAATGAGAAAATCCTGCTATTTCGGAATAGGGAATCTCAATTCCATTTCCGAATGAATCCGCAAGCCATGAAAGACCTGAACCAAGCACTACTCCCACTCGTGGTATTCCTTCTGAAAGACTAACTACAGAACGTGCAATACTAAAGTTTTCATCAACAGGATTCAGTAACAACTGAAATTTCAGGCCATCCTCCCCATCAGGATAGTAACAGTTCAACCGTCCTGTCTGTCTGTATCCGTTCCGAAGATAGAGTGCAATCGCAGACTCTGATGATTCCCTTACTTCGAGTCTGGATACTGAAGCGCCAAGCCGCTCGCCCCAGCCATTACCTGATCCAAGCAGTAATGAAGCTATTCCCATGTTTCTGAACTTTTCACGAACAGCAAGATTAATAATATGAATTTCTTCTGATACAAGATTTGCTGTCAGATATCCTGCAATCTTCCTGTTGATCCTTGCAGTCCATGTTCGAAACAGAGGGGCATTCACACATTCAGCTATCTGATCAGCGCTCCAGGGGCACGGAAAACACTCTTTCTCTATCTCCAGGATTTCAGCAACATCTCCGTTCGAAGCAATATGTAATTCAGCGCACACTGCTCTTCGCTTTCTCGTTGAAACCCCGCAGATAGACCGGAACTATGGCTTTATCAAATCCCTCGGCTTCAGTCCTGATACTTCCAATCAGAGCAACAAGAGATGGTCTGGGAATGTCCCATAGTTCAGGTGCCCAAAGTACTGAATCAGGCAGCGATATTTCACTTCTTCCACTTCCGACAGCTGTCAATTTATCTCCTGTAGATAATTCCTTCAGAAGTGCTGAAACCATATAAACCCCCGGAGGGATAAGAATCCCTGCATCGGGAGAACTGCTTTCATACATCGCGGCATATACTTCAGATTGTCTTGCTCTGATACACGCCAGAACAGGGCGCTCAGAAGTAACTGATGAAGCAAGAACCCTGAGAGTCTCAACACCTTTCAGACCGATCTCCCAGCCAGCAGACAGACCAATCGCCGTAGCAATACCGATCCTCAAACCGGTATACGATCCAGGACCGGAAGAAACCGCTATTCCTGTGATCTCCTCAGGAGAGATTTCCGTTTTTTCCATCAGATCTGATATACATGGTAAAACTTTTTCAGAATGTGCAGCAATTACGGGCAGGCACTCCTCGGCAACGAGTTTTCCATCCCTGACCAGCGCAATACCTCCAGTGGAGGTTGTTGTTTCAATTCCGAGCCAGACGCCGGTCATCTACGACCACCTCTCTCAGATACTGGTCATTTGTAAAACCGATATTTATCAGTACTCCATTATCCAGAATCTCTTCTTCAAGCCGATCAGCCCATTCTACAACTGACAGTGAGTCTGAATCAAGCGCTTCAAAGATACCAAGGGACTCTAACTCGCGATGGGAGCCCTCAAGTCGGTACAGATCAATATGATGGATTTCAATATTTCCGACGAAGTAAACCGCGTCAACTATAAAGCTCGGGCTTGGAATATTGCCTGTTACTCCGAGTGTTCTAAGAACAGCTCTCGCGAATACCGATTTGCCGGTTCCAAGATCACCTACAAGGAAAATATTGTCTCCGGGACATATGCTAAGAGCAATCTTCTCTGCGAGATGCTCAAGGTCATTCAGGTTCATCATTTCATATTCTTCGGTTTCAGAACGATGCTTGGAACTATCATTTCTTCAAGAGATACCCCGCCATGCTGGAAAGTGCTTCTGAATTTCTGCAGTTCGTTCCGGGGTACATTTTGAAACATCATGAAATAGTCAGACCTGGCAAACAGATAATTCTTTGCAGGAGTATCATCAGGCAAGCCCCATTCCGCGGGTTTTCGGGCAGTTATTGCCGTTCTGGGATCCACAGACATGTTGCTACCGTATCTATATCTTATACTGCCTGATATTCCCCTCCCCCTTATTCTGGTATCTCTCGTTGTAAAAACAGAACCATGATCACTGGTAACAAGTACGGTGGTACCCCGTGCGGCAAGTGTCTGAAACAGAATCTTGAGGAAGGATGATTTAAACCACGTTCCGGCAAGACTTCTAAAGCTGTTTACGTCCGGAGCAAGATCACGTATGAGATCAAGTTCAGACCTGCCGTGAGTTAGATGATCAATATAATTTACGACAATCGCAAGAAATCCATTCTGCAAATGCCTTGAAAGTGAATGAAGAAGAACTTCTCCCTCTCTCCTGTTACTGATCTTTACGTAGTCCGGATTAGAAAATCTTCCACATCCAAGCCGTTTCAATGCCTCAGTCAGGAATTCATGTTCGTAGCTGTTCAATCCTGAAACACCGTAATGCTCAACCCATCTGTGTCGATGAAATCTCCATATATCACGTGGAAGCAAACCGGCAAAAATAGAATTTCGGCTGTAAGGAGTGGCTGAGGGAAGCACTGTCAACATGAATTCAGTCTCAATATGAAACCATTTTTCCAGCACAGTCGCCATCGTCAACCACTGGTCGAACCGCATGCAGTCAATAACGAGCATAACGATTTCGCTTGATGATTCCTGTTGAGGAATAACCACTCTTTCAAGATAATTATGGGACATCAGAGGTGAATCAGAACCTGTACCTGCAATCCAGTCAGGATAGTTGTGCTCAACATGTTTTGAGAAATCTATTGCAAAATCATCAAATCTGCTTTTCTGAATTGTTTTCATTTCATTGGAAAGAGAACCCTGGGACGCAACATCCATCTCCACCCATGATCTGTAGATTTTCACCCATTCCCGCCAACCCATCTCATAACCTCGTATGTCCATCAGCCTGGTGGTCTGGTCGGCAAGATCTCTTGCGGCTCTTTGAGTTTTCAATCTGGTTCCCATTACCAGTCTCTTTATCACAAGGAGTATCTGACTGGGATTGACAGGTTTGGTCAGGTAATCATCTATTTCACCGCCGATAGCGAGATCCATCAGTTCTTCTTCTTCGCTCTGAGTAACCATAACAACGGGAAGTGCATGATAATTTTTTCGGAGGAGAGAAACGGTTTCCAGTCCGTCCATTCCCACCATCATCTGATCCATCAGAACTATATCAATCTGATTCTCTCTCAACAAATCGAGTGCTGTATTCCCGTTGCTTGCGGTCAGGACTTTATATCCTCGCTTTTCGAGGAATCGTATATGACTCTGGAGGTGCGATATTTCATCATCCACCCATAGTACAGTTATCATTCTTCACCCTCTGGCGCAACTGGAAGCACTATTGTAAAGGTTGTTCCCTTGCCCGGTGAACTCGCCCTGAGACGAATGCTGCCATCATGATATTCGTCAATAATTCGCCTGCTGAGAGTGAGGCCGAGTCCCCACCCACCACGTCTTGTACTGAAACCGGCGTTAAATATTTTTTTCTGATCACGGAATGGAATGCCTTTTCCGTCATCCGCAATTTCAATTTCGACCAATCCGGGACCTTCCTCGATATCTCTGGAAGTTATCATTATTACCCCTGATTTCACCGAACCAAGTGAGGCAAGCGAATTCTTGAACAGGTTTTCAATAACCCAGCCGAACAACACTTTGTTGAGATACACTTTCTCCTCCGAGCAAAGATCTGTCTCCAGTCTGATCCCTTCATTTATCATTCCCGGACGCCCGTAGAAGTAATGAACCGTATCAAGTATTATCGGATTAACCAGGCTATTCTCAAGTTTGGGCTTCTTCCCCATCTGACCGTATCTGCTGGCAATCTGCTTCAATCTGTCAACATCGTTTTCAATGTATTCAAGTGCCTCGGAGAACTCTTTGTCGGAATGTGCTTCCGGCCTCTCATGAAGAAGTTCCAGCCATCCCATCAGTGAGGTTAGCGGAGTACTTATCTGGTGAGCTGTTTCCTTGGCGAATCCTACCCAGGATAACTCTTTTTCTCTTTTCCTCTCAATCCTGATCAAATACATGAAAATAAAGGCAAGAAGAAGAAGCATGCCGATTTCAATGTACGGCACCAGCATCAATTCTCTGGAAAGGTCATCCGATCCATAGTGAAGATATCCAATGATCTCTCCAGCAACTCCTTCAATAGGAACTGGTGGATTAAACTCATCGAGTGCTCTGATCATTTCCTGATACAATTCCACATCATACGCACTGACCGTATCAGGAACGGCAATTCCATTAACTACCTGGGGTATCATGAATTGATCGGATAGAATTGTATAGTAATCCAGCCTGTTCACCAGTTCCTGAAATAAAATACTTGTTCTTCTGGAAATCAGCTGTCTTTCCTCGAAACCAACTATAGAAACTACATACCATTCCGTTTCTTCGCCGCATTTCCGGCAGAAACGAGAAATAGTTGTATCAGGTAGAACTGTTTCAAGTGGTTCTGAGGATCCGCATCGGGAACATACAACCAATGATCCCAGTTCTGCTAATCTGCTCATGGGTACCTGAGTACCTGCCCAGAACCATGCTATTGTCTCATTCGCGCTCGCTCTTGTCTCTTCAAGCCTTGATACGAGACTGTGATTGTACAGAAAGAAAACCCAGATCAAAATACCTGAAGCAAGCATAGGTAAGAGTCTTGTTCTGAAATTCCACATATCAAGCACCTTTCTCCGGCAGAGGTATAACAAAGCCTGCTCGCGGAACGAACAAAGGATTGAAACATCCCTGATGGCGCAACCAATCCGCTATATCATGCACGGGCTCAATACCCATTCCGGAAACAATCGCGTCCGGAAGACCGCTTGCCAGAGCAAAGCGGATTCTCTTTCTCATGTCCGTCAATCTGACAATCGAGTGATCCCCCAGGCTGTACTGATCAATGCCAGGTGTTACCCAGGCGGAATCCATTGAGGCTTTGAAAGCCTTTTCCATGTGATCTGCCCCGAGTCCTTCCGTACAGGCACTTACAAGCAGGAGAACACCTCCATCCTCAACAAGGGAATGACAATTGTATATGGCCTTTTCCGACTGATACAAACTTACATCCAGCGGACTGCCGGGATGTAGAAGGACAACAGGGGATTTGTCGGTTTCTGCAAGAGTGGATAACCGGGAACATACATCCACAGCAGCCATGAATGATGCTTTACAGGATCCCGTTACGAAATACACAAGTTCACCATCATGCGTTACGCCGTTTCCCTGTACGATTTCAACGTGTTCTTCAATCAGTTCAAGCGCTTCCATCATATCAAGATGAACTGGATTATCATTGAGTTCTCCGGGCAGGGAGCCGGGCAGACAGGCCAGAAAATGATTCGAGACTATTGTCTCTCTCGCCGACACACCGGGGACAAATGACTTTCTCCCACCGGTATATCCCGCGAAATAGTGCGGTTCGACGGAATTCACGGACACAACAGGGTTTCCGTCAAGAATCCACGGGTCAATACTCACCGGTGTACCTCTTGATGTTCTGCCGAGGAAAATCATTTCACTTGAATCACAATCAGAATTTTTCCATGGAGCTTCAGGAAATAATCCACCCAGAAGCAGGTTTTTCTCTTCGGATGTAACCGGACGGTGCGTTCCGGTTGCAAAAAGGATCCTTACATCACCGCAGAGTTCCTGTTCGATCGGAGCCAGCATGCTGAATGAAGCCGGTCTGGTTGAATCATTAACCACGAGAGTCACCGTTTCCCTCGATCTGAACTCCTCCAATCGGGATATAACCTGTTCCCATGCAGTTCTTATCATCAGGGGGGTGAGAGAACGCGGGATGTCACTACTGATGGAAACAGTTCTTTTCTGCAGTTCTTCCGGAATCAGGTAATGCGAAGTCACTTTTCTACATCCTCTGACCGTTCCAGATGAGTTCAGTACCCGCAATATCCTGAATCCCCTGGAAAGAACTGAATTCCTCGTTGAAGATGAAAGAACCGGTGCCTTCCAGAGAGCCTTCCGAGTACGTAAATTCCAGAACAGTTCCTTCAAGTTCACCATCAATGGATCCAAGAGGATAAGCGCCATTCACATGCCCTCGATTATCAACCCTTAGTTCCATTACTCCCATTGTTGTTGTCCAGGTCCCATCAGGTCCTTCAGCATCAATAATCTCTTCATTCTCGGAAGCCATAAGAAGTGTATCTTCCGATACGGCAGTGCCGGAAGCCTCAGGAATGCCGCCGGATGCAATTACTTCATCACGAAAAGAATCCGACTCTCCCGGAACCGGTGCATCTCCGCAGGAAATCAGTAATACAAAACCTGATATAATTATTAAAATAGTACGCATATTAGGAATCCTTCCTGTGTTTATGCCGACCATATACTCCAGGATTTGAAGTATACCTGTACGTCAACTATACGAAGTCTACTGAAATTCTTCTATGGACACATACATGATAAAAATATACACTATAGCATTCAAGAGCTATCAGGGTTTTCCAAGGAGGGTAATTGTGTTACTTCCCGGTCGAAACAGAAACAGGCTGTTACTGCTTTTCATTATTGCTGTTATGCTCATTCTTGCTTCAACTTCTTTCGCCAGAGCTGGAGGCGGAGGCAGCTATGGAGGTTCAGGTGGAGGAGGAGGCGGCGGAGGCAGCGGCGGGGGAGGCGGTTCAGGATACCTGTTATATCTTCTTATCCGCCTTGCTATTCACAAACCCCTGATTGGAATTCCACTGCTGATTGTAGTGATCGTTCTAATGATAAAGTTTGGAAAGAAAGCAAAGGGAGGATTTGAAACTCACACGATCACCCGTGCGAGAAAACTGAACAAACAGCAGGAACAACAGAAGATGCAGGAGGCGCTGAGTGCACTGAAATTTCGCGATAAGGGGTTTACGGAGGAAGCTTTCCTCCAGAGAACCAATAAAGCCTTCATTGCCCTTCAGAAGGCATGGTCCGATCAGGATATGGGAAAGGTGTATCAATTTATTTCCGATGGAATAAATGAAAGATTCAGCCTGCAGATAGAAATGCAGAAGGCTGAAGGCTATCGTAACCTGATGGAAAATATACTTATTCAGAGTTCGAAGATAGTAGGTGTTTTCAGCGATTCACATTTTGACACCATCCATGTGGAAATTAACGCCATAGCTAATGACTCTGATGTAAATCTTTCAACAGGAAAGATAATCAGAAAAAATTCATCAGATTCATTCACCGAATACTGGAGTTTCCTTCGGAAACCGGGAGCTCAAACTTTGCAAGGGAAAGGGCTCGTAGATGGATTCTGCCCCAACTGCGGAGCTGCGCTTGAACTCAGCGATACAGGTAAATGCGCGAACTGTGACTCAATTCTGACTAGCGGTGAATACGACTGGGTACTCGCAGAAATAACTCAATCCGTTGAGTGGAACGTAGTATCTGATGTATCGATGATTCCGGGCCAGGAAAGCATGATGTCCCTGGATCCCGGATTCAACATCCAGCATATTGAAGACAGAACCTCTGTGATCTTCTGGCGCCTGATAAAATCCTGGTTCACAGGTGACGTTTCCTCCGCAAGGAAGATTGCTCTTCCCTCTTTCATTGAAAGTTTCAGCACTCAACTCGCGAATACCAGAACCGATGAGGGCTGGCTTTTTTTCAAGGATGCCGCTGTTGGAACGGTAGAAATTCAGAGCATCATTCCGGGTACTCCTAACAGAATGGACAGAATTGAAGTTCTGGTAAAATGGTCCGGCATAAACGCAAGGCGTAATGCCGAAGGGAGAATTCGATCAACCGGCTATAAGACAATCAGACCGCAGATATACACTCTGGTTCGAAAGCATGGGAAAAATACATCTGTTGATAACAGTTTCCGTTCCTCACATTGTCCGGGATGCGGAGCTCCTTACGAAGGCGGCAGTACAGGGAAATGCGACTACTGCGGGAGACCCCTGAACGATGGAAGCCAGACATGGGTTCTGGAATCGGTATGTCGTTTTTCTGCATCAAGAATAACAACAGAGGCTGTATCGAACGTTCAGAGAACTGCTCTGGTTTCACCCGAAATTCTCCTTGCATCCATGGTATCAGCCATGTACGCTGATGGTGAAGTAGATGCTAAGGAAATGGAAGTTCTCTCGACTTTCGCAAAAGCAAGAAGGATCTCTGAAGAAAAATTGTCCAGCATAATACGGACTGTTTCATCCGGACAGGAAACACTCCCTGTTCCGCAGAATCAGAAGGAAGCAAGAGAAATTATCTCAGCAATGGCAAGGGTAGTTCTTGCGGATGGAAGGCTCTCGAATGCTGAAAAGAACCTTCTTCAAAAATTCGGCGAATCGCAGGGATTGGTCTGGGCTGATATCAAACTCATCATTGCCCAGCAGAAAGCCAGGCTTTATTCGGCGGCCAAACGGATTATAAAAGAAGCAAAATAGCAGGGATGCGCTGAAGGGAATCCTGATAAATCAGTTCGCCTCTTCAGTTATCTGGTCCCGCACATGCTGTTATAATGTGTTCTCCTGAAATGACTTCAGGATGGCTGATATCATTATCAAGTACAAACAACCGGTATCTTATGGTTTCTGCACCTGAAGCAAAGGGCGTGTGGTTCACTTTATTTCGAAGGTTTCCGAGCAGGGGTTCAATATCTTTCCCGGATACCCGGAGTTTCACCTCGCCAATCAGAAGCTCCCTGTCATTCTCAGGATTTGCTGATACTACATCCAGTTCTATTCCACGCTCTCTCCTTCCGGACCACCAGCCTGAAGCAGGTCCCCATCGCCGATTATCGATCATCATCCGCGGCAGACTGATTCGTGCTAGATCCTCCCACACATACCCAAGGAACTGATCCCAGGAGATTCTTATAGACTTCATCACAAGATCTTTGCCACCAGATTCGAGCAGGGACATTTCCGGTTCGACGAACCGGAACCAGAAACGGAGAAAGGAATCCTTAAGGTTGTAATAACTCAGCTTCGATTTAAGAGGTGACTGCCCGAAGGGTATGCGACGTTCAACATAATTCAGTTCCTGAAGCCTTGAAATTGGTCTTGAAATTGATGTAGCCTGCTTGCCAAGTCTCCCGGCTATTTCTGATATTCTGTGTGAACCTCTTCCAATCAGGGACAATATGGATAACGGTTGTACTATATCTCTCATATCATCTAATAGAAGCCTCTCAGGTTCTCTGTGAAATACTCCAAGTGGATCGAGAACTGTTTCTGATACTGCGTGCCACAGGTCATCGAAGTCTGACGCTATCTCCCAGTATCTTGGTATTCCCCCCCAGACTGCCCAGTTTTCGAGGGATTGGCGTGGAGTAGATGTATGCAGTGCATCAACGAGATATTCTATTCCCATCGGAGCGAGTCTGATAAGCTCAGTAGCTCTACCGTAAAGTGGTGCGGATGCATCAAGCAGCAGGCCCATCATCATTCTCTGAGATGATCCGCATATGGCAAAATGCCTTGTATTATCATAATCACGATCAATGTACTCCTGAAGTATTCCGGGTAATTCCGGTGCCTGTTCGACAATCCATGGAAACTCATCAAGCACAAGAATCGCACCCGGAGGAGCATCTTTGAACCATCGCTGGAGCAGTTCGTCCCAGCCCGGATATTCCACTCTGTCGAACCCAGGCAGAAGCCTGGAGATATCCCTTGCCAGTAAGGAGAGCTGCATGCTTCGCTCACGCTTTGCACCGGAATAGTAAACATGCGTGAAGTTTTTCAGAGATTCACTCAGCAAACGTGATTTGCCACATCTTCTCCTGCCGTAAAGACAGACAAAAGAAGACCCTTTTCCGCTGAAAGCTTTTTCAAGCCTTTTCAATTCACTATGTCTATTCAGAAAATCCAACCTCATGACATAACCTTTCTGCTATTATGTAGTAGTTACATAATGCACCAGCTACATAATAGCAAAGAGATCATACAGAAATCAACTCTCTGACTATTTCATTCTCCGAATGCTCCAGAATAGAAAACATATTCCACTAAAAGAGATCACGTCTTCTGCTTATACGTAAACAGGCAGGATATCGAAGATATTACGCCAAGACTGTAGGAATTCGCTGGAAGGAATCTTTTTAATTCAGTTCACTCCGCCCGGCGGCAAAGCGCGCATGTTATCGCGGGGGAGGCTATCCACGTACATGAATCCGTCGGGCACTTCACTGATCACCTCGTAGACAATGGTGAATCCAGAGCGTGTTCTGTACACCTCTTCAAGGAAGGAAGGGGGATCTATTATTTCCCATTCACGACCATCAGGTGTTCTTCTCCATCTTGTTGATAACCTGGGTCTTAAATAGCTGATATCCCTGTCTATAACAACATATCGCACATCATGCTCTTCGAGACATGGCCATAGAAGCATCTCATAATCATTTGGCATCGTCAGTGTAGGACGTCTGTATTTCCATATCAGCAGTTCCGCGGTTGGAAATGTTACCACCCAGTCATCGGAAGAACTGTTTTCAATAATCCATTCAGAAACTTCTTCAGCTTCGACTGCTTTCTCTGATGAATTCGCAATCAGCAGGGAACCAAGAGGCAAGGCAAATGGAACAAGAATAAGAATCCCTGCAACTGCAGCAGTTCTTCTACCGGCTATCTGAAGCAGCCTGCCCAGTCCCGCACATCCCAGAGCAATTACAATTACATTCAGAAAGGAAAGATACCTTCCGCTATGCTCATGCAGTACAAGAACAGCCATGATCGGAAGAGATGCTATCACAGGAAGCAGCATCTTTTTTCGAAGCTTCCTATTATTCAAAACAAGCAATGCGAGAATCGCGAAACCGATGAGAGGCGGCTGCGCGTATATTTCACCCCTGTGCAATGTACCGGTTGTAATCGGTTCAAATATTCTCAGGAATCCTTTTGCGGTGTATATCATTACGGCAGCAGGTCCCTGAAATCTGATCATATCTGTGGGTCCCGGCGCGCTTTCACGAACTTCCCATGCAGCCCAGTGATTCTCGTTGAGAAGAAACAGTTTGTTCTGTGAGTAAGTCATCGAGCCGAACTGCTCCGAGTTCCTTACAAACCAGGGCATGCAGACAAGCAGGAATACCAGTAAGAAAAGGAGAACTTTCAATATCTTCCTGCCGCCGCCTCTGATAAGAATCCAGATACCCATTGAAAAAGCAAGGAGCATGCCCTGGGTTCTGACAAGATACGCAAGAGCGGATAGAACGCTCAGGAGAACTACCTGTCTGAAGCTTATTCTCTCCCCGTTCGCGGCCAGCAGTATCGTAAAGAACAATGCCGTGAATAAAAGAAGGCTGTCAGGCTGTGTTGAGTAGTACACAAACAACGGATGTACAGCGAGAACAAACATTGACAGCAGCGCTGGAATAACTCCGAAATTCTTTCTTGCCCAGTACCAGCACACTGCAAGGCATGCAAGTCCGATCAACAGTGACAGCAGCTGTACGGGGAAAAATCCGGGACCGGTAATCGTGAAAAGTAATAAAATAAGCAGGGACATGATTGGCTGTCTGTTGCTTTCAGGCCTGATCGGGTCGAGCGACTGATCGAAGAGGGTCCATTTTCTCATGGTTGAGAAGCCGTTCCCATCTCTGAGATTTTCAGCAATCTCAAGATTGGATGCTATGCCATCCCCTGCAGGGATCGGATTATGAAAGATAACAATGAGTCGCAGGACCAGAGCCAGCATGAACAGCACGAGCAAAATTCCGGATTCGTTCTTTCTTGTTCTTTCGGCGGATATTCTAAACATCTGGTAAAGATAGCAGAGGGCAAAGGCTCTGTCACGGATTTGCTTTCACGAGGTCTTGCCTGAACACGCGGGTGAAAGTATAGGATTAGTATGCAGGTTTGAATTGGCCAGCCCATAATTGAAGTCAGGATAGCAGAAATTGAAACGAAAGAAAGCAGACAGCCTCTTCAAGAAGATGTTCATATTCTTTGAGAAGCATGAGTTCCTCAGAATACTGGCGGCTGTATTGGTGATCTGGCTTTTCGGAGCTTCCATTCTTCTTTTCACCGAAGGCAGATCAAATCCGGAATTTGATACTCTTTACAAGTCGTTCTGGAATATTGCTGTCTATCTTTTCAGCGGACTGGACAGTGGGGTTCCTGTCACAGTTACCGGCCGTATAATCACAACTGTCATTCTGGTTTTGAGCGCGGGTGTTGTGGCCGTTTTCACGGCTTCCATAGCATCCTTCCTGATTGAAAAACGATTGAGAGGGAAAATGAAAATACCTTCCTACGAACTCAGAGATCATATCATCATATGTAACTGGAATGAAATGGGAATACCACTCATTGAGCAGCTTCATGCTGACATTATTCACAACAAACGCCCCGTGATCATCATCAGCGAGAACCACGAAGCGGGCGATTTCCCGGATGAGGACGATGAAGCGGTTTTCGAGAATGTCTATCTGATAAAAGGAGAACCAACTTCGGAAATAGTTCTTAAGAGAGCGAATATTCAGAATGTGTTTTCGGTTATCATACTTGCCGACCGCGCTCAGAAAGAACTTGCTGACGCCAAATCCATCCTGATATGTCTGAACATCAGAAGAACCTGTGAAAAGCTGGGCTCGGATAGAGATATTCATATATGTGCTCAGGGAGTGGATCTTTCAAACGTGGATCATCTCGAACAGGCCGGTGCTGAAGAAATCGTCTGTTCGGAAGATTTCGGAATGAGACTTCTAGCTCAATCCGCCCTTTCACATAACCTCAGCAATGTATACCGGCAACTGCTGACAATATCGGGGGATTCCAACGAGATATATCAGATTCCAATCCCTGATGAATTCATCGGAAAGAGCTTCACTGTTCTGGGTCAGCATATATACACAACCAGGTCGGCAGAAAACCCTCTTCTTCTCATTGGAATTAACTCTGCAGGCAATATCCGTATCAATCCCAGACGCGATAATGGAAATATCCTCACTAAAGATGACCTTGCAATCGTAGTTGCCTGGGAGTGGCCCGAACTCAAATAGTTCGTACTACAAGACATTCAATGGAAAGTGGAATAGCAGGTGATTCGAATTATCAGTAATCGGGGAACATTTTCCTGAACCAGGTTCTGCATATCGATTTATACTCGGTAAGAAATTTCGGATCTTCAACTTTAAGTAATCTTGCCTTATTTTCAAATCCCTTTCCCCACTTGCCGGCAAAGATATTTATCACATTGAGCAGCAGAAACAGTAAAATTCCGTTGAAATTCAATTTCCCGGTAAGCATACCGACTATTCCAATTACTGTCATAGTTCCCAGAATTATCAATTGAAGAAGAGCCTGATACATCTGTTTCCGCACCATGTTCTTAAAGCTCTCAAGACTCTGATACGTTCTGATAGATGAATCCTGAGAAAGAAAATCTTTTATCCCTTTGACTCCAATAAGCAGATTGATTATCCCCAGAACAAAAAGAAGCAGTATCCAACCTATATAACCCATGAAATCTACCCCTCACAAATGATTCCGTAATCTCACTCCGCCTGTACTCCTTTCACCATTTCATATACCGATCCTGAGTGACAGATTACGACGAATTGAAGATTACGCGTATTCTCTCCAGCTTTTCCTCCTGCAAACCTTCCAGATCATGCATATCCAAGAATCCGCGTTTCAACAAGACCGCAAATACAATGATCAATCTCGAATATCGAAAGTCATAAATCCCATCGATTTCATTACTTCGATCAATAAGCATCTCTCTGAGTGACCAGATATCTTCAGGTTTCTCCAGTTCATAATTCTTTATTTCCTGTATGATACTATCGCATTCGCGCTGATAAGCCTTATCATATGCATGTTTTGCAATCTTCTTTTCTGATTTCGACCAGGTAATTTCATTCATGCTTCTTCTCCTCCCATAATTGCCGGAACTTCTTTTCCTTCAGTGAATCAGGTAATCGTATATATGCAACTGTCGTTATTCAGGTTCTGAATTATCAGCCTGCTATAGTATTTACCGATCTTTTCAACTTCGCTCATGACTTTCCTGATTTTTTCATCTGAAGTGAACCAGTTATCCTTTCGAATATCCCTTATATCTACAACCGGAGCTACCATGAATTCAATCTTATCGGGGAATACAAGTCGATAGGTCATGTAAGCTCTTCTTGCATGAAATGCCTTGCAGACGATTATCGCTTTATCAACATGCAAACCATGACTTTTAATCACCTGCCATGATAATTCGGCATTCTCCATCGTATGCTTCGCCCGATCCTCCTTCAGAATTACTTCCTCCGGTATCCCCAGTTCAATTCCTGTTCGTCGCAGAAATTCCCACTCAGAAGATGTATCAACCCGGTGATTGGCACCTCCGGAGGGTAATATCTTTGAAGCAAATCCTTTATGATACAGAAGCGCAGCTTTCTCCATTATCTTCGGATATGATCCTCCGGGTATGAGGATTATGTCTGCTCTGGAAATCGGAGTTTCCATAAATACAAACTCTGTTATCATGTCGATGTAATCAGTCATGCTTATTCATTCTCCGCGTTTGATCCTGTGAAACAGCTTCTCAATCTCCACCAGCAATTGTGGCTCATGTAAACCGAGGAATTCGATGTACCTGGCTCCGCCTTCATAAAAAAGAACACGATCGAACGGCTTTATGTTACCTCCATGGTTCTCCGCAAGACCCAGCCTGTTTTTGATCCGATTCTCGATCATACGGGCAAATCCCTCTTTCCATTCCTGCCAGATCATGTACTCGTAATCATTCTTTTCCAGTATCTGTTTCAACCGTGAGCGATATTCCGAAACCTTGCTTTCCCGGTTATTATCAAGTTCATCAAGAAACGATGTATAAAGATCAATAAAATCCGGAGAATCGTATGGAAACGGATAGTTGATCTCCCACATGTAATCGTTCTCAGCTTGAGCCCTGCGGGCAATTTCCAGTGTCTGTTTGAGTTCATGCTCACAGGTTTCAGACTGCTGACAGTGAACGAACTCGTGGAAGATGGTCGCATACCCTTCTAGAGAATCGAATACATCACCCGTAACAACACATGCTGTCCTTCCTCCGTAACACTCAAGAGGAAATGCAGCTCGCACTTTCAGGGGAATCGGCATCGGAGTCGGCTCATTCCTGACAAAGACATACCGCTGACCGGATTCGTCAATATCATAAATAAGGAACTGATTACCTTCGACAAGAGCAACAGGAAATACCCGTTCCAGAAAGGGATGAATACTGACGACTCTTCTCTGAATATTGAATATCTCCTGCAGCTGATTGTCGTATAATGATTTCATTCTTCTGTCAAGAAATTATTCAGGAGAACTATCCTGATCGGTATACTGATCAAGTTCGTCCCGTGAAATACCAAGAAGTCTGGCAGCATCCTTCATATCGCCACCGCAATATTCCATTGTTTTTGTCACAAAATCCATTATCGCTTCCTGGAGCTTCATCGGAGCGAATCCACCGTTTACGGAGCCCGGAGTTATCCGTTCGCGGATATAAGGGGAGAGGGAATCAGGAGTAATTGTATCTCCTTCAGCACTCACGATCGCGCCCGCGATGATATTTCTCAGTTCCTGCATATTGTCGGGAAAACTATACCGCTGCAGAAGATCTATGAGATCATCTGAAATACCGGGAATACCTATTCCTGTTCGTTCGTTTTCCATCTTCAGGAAGTATTCCGCCAGCAGCGGGATATCGTCAGCCCTATCTCTCAGAGGGGGGATCCGGATGGAATTCACCATAAGATGGTACAGCAGATCCCGAGAGAAGGTATCACGATATTTTGAACTGGTAAGATCATGAGTGGAAGCCACTATGAAACGGACATCACAGCGTAATATCTCTGTCGAGTTATCCCTGTAATACTCGTTAGTCTGGATTACTCTCTTGAGTCTCACCTGAACCGGCAGGCTCATATGTTCGATGTTATCGATGAACAGTGTTCCACCGGATGCCGTTTCAAGAAAACCGGGCATCTCCTCGCTTCTTCCGCTCCAGGCCCTTGCTCTGCCAAAAAGCTCGACTGAAAATTCTTCCTGTGAATGAGAAGCGCTGTCGAGAGCGATAAATGGTCTGTCAACCCTGGGAGAAGCGTTGTGAATAGCCCGTGCAAGTGATTCCTTCCCTGTACCTCTTTCTCCCCAGATGAATACACTGAGATCTCCTTTAGCCATTTTTTCAGCCTGATGAAAAAGCCGTATTACGCCGGGATCCTGTGTAGGCAGTCTTTCAAAGGCTGCTTTGTTATCCAGGTCCTCTCTGGAAAGCATCTCGGGCAATTGGTCAAGGGTCTCATGCATTGCGCCATATTCCATAGCTCTGTCCAGAACTTCAAGAAGGTATTCATCGTCAACGGGTTTTGTCAGGTAATCAAAAGCTCCCAGTTTCATCGACTTAACTGCAAGCTCAATATCGTTGACACCTGTAAGAATCACTACAGGGATATTTATGCTTTCCTTCTGCATCATTCTAAGAATATCCATCCCGCTTACATTCGGCATATCGAGATCGAGCATGATCACATCAAACCGCTCACTGTTAAGAATGGTAGCGACTTCTCTTGAATCGTTGATAACTGTGGGTTCAAACACTTCGGTCTGCATCAGAAAAACCATGAAGTAGTTGGTTACAGCAACATCGTCATCTACTATCAGGATCTTATTCACTTCTTCACCTCCCTGTCTCCTTCATGATCCGGCAGTGGAATTCTGATAGTGAACAGTGTTCCGGTTCCCGGTTTGCTGTTTACTGAAATGCTTCCGCCATGCTCCTCGATAATCCTGAAGGCAATCGCGAGACCCAGACCTGTTCCGCCCTTTGTGCGTTTAGTAGTGAAGAACGGATCGAAGATCAGTTTAAGGGTTTTCTCATCCATTCCTTTGCCGTTATCCTCAATCTCTATGACAACGGCATTTTTATCCATCCTGGTTCTGACGGTAATCAGTCCCTTTCTGTCATCAGGGATAGCCTGAGCAGCGTTCACCATGAGATTAACAAGCACCTGTTCAATTTTCTGGGAATTACCTGTGAACGTCTTCACGCCCTTGCTCAGCCCCAATTCTATCTCAGCGTGCTTGTGCACTTCGTTCTGAACCAGCCTGGTTGTAGCTTCTATGAGAGTGTTGACATCCACTGTATCCAGAAGAAGCCCATCGTCTTTTCTGGCAAAACCACGAAGACCCTCCACAATACCCTTTATCCGTTCCGAACCGTGAGACATGTCATCTACAAGGGTCATGATATGCTCTCTGAAGAAATCGTATTTTAGCCTGGCAATTTTGAGATCGGGATGTTCTTTGTAGTAATCATCCACAATCGGCAGCATATCCGTTATCGCCTGACTGATGATTTTAATATTTCCCCTGATGAACTGGTTTGGATTGTTGATCTCATGGCCGATGCCGCTTACAAGCTGACCGAGGGAAGCCAGCTTGTCGGCCTGCTGCAGCTGCTGTTCGTAGGTCTTCTCGAGCGTGATATCCCTGTAGAATTCAAGGATTCCATCAACTTCCTCTTTCTGGTTGTATATCGGAAGAGCGTGAACCTGAAAATATCTGTCATCATCCCTCATAGTAATTGTAATTGGCGTCTTGTCCCGCTTTATCTTTGCCAGTCTACAATCCTCACAGGGAGTTTCCCTTTTGAAATAGGTTTTATAACATTTGTCACCGGTTACGATATCCTCCCGGTTGCTCATAACCACATTCCTGTTGAGATCAATTAGCATTACTTCATCAGGAATAGCCTGGAACATGGTTTCAAGCCTTCGGCTTGCTTCATCCCAGCTTTTGTTGACACGGTTCAGATAGGAATCAGCTGTACTCAATTTCTGTTTCTGTGCTTTGAGTTCCTTTTCCCGTTTGCCGATTTCTTTTTCAAGCTCTTTCAGATGTCTGTTGAACTCCTCTTCCTCTTCCTGTTTGAGAACGATTTTTTCGGAGAGTTCTTTCCTTTCGAGCGCCAGACTGAGCATTCGTCCTATTTCGAACAGCATTTTCTGCTCTTCAGGCAGGACATCACGAGTTTCACTCAGGTATCCAACTCTTATTTCACCTTTTTGCTCACCGTTAACAACGAGGTTTACGGTTATATATTCCTCTCCCTTCAGTTCCTGACCGTACTCCAGGCCCTGATATGTGGAACAGACAACCGCTTCTTCCGGAAAACGCATACCGCGAGAGAGATATTCCGGAAGTCTTTTGAAAAATTCACTGGTGGATTCGGATACTTCAATCCATTCCGCAACCGAGTAAAGGCAGGACAGCTCCTTCACCCTTTCTTCCTTTTCCCAGTTACTGATTCTGCGCAGCGAGTCAGCCTGAGCGCCAAAGAAGAGGTAGATACCACCCTGAACACTCTCTATGTAACCAACGTTCATTGGAATCGGGGTTGATCTCTCAGACCTGGTGGAGAGCAGAGCATGTACTCCCCTGGTTCCCTTTCGAACCTCGACTATTGCTTTACGCAAAGATGATAGAGAATCAGTTTCAAGAATATCAATCAGGTGGGTTCCTGAAACATCAGAACCATCACTGGAACATGTATGCTTCAGCAGAGGACTGACATGTACGATCTTCTCATTACCATCAACTGTAAGTAGAAAATCGAAGCTTCCTTCGATCAGTGAGTAGAGGTTCTCAAGACGAATCACGAATACTTCCCCTTATTTCTGCTCTTTCCTGTGATATTCCGGTTAAGCCGATTATTTTCCCGGCTGCGGTTCAACATGCTTCAATACTTCCATAAGTAGTTTATTAGATGCAGGATTTTACATGACCCGTCAAGCACAGGTCCATTATGGACATCTGATGTTGCTGAGATTAAAGGGGGAGAAAGTCCAGAGTAACCCATATTGACGAAGGTTCTTGGGCTTCGTTAGCTTCATATAGTGTAGTACAGTTTATATTGCTGAAATTGTAACAACTGATTATGATTATTCATGTTGAATCTGTTGGATATCAATCAAGATAAAACCTGGAGTGAATTATTGTCCTTATTATATTGTGATAGATCCATCTTCGATCCTGATGACCTCATGGAACGGATGATGGGAGATAGCATTCTCGCACGATCGGTCGCGGAAACTTTTCTGAGAGATATCCGCAGCCGAATCGATATGCTGAAGGACAGACTCAATGAAAATGACACTCGAGGAGCTGAACTTCTGGCTCACAGCATAAATGGCGCAGCCGCCAACATGGCTGCCATGAAGTTCCAGAAGGTCGCATCAAAAATTGAGAAAGCCAGCAGAACAAATGATCTTAATACTGCGGTTTCTTTGTTAAACGAACTGGAGAACCAATTCAGGGAAACTGAAAAAGAGATAAGGCGGACAATACTATGAGAATCCTGATCGTGGAGGATGATCTCTCCACCCAGAACACACTGTCGAGCATATTGCAAAAATATGGTCATGATGTGAGTGCGGTATCAAGCGGTGAAGAGGCATGGACAGTTACCAGACAGCCGGATACGCCACGGCTGATATTGCTTGACTGGCTTATGCCCGGACTGAGTGGCCTTGATCTATGCAAGAGAATTCGTTCAACGGATAGTGAAAATCCGTTCTACATCATCATGCTCACTGTGAAGGACAACAAGGAAGACATCGTCGAGGGTCTTGATACAGGGACAGACGATTATATAACAAAACCCTTCTATCCCGAAGAACTCCGTGCCCGCATAAACGCAGGCCGCCGTATAATTGAAATGCAGAACAGATTGTTGAATCACGCGAAAGACCTCCAGAACTCGCTCGATCATATAGAAACCCTGCAGGGCATCCTGCCAATCTGTTCATTCTGCAAGAAAGTACGTGATGACAAGAACTACTGGCAACAGGTAGACGATTACATTGCCTCCCATACGAATGCTCAGGTCACTCATTCGATATGCCCTGAGTGTATGGAGACACATTATCCGGGTATTCATAAAAAGGTCACCGGGAAGAGCGCGGAAGAGGAAACGGATTCAGATTAGCCTCAGGTAAAGACAATCGAATCATTAGGGACTATGAAAAACGATGACTGAAAGATTCTTTCTGTATACTTACTCACCAATTTTCGGATCATCCGCCGTGCTGTGGTCAATGTTCCTCGGCGAGCCAAAAATCTTCAGGGTACTTCTCTCAGGGCACAGTATGACTGCAGAAGCATACGTATCACAATTCTTCCATGATTGCAGTTCCGGAACATGCTGCGTGATCGATTCAATTGCGGAAGATATTGAAGCATTTCTGGGTGGAGCGGATATCAGTTTCTCACTCTCATATGTCCGCATGGATCTCTGTTCAGAATTCCAGGAGAATGTTCTTTTGGCCGAACATTCAATTCCACGCGGACATGTCAGTACATATCAGCATATTGCAAAGCGCCTTGGCAATCCGGGCTGCAGCCGCGCAGTGGGAAATGCTCTGGCGGGAAACCCCTTCCCGTTGATCATTCCCTGTCACAGGACTATTCGATCTGACGGAACCCCCGGTGGTTATCAGGGCGGTACTAATATGAAAAGAAAGCTGCTTTCGATGGAAGGAATTCATTTCGATGAGAAAGACCGCGTATTGATAACAGATTATTGGACACGGTAGCGCTCCGTTCCAACTTCCCTGATCTCTTTCCTGTATTCCTGGCTGTGAGTCATCGGGGGCAGTATGGACGTAGTTTTTACATCTGCTTCAATCGCTACCAGTTCTCCTTTACCATCCCAGTTCCTCTTCTCACCGGTATTCCAGTAGAAGCGGGTGAGATCACCAAGGTTCTTCCTCACTACCCTGTCGATCTCATCGAACAGATCATCCGTGATTTCAAGCCCGAATGCTTTCGCGAGTCCGGCAAGTACATCCGTTCCTGTCATACATGAGGGTGGGTTCACGGCTTCCGAAAATTCTATCAGTTCTCCTTCAAAATTGCATCTTGTTCCTGGTGTTTCAAGGAAAGTACTTCCCTGAAGTGTAACATCAGCAAACCTTGTTGTTTCAGTATCCGTCCAATCAACAGCGGCGAGAAATTCCACATTCCGGAACCAGGAACCCGTTATGTTGTATTCGAGCGGGTTTTCTCCGATAACGAGCGCAGCCCGGAGATCTCCATTTTCAAGGATCTTCCGCAATTCCTGAGTTGTCGCGGCACCAGGTTGCTCACCAGAGGGAGCTTTTCCGGGAAGGAACGCAGGATCTGCGCCCATGATTTCAAGCCCCGCACTGTTCGCGATCAGTCTCGGAAGGAGAATGTCCGTCTTCTTTCCCGCAGCTGTGAGCATGATCGCAAGATCAGCAAATATCTCCGTATCATCCGGAGAAGCATCCTGAGGACGGTCAGGGCTGTGAATAAAGACAACTTTTCCGGAGTTTCTCAACAGCTCTGCAGCCTCGAGAATGCTCTCTTCCTCAACGCCTGATCTGGCAGCTGCTGCTTCTACGGACACATCTCTGTTCAAAAGGAAAGTGGATGTACCCTTGATATCTCCGCTATCGAGCAGAACCTGCATTACTGCATTCCAGAAAATGGATGCCCTCCCTCTCATGGGGTCCACCGCAAGACTGGCAAGATGCTGATCAGTCGAATCAAGCATTGAGTTTGATACGATGAGTTTGGCTCCGCTTTTAACAGACTGTATCACTTCAACGGCCATAACAAGATGATCTGCTTCCATGGATGTATTGTTGCAGATAATCAGATCAGCTTTCCCGAGGCATTTTCTGTCAGCTGTAGATGCTGTGAAGCCCAGAGCTTCATCGAGAACACCTGAACGCCCGCCACCCGAAATAATAGTAAGAGAACCGATATTATTTGAACCAATACCGGATCTGGCGATCCTGCCGGCAATGTACAATTCCTCGTTTGTCAGTTCAGGTGATACAAATACGGCAACACTTCCGGGTCCGTATTTTTCAGCAGCAGCCTTCAGGGATTCTACTATTCTGACGCAGGCAACATCAAAACCAACAGTACTATAGGAGCTGCCGCTTCTTATAGCCGGTTGCACCAGTCTATCCTGCTTAATGAAAAGCTCATGGCCGAATCTTCCATACCTGCAGAGATAATCTCCGGGTACACCGTTGGAAGTTACGAAATATCTTCCGTCACCGAATTTCCTTACGGATATCTCGCACCCGATAGAACAGAAACCACAATGTGTAGATATATCAGCCGTCTCAAGACATGCTCTTCCCGGAAATGGATATTTCACAGTAAGCGCGCCGGTCGGGCAGGCATCGACACAGTTTCCGCAGCTAACGCAGCTTGTTTCAACAAGGGGATTGTTCATAGCCGGGCGCATCTCGGTTTTGAATCCTCTTCCTACAAGTCCGATAGCAGGAATCGGAAGAACCTTTGCGCAGGTTCGAATACATCTTGCGCAGAGAACACATTTGTTGGGATCGTAGGATATGTAAGGGTGTCTGTCATCAACCTTGTGCTTTCGCACATGGCCTTTGAAGTACTCCATATCAACGCCGTACTCTTCTGCGTACAGTCTGAGATCGCAATCGTCGAACCTGACGCAGCCGCATGACAGGCATCGGGAGCATTCATGCTCGTTATCCTCAGGTTCAAAACCATTCGATACCTCAGTAAAACTGTTTCTGCGATCTTCAACATCTATCTGGTGGACTTCGTGTCTGGGTGATTCCTTTACATCGCCAAGTTCAGCTTTCCCCGGCTTTGACCAGAATTCCTTTGCAACCACGAACGGGTAAGATTCAGGTTGGACGCCGTCAAGCCAGGCCGTTATCGCCCTGGCGGCTCTCTGACCGTCTCTGATAGCATCAATAACAACGGTAGGGCCATCATCCGCGGCATCACCACCCGCAAATACCCCTTCAATGTTCGTGGCCATGGTGTTGAGATTCGCGATGTACGTATTCCATCTTGTCAGGTCCACATCGCCATCTTTGGTTTCCACAAGTCCATCAAGAACCGTATTCTGCCCGATGGCTGAAATAGCCAGATCACAGGGAAGATCGAATTCCGAACCTTCCAGTGGAACAGGTCTTCGTCTTCCGGAATCATCAGGCTCACCAAGTTTCATGCGCTGGCATCGAAGAGCGCTGAGTCTGTTATCCTTCCTTACGATACCGATCGGAGCGGCAAGTTCCATAATCTCTATGCCCTCTTCGAGACAATCTTCAATTTCAATTGCGTCAGCCGGCATTTCCGCTTTGGTTCTTCTGTAAAGAACAATGACCTTGTCCGCATCCAGTCTCCACGCGGTTCTCGCCGCGTCCATAGCGGTATTTCCGCCTCCGACCACAACTACAGTACCCTTCAGCAGCTGAGGATCATCTGCCTTTTCAACCAGGAAATCCGCACCGGTTACAACGCCTTCTGTATCAAACTCACCCTCAACCCGCATTGCTTTGCCTGTCCATGCGCCTGCTCCGATAAAAACAGCGTCATGCTTTTCCCTGATCTCATCCAGCGTGATGTCCTTCCCCACTCTGACATCGCAGTGAATCTCGGCACCTGTTCTGCATATGTATTCCACTTCTCTGTCAAGAACATCGTCCGGAAGCCTGTACTCGGGAATACCGTATCGCAGCATTCCTCCGGTACGCTCCATGGCTTCGTAAACTTCGCATTTGATCCCGTTTTTCCCAAGGAACCAGGCAGCGGTAAGACCTGCCGGTCCAGCGCCGATGATCCCTGCTGTTTTACCGGTTAAGGGGGCGCATTCCGGTTCAGTAAGGTAAGCATCAGGGGAATCAGTAACAAATCTCTTGATGTTGTTTATCGCAACGGACGCGTCCACATCCATTCTTCGGCAGACATCCTCGCACTTGCGGACGCATACTCTTCCGCATGCCGCCGGAAAGGGATTCTTTTCCCGAATGAGGTCGACAGCTTTCCTGTACTGTCCCATCGCCGAAAGCGCAATATATCCCTGGGCGTCAACGCCGGCGGGGCATCCCTCCATACAGGGGGATACGCAATCAGCGTAATGGTTGGACAGCAGTAATTCCAACGCTGTTTTTCTGGATGCCAGAACTCTGTCGCTTCGCGTATGGATTTCCATATCCGGAGCTATTCGAGTCGCGCAGGAGGGAACAAGATTCGCCCTTCCCTTAACCTCGACCACGCATACAAAACAGGAGCCGTAAGGTTCCAGTTCAGGTGAGTGACAGAGAGTGGGTATTTCATCGAGTTCCTGCTCCTGAACCACTTCGAGGATTGTTTTCCCTGGAGTGGCCTCTATTTCCTGACCGTTGATCTTCAGTCTGATTTTTTCCATTGGCCGCTCCTACCTTGTAATTATCGCGTTGAAGTTGCAGCTTGTAATGCACTTGCCGCATTTCACGCATATTTCCTGATCTATAGTATGTGGTTCTTTGACTTTCCCGGTGATGGCGTCAACCGGGCAATTCTTCACGCAGATCGTACATCCGACACACTTGTCAGAATCGATACTGAATTCAACCAGAGCCAGGCAGCTTCCTGCCGGACACCGCTTATCGTTGATATGTGCCAGATATTCGTCCAGGTAATAACGTATAGTTGTCTGGACAGGATTGGGAGCTGTCTGCCCAAGCCCGCAAAGACTTGCTTCCTTTATCTGAATTGAAAGCTGCTCAAGTTTCTCTATGTCTTCAGGAAGACCCTCACCGAGGGTCAGCCTCTCAAGGATTTCAAGCATCCTGAGCGTACCGATCCTGCAGAAAGTACATTTGCCGCAGGATTCGTTCTGGGTGAAGTCCAGAAAGAACCTGGCAATTTCAACCATGCAGGTTGTGTCGTCCATTACGACCATTCCGCCTGAACCCATGATGGCTCCGGTGGCAGGTATCGATTCGAAATCCACCGGAGTATCCTTCAGACTTGCCGGAATACAACCACCGGATGGACCGCCCATCTGTACTGCCTTGAACTCTCTGCCTTCCTTGATGCCTCCACCGATCCTGAAGACGAGATCATTTATTGTGGTTCCCATTGAAACCTCGGCAAGACCTCCATGAACGACTTTACCGGCAAGGGCAAAAACCTTGGTGCCTGGGCTTTTCTCTGTTCCGAAAGCAGCATATGCGTCAGCACCGTTAATTATTATCCATGGAATATTGGCGTAGGTTTCCACATTATTGTTGTTGGTCGGCTTCTGCCAGAGCCCTTTTTCCGCTGGAAAAGGTGGACGGATACGGGGCATTCCGCGTTCGCCTTCAATCGAGGCAAAAAGAGCTGTCTCTTCACCGCAGACAAATGCTCCCGCGCCTTGTTTGATTTTAATGTCGAAATCAAAGCCGGATCCGAGTATATCTTTGCCGAGATAACCTTTCTCTCTGGCTTCTGACAGAGCTATTTCCAGACGGTGAATAGCGAGTGGATATTCCGCTCTGCAGTAGATATAACCGAAATTCGCGCTTATGGCTCTGGCGCAGATTATCATGCCTTCAAGAACGGAGTGAGGATCTCCCTCCAGAACAGAACGATCCATAAACGCGCCGGGATCGCCCTCGTCGGCATTGCATACAACATATTTTCTGTCAGCTTGATTTGAGGCAGCGAAGGACCATTTCAGACCTGTGGGAAATCCGGCACCCCCTCTTCCGCGAAGTCCCGAATTCTTCACCTCAAGAACTATTTCCTCCGGAGACATCTTGAAAAGAATTCTGTCAAGGCTTTTGTAACCGCCCGATTCGATGTAATCTGAAATGGACTCAGGATTGATCGTGCCGCAATTGCGGAGGACTATTCTCTCCTGAAGGTCAAGAAAGTCAGCTTCGGAACCGGAAGTCGATCCGTCCCGTTCAATGATGTAAACCAGGTTGTCGTCTTCAATTCTCTCATCATTCAGTACATGACTCTCAAAGATCTTTTCAGCGGATTCAGTGGTTACTCCTCCGTAGAAGACTCTGCTTTCACCATCCCTTATTTCAACCAGAGGTTCCCGATAGCACATACCGATGCAGCCGGATATTGTCAGCCGGCAGATATCCGGATTCGCGTCGGCAAGCTCCTCCAGCTTTTCAAACACAACCCTGGCACCGGCGGAAAGACCGCATGTTCCCATACCTACTACAATTGTCTTCATTTCAGCGCTCCAGACGTTTTTCACAAATGGATTTCATAAATCGAAACGTTTAACCGCCGCAGGATGCTCCTGCGACAGATTCGGCTTCTTTGCCAGCCTTACGGATATGTTCACGAAGAAGTTTCCGCAGCGACGCAGGTGTAAGCCGACCGAAAGTCTCGTCATTAATCATTATAACAGGCGCAAGAGAACAGCAGCCTATGCAGGCTACCGTATTCAGAGTGTACATTCCGTCCTCGGTTGTATCACCGACTTCAACCCCAAGTTCGTCCTCGATCGTCTCTATGATCATTTTTGCCCCGGATACATGACAGGCTGTTCCGGCACATGCGCGAATAATGTACTTACCCATGGGGTGAAGCCTGAACTGGCTGTAAAAAGTAATAACACCGTAGATATCCGACTCAGGTATTCCGGTTACTCCGGAAATGTAGTTAATCGCACGAGTGGGTATGTAGCCGAAGTGTTCCTGGGCAGACTGCAGAAGAGGGATCAGCTCCCCTGGTGCTCCGTCATATCTCCACAGTCTGTAACTGAAATTCTCCTTCTTAATAGCCGTGATCATCACTTCCTCTCAAATCCGAAATCCGTTTTCGTTTCACTGAAACAGATTCAGATCAGAAATCAGTTTTAATTTCGTTATCCGGATGACAGCCCTGGCAAAACAAAGCGACTATCAGTCATCAATAAGATTGATTACTTTAGCTTCACGAACCCTGAGAACACCGTCGATCTGACTCAATTTCTCAATGATCCTGGGAGTTCTCCCCATGGCTCCGTGACCGGTGATCATGCCGACAAGCTTGGCACCATCCTCTATAACATCACAGAAGACGACTTCATCGATGAAGAAAACGGTTGTAAATATCTGCTGAATCGCATTCGGATCTATATCAACGATGATATAACTCATCGTTCCCGGCTGTCTTCTGGCTTCTGCCTGAACATCCCGTTTAACGGCCTTCTGGTATGTATCGATAAAGGAGTCTACATCTCTGTCGAGCTTTGGACGCTCAATTTCAGACATGGAAAGTACTTCAATGCCGTCTAACTCTTTAACTCTGGTGAATATCTCCTGAATTTCATCCGTTGAAGAAGCCTGAACGAGAAGAATTATATCGAAATCCCCTCTTACAGCATCGCATGTCTGGATACCATCCATCCTGTACAGGATATCAAATATCTCCATGCTTCTGTCAGGTTCAGTGATCTTCACGGTCAGGTAAGCACTTACCGATTCTCTCATACCGTCATCAGCTGAAACTTCTTCTGCATCGATTCCGGTTTTCCCCGGAGACAATTCTTCAAGAGCTTCCACGAGATCTGATATCTCAAAAGGCTTATCCAGATAACCGGTGTTATACTCTGAAAGCGCGGTCATCATCAGTCTCTCATCTCCGAAGCCCGTAATTACAAGAACTGGAAGGTCGGGATACTGATTTTTTATCACCTTGAGTATCTTCAGACCATCAATATCCGGCATGAATATGTCAGTGATAAGATAATCGTAGGCTACACCCTTTTCTCGAGACCGGTTCAGTTCATGAATCGCGGAAATACCATCAGGACAAGCAACGGCAGTGTAATCTTCCTGAGTAAGACCTACCGTAAGGTTGCGTCGAATCTCAGCTTCATCATCAATAATAAGTACGCGGCCTTTCAATGGATTCCTCCTCCGTTAGGACATGTTTGAATGAATGGGGGAACGCTACGTTCCACATCCAGTAAAGTCAAGAACATCACAGGTTAACGCACTTCAGCTCTGGACAGGTCCATTGCTTTGTCCAGATCGACCCAGCGGCCGGAATTCAGATAAAGATTCATCGCCTGTGCTGCACGGCGCCCGTGTCCCATAGCAAGGATGACCGTCGCAGCACCAAGCACGATATCACCTCCGGCAAAAACACCCGGAACCGAGGTTTGACCGGTTAACTCGTTGACAACAACTCCACCCCATCTTGTAACCTCCAGCTCCGGGAATGAAGCCGGGACAAGAGGATTCGGGCTGTTACCTATCGCGACAATCAGCACATCGGTCTCTTCGATGAACTCTGACCCTTCAATGGGAACAGGTCTTCTCCTCCCTGAAGAGTCAGGTTCCCCCAGCTCCATTTTAATGAGCGAAGCTCCAGATATCCATCCATCCTCATTCCCGATAAGGCGTACGGGATTCTGCAGAAGGTGGAATTCAACTCCCTCTTCCCTGGCATGATGAATTTCTTCAAGTCTTGCCGGCATCTGCTCCTCTGCTCTGCGGTAAACGATAAGCGATCTGGCAGCGCCCATTCTCAGTGCAGTTCTGGCGCAGTCCATAGCAACATTTCCACCACCGACAGTAATCACTTTCTTCCCTGTTACAATAGGCGTATCGGTTTCCGGAAAGCTGTAGGCTTTCATCAGGTTGGCCCTTGTCAGATATTCATTTGCGGATAGAACACCCAGGAGGTTCTCTCCGTCGACCCTCATGAATCGGGGAAGCCCTGCTCCGGTCCCGATAAACACAGCGTCACAATCTTCGATAAGCTGGCTTACCGGAGCTGTCTTGCCGACAACAAAATTGTATCGGAATTTGACACCGAGTTTTTCGAGATAATCAACTTCCCCCTGGACAATAGCTTTGGGGAGCCTGAATTCGGGAATCCCGTAAACCAGCACTCCTCCAGCCTTGTGAAGGGCCTCAAACACTGTCACTTCATGTCCGAACCTGATCAGATCGCCGGCAACCGTTAGACCCGCGGGCCCTGCGCCTATGACGGCAACTTTCCTGCCTGATGGTTTGACTTCAGGTGGAAGATCATACTCTCCCTGTTCCCGTTCCCAGTCCGCTATGAACCGTTCGAGTTTTCCGATCATCACAGCTTTACAGGGATCCTTCTGTGCCTTTCCGATCGCACAGACCAACTGACACTGCTCCTCCTGTGGACATACCCTGCCGCAGATGGCGGGGAGGAGATTCTTCTCCTTCATCTTATTTATAGCTCCGCGGAAATCTCCGTCCTCTATCAATTTGATAAAGCCCGGAATGTCAATTCCGACAGGACATCCTTCCACACAGAACGCGGTTTTGCATTGAAGGCACCTCTTAGCTTCCAGCATGGCCATCTCCGGGGTATAGCCAAGGGGAACTTCTTCCACATTGGTGATCCTCACGGCGGGATCCTGCTCGGGCATCAGGGTTGGTGGAATTTGAAGTCTTTCCTTAATGTTCATTCCTGATCTCCCTCCAGCGTGCCGGCAAGCCTGCATCCTGTCTTCGATGTATAGTGGTCAAGCGATTTTTTTTCATGCGATGAGTACATCGTCAGACGTTTCATCAGTTCGTCGAAATCAACCTGATGTCCATCGAACTCCGGTCCGTCCACACAGGCGAATTTCGTCTCGCCCCCTACGGTTACTCTGCAGCCTCCGCACATGCCCGTACCGTCGATCATGATAGGGTTCAGGCTTACTATCGTTGGAATGCCCAGCTCTTTCGTAAGAAGGCTGACAAATTTCATCATGATTGGCGGTCCCATCGCGACGCACAGATCGAATTTCTCACCTTGATCGACAAGTTCCTTTATTGCATCCGTGACCAGGCCTTTGCGGCCCTTTGTTCCATCATCAGTTGTGATCAGCACTTCGTTACTCACATCTTTCATTTCCTTCTCTAGAATCAGAAGGTTTGATGATCTCGCGCCGAGTATACTGATTACACGGTTACCGATATCCTTCATTCCTTTCGCAACAGGATACAACGGAGCGATCCCGATTCCGCCACCGACGCAGAGCACGTTCCCCACTTTCTCGATATGAGTGGGAACTCCAAGTGGACCGGTTATATCCGGAATTGAGTCTCCAACCTTCATCCCGGCCATCTGCAGAGTTGTCTTCCCGACTGACTGCACGATGAGAGTTACGCTGCCTTCATCTCTGTCCACATCGGCTATTGTAATTGGAATTCTCTCTCCATCATCGCTGATCCGTACTATCACGAACTGGCCGGGCTTTCTGTACCTGGCTACATCGGGCGCATGAAACCGATACAGATGAATGTCAGGTCCAATCTCCTCTTTAAAAAGGATCTCGTGCATATGCTACCCCCTCGTTTTCTATGCTGAATTGGCAGCGATACCTATGGTTTAACCATCACTCCACTGCCGGAGCGTCCATCAATCATTACTTTAACAGGTGACTCAAGGCTTATATGACGAAGGAGTTCGCCATCAGCTACGGCAGGTTGAGAATCAAGCCATGACCAGTCGATGAAATTACTTTCCCTGACATGAGACACCGTGAAATAGGCAACACCAAGCGAAGTCATATTCTGAAAGAAATGAGACCCCTGCGATGGATCGATATTCATGTTCTGCTGGCTTGCCTCCATTATAACCTTCACTCCTGAAATCTGGCTCCAGGATACCGGTATACCCAGCCATGGATCTGTTGAACCCCATCTGCCCGGTCCTATGAGCATGTAATCTTTGCCTTCACTGCTCAGCTTTCTGTTGAGTCTGTCAACTTCCTTTACAATTGCACGGGTTTTTGATGCATCGAATTGATCCGGTTTTACATACACTATGTCTTTTATTGTATCGATTATTCCATTTCCGAGCGCTGTATCTGTCCAGCAGAAGAGCTCTTTTTCCTCCATATCCGCCAGATCAACTTTCACCAGCCTGTCACTTACAACCATAGGTCTTATCTGAAGCAGGCTGAATTCAGCCGGAAGAGGTCGCTTCTTACCGAGAGTAACTGCGAATTCAATCTCTACAGGACATCCCATGGCATTCTCACCCATGGTAAGAAGCTCATCAGTAAGAGGAGCAAGCGGGAATATTTTATTCTTCAGCACATGCGCGAAGTTGATCACTCTGGGTCCTGGCCGCGTGATACCGTCCAGTACTCTCTCGTTGGCCGCATCGTATGTTGAGGCCAGGTATTCCAGGGTTCCATCACTCTCCGCAACTCCAAGATCCTGCAGAATCAGGTACTGATCCTCATCAAGGGAAGAACTCCATTCGGAGTGACCCATACTCACAGCATAGAAATTATTCTGAGAATTGTTCATCATATCCTTCAGGGTTGCGAACTGAGGAAGAACCCTCGGGTACTTCGGCGTAAACCGCAGTGAGACACCACCGTCAACAATTGATTTTCCAAGTCCCAGCGCGACATTCACGACTCCATTTTCCGGTTTCGCAGAACCGGTTGGATAGAAATCGTACGATCGGCCTACTCCGGCGAAATGCGGGTAGAAGGAATGGCCGTAATTCCTGCCAACCACTTCCTGAAGAAGAACTGCCATCTTTTCATCCTCCACGCGGTGGTTCGTAGCTGTAATATATGATTTCGCGGCCCTTAGAAACGTGGAGGCATAAACGTATTTAATGGCATCTGCCAGATCGTTGAATCTTCTATCTGCGCTCCTTGAATTATTGGGAAGCATTTTTGTGGCGTAGATGCCGGCAAACGGCTGATACATCGCATCCTCAAGCAGGCTTGAGGATCGGACGGCAATTGGCGACCGGATAGCTTTTATATAATCTCTTATATCTCCCAGAATGGTCGGGGGAAGGTCAGCCTGCAAAAATCGTCTCAGAATTCTGATATCATTATCACATTCAAGGGCAAATTCCAGCAATTTGTTCTGATACATGAATTTATCGAAGAACTCCGTCGTTATTATCAGCGTGCGCGGAACGGAGACGTGTACTTTCTTATATCTGCTTTCGTCAAAATTGGCTGCCAGTACTCGATCAATGAAAGCCAGTCCTCTTCCCTTGCCGCCCATTGAGCCTGATCCCAGTCTGCTGAAGAGAATCTGATCTTCATGGAAGGATCTGCTGTAGTTTGAAACATATCCCCGTCTGCTCTCCATGTTGAAATCTCTGAAAATATCAACCAGTCCGGTTCTGACTTCGAGCGGGGTCCCGTTCAAGGATAGTTTTTCCTGTATCCTGCATGCGAGTTCAAGCTCTGTCTGAATCTTCAGCCAACGTATCAGTTCACCGGTACTCAGACTCCTGCAGACAGCTTCAGCAGGTATTTTATCAATAAGCTGATTAAGTTCTTTGATGTTTGAAACTGATTTGCACATCTCTCCGTCAGCATTTCTAAAGATCAGCTCACCGAAGCCGAAGGATCCGGCAAGACATTTTCTAAGATCGTTCATCAGCGCCGGAGAATTCTTTGATATGTATTCAACAAAAAGCCTGGAAGCGATCTTCCGGCCTTTTGATTCGGATGTCTGCAGGATAACGGGCATTTCCGGCCGGGTTTCCTTTATCTTCTTAATGAGGATTTCCCCGGCTTTTTCATCCAGCTTACCGCTTCTGAGAAATTTCAGATCGGTGATTACTCCGATGAGGGCGTCCCCATGAGTTTCGAGTATTTTTTCAGCTTCTTCAAGTGAAGTAACCATCAGAACTTTCGTTCTGGTCCTTGCTCTGAGGTTTCTTTTTGTAAATGATGAAAAACTGTCAAGAATCTCTATGGTTCTTTCCTGTATAATGCTCATCACCTCGTACAGATACCTTGAATAGAAATGGACATCATCCTCAACAAGCAGAAGACAGGGAGCTCCAAGTTCGGCGCAGTCATGCTCCGCGTTTCTTGAATCTTCAACAAGTCTGATTATTCCAAGTACAGTCTCTCCGCGCCCGAGCCATGTGAAAACCCGATTGGTTTCATCTGTCCAGTGTTTTTCCTGAAGCCTTACCAGTTCCTCGGGACTGTGAGCCAGAACAACCACCGGAAGATCGGAGCGAATGCTTCTGATGTTCCTGATGAATTCAGGAAAATTCATACTCCCTATTCTTGCCATACAGATGATAAGATCGATACTCTGTCCCGCGTCTTTTTCCATTAATTCAAGAGCGGTTTCAGTATTTGATATCTGGGTAATTACAGGAATATTCCCGGCGTCACTGATCGTGTAAGTGTTTCCCAGAAGATCACCGAGTCTTCCATCCTCCTCTATCATATAGTAATCGTACAGACTACATATGAGCAGGATATTCCGGACTCTGGTTTTCATAAGGCTGTCCAGGCGGGATTCGATTTTCCTCAGCTGAAGCTTTTGTGTTCCTTCTCTGATCGTTTCCGTCACTCGAGTTCCTCTCGCTGATACTTGATTCTTTGCTTAAAGAAAACTCTCCAGATGTAATTACAGATAAGCGCACCAGGCCAGCATCATATCTAGAAACAAAGCACACGGTCAAGTAAAGATACAAAACAAGAGATGTTACTGAAAGCTGTTATGCTATTGACAGAGTGATACGTCCTAGATTAAGCTATCACATTCATCGGAAATATGTATCCAATTGTGCTTCTCAATAACCTTGAAAGGGGAGTGAAAATGCTTGAAGAACTCTACCAGAAGGTGGTACAGAGGGATCCTTCTCAGCCTGAATTCCATCAGGCTGTACAGGAAGTCCTCGAATCGCTTGAAGTAGTCCTTGATAAACATCCTGAATACAGGAGTGCTAAAATCCCCGAACGAATCGTTGAACCTGAACGCGTTATCATGTTCCGGGTTCCGTGGGTGGATGACGGTGGAGAGATTCATGTGAACCGCGGATTCCGTATCGAGATGAACAGTGCCATAGGCCCATACAAGGGCGGCCTCCGTTTCCACCCTTCGGTTAATCTTGGCATTCTCAAGTTCCTCGCGTTTGAACAGGTTTTCAAGAACGCTCTCACAACCATCCCCATGGGTGGCGGTAAAGGCGGATCAGATTTCGATCCCAAGGGGAAATCCGACCTTGAGGTAATGCGCTTCTGCCAGAGCTTCATGTCCGAGCTTTTCCGTCACATCGGGCCAAACACGGATGTGCCGGCAGGTGATATAGGTGTTGGCGGGCGTGAAATCGGTTTCCTTTTCGGGCAGTATAAAAAACTCCGCAACGAATGGAGCGGCGTGCTTACAGGTAAAGGCCGCGAGTATGGCGGAAGTCTTATCAGACCGGAAGCCACCGGTTACGGCGCTGTCTATTTCGGGGAAGAGATGCTTAAAACCCGTGGTGACAGCTACAAGGACAAAGTCTGTCTCGTCTCGGGATCAGGCAACGTTGCCCAGTTTGCTACCGAGAAAATTACCGAGCTCGGTGGTAAAGTGGTCACTCTTTCAGATTCCAGTGGATACATCTACGATGAAGACGGTATCGATGCCGATAAACTCGCGTATGTAATGGATCTCAAGAATGTAAAAAGAGGCAGATTAAAGGAATACGCAGAGAAGTATCCGAACGCTGTCTACACAGCTGTCGATCCGGATCTCGATTACAATCCGCTGTGGAATCATAAGGCGGATTGCGCATTCCCGAGTGCTACACAGAATGAAATTAATGAGAAGGACGCTCAGAACCTTATCAACAATGGTGTATTCCTTGTTTCCGAGGGAGCCAACATGCCTACGGTTCCGGATGGTGTAAACATCTTCCTTGATCACAAGATACTATATGGTCCCGGAAAAGCCGCTAACGCCGGTGGAGTATCTACTTCCGGCCTGGAGATGGCTCAGAACAGCATATTCTCCAGCTGGTCCCGCGAAGAAGTCGATGAGAAACTTCATAATATCATGATCAGCATACACAGGCAAGCTTACGAAGCAGCAAAATTTTACGGGGATCCGGGAAATTATGTACTCGGAGCAAATGCAGCCGGTTTCCGCAAGGTCGCCGATGCCATGATGGCTCAGGGCGTAGTCTAGTTTATTGGGGTCGGACGTCACTTGCGACACTTGCAAATAACTACAAGTGTCGCAAGTGACGTCCGACCCCCCCTTCCTACCTCTTCAGATAAGCAAGTGCCGAATCGGAATCACCATCCATCATTACACAGACAGACGCTCCGGGAAATTCATTTGAAATCTTCACCACTTTGATAACCTGTTCAAACTCTTCCGAATTACTCACAAGCTTTCGAAGTATATTCTTTGATGTACTGAATATATCCTCTTTGAATATCACTCCTGGTTCATCCGGGTATAAGGGCAGATATTTGATATTTGCCTCCACAAGATCCTGGAAAAAGTGAGTTCCAAAAGAAAGATCAGGTACATAGCCCTGCTTGCTCTTCGCAACCTCTATCAACATGGCGGTGTTGTTGATATCACTGTAACCAACGGGGACACCCATCTTGATATCACCCTTGCTTCCCCATCTCCCCGGACCGATCAGCACGAATTTCTTATTGGGAAGCTTCTTGTTCAGCTGCCCGATTATATGACCGATCTGAAGCAGCTTATCTCTGGAGGATATCCTGTCATACTCGTCTCCATCAACATAAACAAGATATTCTATGTTATGACATAGACCGGACATGATGTACCTGTTGGCTGTGAAAAGTATATCCTCCTCCGGGATATTCTTTGGAATTGATATATCCACAAGCCCGTCGCCAATACTTTGCGGTCTGCATTGAAGCAGGTAAGGTGTATGTATATCGGAGCTGTACGCGAATTCAATATCAACCGGCATTCCGATTTCACTCTCGAGAATACTGAGCATTGTCTTGAAGAGCAAAGGAACCGGGCTCTTCTCAAGAAGATTATGAAATGTTACAACTGTATCCTTGTTTTCAATGTTGAACATCGAACCCGGAGAAAGCTGGATATGATCACCTTCATCAATAGAGACTATATAGGAAAGACAGGGGAATTTACTGCCGCACTCCCTGATAACACTCTCTACACTGACGGTTTCAAGACAGCCTTTTTCAAGATTTATCACATCCATATGCTTTTGTGAGTAGCGGAATATTTCGTCCTGAGTGACACTAACTCTGAGTTTCGGCTGTCCCGGGCTCATGAGAACAGGGAAGTCCTTTCCTGTCCGGTCTACCGCCCTTGTTCCCAGCCCGGTAACCAGCCTTACCATTCCATCTTCCTTTTTGATCCTGGGAGACCATCTGTAATCGTTCCTGCTGAAGGCCACTCCAGCAAGAGGCGGGAAATAGTACTTGCCGATCCTGTTGCCGACAACCTCCTGAATAAGGATGCCCATCTCTTCATTAAAATCCAGCAATCCCCGTTCACGGCGGTACTCAATGGGATCCGGACCGAATACGCTGGCGTATACTTCAAGAATCGCGTCAGATATAGCTTCCAGCCTCTCTTTCCTGGTACCAATGTTGGCAACAAAGAGGCTTTTGTATTTCCCGGCGAAAGCAGCGCCGGAGCTGTCCTCGAGAAGACTTGATGACCTTACTATCAGAGGCGTTGAACCAAGATGATCCAGGGCGAGGCTCAAGCCGCTTAGAACACATGATGGAAGCTGTGAATGCTTGAATACCTGTTCCAGAAGTTCATATTCCTGCCTTATTTCATCAGTATCGGAATACTTGATTGCAAGCATCTCTTCAAGCGCGTTGTGATGAATGAACTCCAGAATGGAATCGGATGAGATGTACCATGTTCTCGGTATCTTCAGGTTCCTGAGAACTACATGCTGATCACGGTATGATTCGAGGATCTTCTGAGCCCGGAATAAGCCTGAACCTTTTCCGCCAACTTTTCCATTACCGTTAATCGGGCCTATCGTATGATCAAGCACTTCACTGAAATCCTCTATCCGGACATGTTTACTGATCGTGTTGATATACTGCAGATCATCGTTGAATATGCGCCTTGTGATGTCTACAATTATGCCTCTCTGTTCGCTTCTGTCCATCTTTTTGTTTTTGTCCGGAAGCAGGATATATTTTTCCAGAGCTTCCCTCAGCTGTCCCAGAGGAACATCCCTGCGGTCAGCAATTACAGAAAGAAATCGTGTGCTTTCATACCGGAGCCATCTATGGATAGCCTGAGATATCTCCTCTGGAGACAGTTCCTCTTCAGCGATTCGGAAAACCTGATCTGTGATGCTTTCCAGATCCTGATAATCAATCCTTGGCGCCGGTTGATTTTCTCCGTAAAGATCACCTGTCTTGATTCTATTTGTTTTTCTTAAATGGAACTGTTCCATAATTTCGGATATCTTCTTGACCTTACGCTTGAAAAGGTAGTTCATCATCTTCCTGCTCAAACGCTTAAGTAATACAGGATCCGTATCCCCAAGAAGATCAATAATTATTTTCCATTCGGGTTTACTTTTATCTTTTACTGTTGCAGGCGGGGTCACAGCTTTTTCAGTCATCAGGTATCCTTTCCGAATCAGGAACAAGGCAGGGGTTGGATCTATGCTTTTTAACATTTGTTACGGGGACACGCACTGAAGTGTGCATGTCCCCGTGTAGTGAAGTGTATAGACCCATCAGTGCTGTCTAGACAAGTCCTCTCATTCTTGCTGCGGTTGCTACTCTGTCGATAGAAATCATGTAGGCAGCATCTCGCATGAATATTGACTGACTATCAGCCAGATCAGCAACAGAATGGAAGGCTGAAGTCATCTTGGTATCAAGCTTGGAAAGGACTTCGTCCTTCTCCCAGTAGTAGTTCATATTATTCTGAACCTGTTCGAAATATGAACAGGTTACGCCTCCCGCGTTGCAGAGGAAGTCCGGAATAACAAAGATATTGTGTTCTTTCAGATAGATATCCGCTTCAGGTGTTGTCGGGCCGTTAGCTCCCTCAGCAAGAATTTTCACTCTTTCATGAATTTTAGTAACAGTTCCAGCGTTAACCTGATTTTCGAGTGCTCCCGGCATCAGAACATCTGCCTCTGTTTCAATCCATGCATCTCCCGGAAGCTGTTCATATCCGGCTGCCATAGCTTTCTCGGGATTAACGGTTCCGAATCTGTCAGTAATGCTAAGGAGGAACTCGAGATCTATTCCGTCCATTTTGCGGTAGGTGTAAGAAGTCATATCATTCTGATCCCAGCAGGATACACAGACAACTTTACCTCCATACTTAATGAACAGATCAGCCGCGTACTGGCTCACGTTACCGAATCCCTGGCAGGCCATGGTAGTTTCCCTGATATCAAGCCCCATTCTCGTCAATGCTTCCCGCACGGTGTAAATCACACCATATCCTGTAGCCTCAGTTCTTCCAAGAGATCCACCGCTTCCAACGGGCTTCCCTGTGATAACACCCGGATATTTGCCGCCTACAATTGTTTCGTACTCATCCATCATCCAGAGCATATGCTGCGGAGATGTCATTACATCCGGAGCGGGTATATCCTGAACTGGTCCGATATTCTTCCAGACATTCCTGATCCACCCGCGGCAGATCTGTTCCTGCTCTCTCATTGAAAGTTCGTGAGGATCGCAGATAACGCCACCTTTACCTCCTCCGAGAGGAATATCGACAACGGCGGTTTTCCAGGTCATCCATGTTGCCAGAGCTCTGACTGTGTCTATGGTTTCCTGAGGATGGAATCTTATTCCGCCTTTACAGGGGCCTCGAACATCACTGTGCTGTACTCGGAATCCGCGGAATACCTTTACAGAACCATCATCCATATGTACCGGAATTATGAAATGATATTCACGCATTGGCCAGCGCAGGAATTCTCTGGTTCCCTGCTCAAGATCAAGTTTGTCCGCTACCTGATCGAACTGTTTCTGCGCCATTTCAAAAGCGTTGAAGCCCTTCTCCATCTCTGAACCTCCATATTTAGATTACCAAGCAAAAATAACGGAAACAGACATCTTTTCTCTAGAGAAAACGAAAGAACAACGCAAGTATTATAGATAAAAATTATGTGTGTGAACAAACACTATTCTCAATGGGGTTAACTGTTATGACTGATCATTCCCCCCCGCGGGGACACGCACAAGAGTCGGCATGTCCCCGCGGGGGGATGTTACCTTATGCTTGGATGTCAGACCCAGACCTATTATTACAGAACTGAGACAACAGGCATAAGGAAATTCCGCTTTTTGCTAAATTCTCTCCGAATGAATTCTGTTTCCTGCTTAACGGCAATAGCACTCCGATCGGGTCTGACCGGTCCCCAATCGGTAATCCTGTTTACATACAGATCTTCAAATCCGGATAAACCGTTGTATGCGCAACGAATCATTTCGAGATCACTATTGAGGCAAATGCCGGATTCCAGACAGGAATCGATCATGTAAAACAGCTCTTCAGCTATCAGGGATGTGGAGTAGCCAGCCAGATCAAGCAGTTCATCAATACTGTTTGAATCATATCTTCCTGACGCCTGCCTTAGTCGATCAGGTATTATGAACCACCTGTAACAAGCAAGACATTCGATGACTGAATCGTACTTTTCTTCGGTGTATTCCGAGAACCAGTTCTTCCCCAATGCTTCTGATCGGGTAAAGTGATGTAGCCTTGAATAGAATCCAGTATTAATACCAGCTCGAGATACTACTTTGCTGTAAGTCTCGCTCCGTTTCCAGAGATTCCTGTATTGCCTTATGTAACGCCTGGTTACCGGATTCATGTTGCCCTCCCTTAATGCAACTTACATTGATCACGATTGCATAGTAAACATATGTATACTATTTTCAATGTCAAGCATGTCGCATACGGGATTCGGTGAACCTTACATATCCTCACCGGTCACTACTTCAGAACAGTAACTCTCCGTGTGATTAAAGCGGTCCCGCACGAAGCTCGAACAAGATAGCAACCGGCGCTCCATCCTGAAATACTCACTGACCTGACTTCAGAAATATCATCCTGCCATACAAGTCTTCCCGTCAGATCGTATATCTCAAACCGCCAGATTCCCTCCGGAGGATTAAGATTCATAACTCCTGTTGCTGGATTCCGTTCAACAAGATTTCCGTAATAACCGTTATCAGGGGCTTCGTCGCAGGATGTTTCAGCAGATGAAAGAAATGCCCAGGCATGGTAAGGCTGGCTCTGCTTATCCTGCAATCCCGCGATTATGATCGCTGAGGCTGAAAGATTCGTCATATATACACTTGTAACGTTATATACTCTTTCCGTAAAGGATTGCTCCCAGATCAGAGAGCCATTCAGAGCATTTACGAGTGTAATCTTTTTGCCGTTAACGCTCCCCCCGGAGATGCAGGGAATCCACAGGCTTTCATGATAAACGGAATCAGACCAGGCTACACTCCAGGTGTTCGCCCCCGTAGGATAGCTCCACAGTGTGATGCCAGTCGCTCCATCAAGGCATATTGTACCTGAATTATCCCCGGCGACAGCAACCTCGGCAATTCCATCTCCATTAAGATCGGGACCACCCTCCACATCCAGAAGAAAACCACCGAGTCCTCGAGCCCATAGTGAATCTCCCCAGGGACTGTAACATTGTACACCACCGTCGAATGAAGAACTCACAAGCCAGGGAAAAGTATCCTCCCGGTCAATGGTGGATACACACATGACATCTCCCCCGCCGTTCCTGCCCCAGATCAGGGTTCCATCAGAACCGTCAACGAGCTCAAGCGTATTGTCCGCATAGCCACTTCCGCCTATTCCCAGATATACTTCCTGAACTCCGTCTCCGGTGATATCCGGAATGACAAGTATGTCTTCGACCGCATCCGCAGTGGTTCTTGTCCAGAGAGTGTCACCTGTAGCACCATTCAGGCATGCGGCAGCAGAGCTGTTCGCGGACCCTGTAGAGCCGAATCCACCAAGGAATTCAGGCACTATATCACCTGTCTGATCCTCCATTTCAGCGCAGCTGTAACCCCAGCCGGCTCCGGATGGAATATTGTTGTACGCGCTCCACTCCCAGATGAGAGAACCGTCAATTCCTGAAATCAGGATCAGGCATCTCCCCGGGGGAGCATAACCTCCGGGGGTAGCCATGAGGATATCCTTGTGCCCATCACTATTCGCATCAGAAACGGCAAGCAGACCCTCATCCTGGTAGATTCCGTTGTATTGATCACTTGTCCAGATAACACTTCCGTCAGATCCGGAAAGACACCAGAGAGTTGGCTCCTCATCCCAGAAATTCACTCCGCAGGCAACATCGTCAACACTGTCACCGTTCAGATCTCCGAGTAATATGGTTGAATAGACTCCTCCGCTTGTAACATTCGCCCATAGAGTATCGGGCGCGGAAGCCAGAAGACATAATATCAGCAGCATTTTCATCCTCCAGTTAATTGGTATGTCTCGTATCTTACAAATTATTCATACCTGCGGGTTTGAGTCAACCTCTATTCAGCTGTAATCTCGACATTTGCAGATGATCAATATATTACTTTTTTAACTTAACTTTCCATGGAGGTTATTATGAGATATCTATTTCCTTTTATTTCATTACTGTTTCTTGTTTCACTGCTTTCATCCTGCGGTGGAGGGCAGACCGATACTGACACTGCCGAACCGGCTGCTGAACCCGAAACCGTTCGAGAACTCGTCTTTCTTGATTCCATTGGTGTCGAGCTGGGCGATTCAAATTATGTGTTCGGATCCATCGAAAGCTCTTCACACTCTGTAGACGGCAATATTCTTATCCTTGACAGACCGGCATGCTGCACTCGCGAGTACACACCTGAAGGGGAGTTCGTCAGAAGCTTCGGCAGACGTGGTACCGGCCCCGGTGAATTCGTGAATCCGCTCTCGATGACGAGGTTGTCCGATGGCAGGATCGCTATGATGGATATGCAGGCAGGCGGTATCCATACGTTTCTCCCAGGTGGTGAATGGGAAAGCCATTCTGCGGAGATTAACAGTGAGCCGGTTCTCAATATGACTGCCACCGATAGCTGCAGGTACGCCGCATTGTTGACTACTTTTGATATAGTTGACGGGCAGCTTATTATGACTGCGGAAATTGGCAGGTTCGAGATTGACGAGACCAAACCCTCCCTGGTTTACTGGGAAAATTCATTACCGGTCACTTTCGACGATTTCACACTGATAATTGAGGAAGGCTATTTAGCCAGGGTTTGTGCTTCCAATTTCGACGGGATCGTATTCATTGCTTCAAGAGACTCAGAGGAATACCTCATCACTGGTTTTAACGCAGACGGGAACGAATTCGTTGAAATATCCCTTGATCTGCCTCAGGTGAAGAAATCTGAAGAAGAAATAAGTGATGAAGCAGCATTCTATAACCAGAGAGCCAGAAATATGGGATACAATGCCCAGACAAACTATGAGCCAAATCCCTTCCGATGGAAGGTTCATTCAATGGGTATTGATAACCAGGAAAGACTCTGGGTCCGCAGAGGAACCGAGGAAATTCCTACATTCGATATCTTCGATTTCGACGGAAACCACCTCTTCACCGCCAATATGCCTGCTATCTCAGGATATTCCGGTCTGCTCTGGGAAATCAAGATTGATGAATACGGGATACTTGCCTGGCCGCTGGATCCACCGGATGGATATCAGAAACTCTATACTCTCGAACTCGTGGAATAAGAGCAGAAAAAACTGTCAGAACAGGTTCAGCACCGGTCAGATATCGAACCCGCACTCTCTGATATTCTGCAGAAGATTCTCAGGATCCTTTCCCAATTGCCCTAATTTCCGGGAGATATGTTCTGTCCACGAATAATTATCGAAGCTGAAGGTCTCTTCCTTACCATCTGCAAGAGGGACCATGTAACCGGCATTCCTATAATAATCCTGATCGAGGAAACCTGAATCCATTTCTTCCATAGCGACAGACACGTCTTCATCAGTGAGTTCCGGATATCTGTCTTCGAACAGATGAAATTCCACAGGATACCTGGGTCTCACAGGCGGTTCCTCCGCAGGATATCCCATCGTCAGCATGACCAATGGAAAAATCCTGTCCGGAAGCTCATACTCCTTCCGTATCTTCTCCGCCATGAATGGAGCGCTGCCGATAAAGCAGCTTCCAAGGCTGAAGCTCTCAGCGGCAGTAACCATGTTCTGAGCCATGTATGCGGCATCCTGCATTCCGAATAAAAGTGTGTACAGATCGGATGCTCCTCTTTTCCAGCCCCGCTTATCCATGATCTTTTCCATCCTGTGTATATCCACACATATGGTGAACTGGAGTGGGGCTCTGAATACATTGTTCTCTACATTCCGCGAGAGAAGCACACTGCCGAGCTGCATCGCGAACGGCGCCTGCTGACCGGCACGTACGATTGCTTCCAGAACTTCATCAGAGGGTTGTTCAGTTGTGTACTTCCTGATGGATTTCCTCTTCATAAGCGATTCGATAACAGGATTATTAATCATTCTCTCTCCAATCAGATTCGTTTCCGCTGTTCTCCGGCATCTACCCGGAAATTTCACCAGCAATCTACTCCAGCCATTCATAAGTGTCACCGCAATTATCTCAGAATACCAATCCGATGGATTATCTGAAGAGGACTTGCTCAGGCAGTCACCATGATGTAAGTTGTATTTAACTGTTAGTTTGAGTAACATTTTTGAGAGGAAACCGTCATGAGAAATAAATTGTCACTACTGTTCACACTCCTTCTGGTGTCTGGAACCGCACAAGCACAGTTCTCAATCCCTTCGATACCGGATATTCCAATTGACCTCCCCGACCTTGGAGGACTTCTTGAACAGGAACCGGTAATTACGACCGGACTGGATGATGCCGTTTTCGAATGTCCTGAAATGGACGGCTTTGAACCGGAGTTCTTCACTCCTCTGTACGATATGCCGGTTAATCCAGATGGATGGATATTCCTTCTTCCGGGCGCTTATGAACTCGAAGCAAGAAGCTATTGCCTTCACGCCGGCACTTACGTTTCAGATACCGGAGGTAACGGATACATTTACGCGCCTCTGGAAGGCAGCAGAAGTGATATTATTCTGGCGATCCTGGACCGTTCGTCCAATCATGGTGAAATCAATCAATCTGAAGTTCAATCACTTATCTGGGGAATCCTCGCAAGATGCAGGTTCTCTGATATGAGTGATAATAAGCAGATTAATGCATCTATTCTGCTTACTCCAGAGGAAATCTTCGAACTCAACGGCGGGGCTCTGGGACTCATTCCTGACGGTATGCTGGATGATCTGTTCGGAGACATTACAGGTCCGGTCAGGTCAGTGCTGGAAGCTGAAGCCGGAATAAGAAACACTCTTTCCAGGGCTGAATCCTCATACGAAGAACTGGAGGAAATTGCGATCATCCATGGTGATCCTCCCGAAGAGTACGATGAGAGGGACATTCCTGTGGGCAGATGGTCCTGGCATCCAAACGGTTACTACATCCGCTACTTCCCAATTGGATACAAGCATACGCGGATAGAACTCTGGGTACCTGAGAATGAGAATACTGAACTATCATATGGAAACACTCTCCTCAAGGCCGGCCGTACAGGACTTCGTAAGGATCTGCCCTGGCTCAAGGACTGCCCTGTTCCACCACCACCTCCCTCACCGTACAGATCGCGAAGTCTGCCCTGGTTCAAAACACCTGTTGGTGTCGCACAGCCTGGAAACACACTAAGGCAGAGGCTTGCGGTAGCAGCCGGCAAATCCCCTGAACAGGTCGATGAAGCGATTAAAAAGATCAGGGATTCAATGGATATGTTTTCATCGGCAGCCGGTATTCTTGCGATAGATATTACCAGCATATTTGATATTGGGTCTGAGATAATAGGCTGGATGTCAGGCAATATGCTTGACATGCTGATTGACAAGTGGAGTGACAGCATTAAGGCCCTCGGTATGGATCCTCCAAGATCGGATTACACCATCTACGCTATTCCGTTGGTTGTTCATGTTGATTCCCTCATACCCGGAAACGGGCTTTCACCTCAAAAAGCTGCCGCACTCAACTCCTTCGCTGAAGCCGCCATGGGGCTCATTGCGGTTATGGATGCTGCGCAGCTATCCCTGGACAGGATGGGCGGCGCATTTGATGACAATGATGAATTCTGGGCTATTGAACAGGCGCTATGCTACATTTACTATAAGGATCTTTCCGGTGTATTCATGGAAATAGCAGCTGATCGGTTCGATCATCTTTTCGATGTCTGCCGTTTGGAAGGACTTCAGGACACATACATAACCGTTGCCATGGCTTCGGCATATCTGGATAACCTCGAGGAAAACGGATTTTCCGCTGAAGCAATCGAAGCAGCGCACTACTTGGGAATGACAGATGAACAGATTCAGAACGCCCTTGAGATCAGGCTTTCTTTCACTCCGCAGGAACTGGAGGGCAGCCTGTTCGAAGCCGCTGATAACTGCATTTCATTCATGCATGAATGCGGATCACAGTGGCAACGGATGCCGGATGTCTACCCCTACTGGACGGAGGGCGTAGAATACCCGCAATACGCTGATTAACCGGTTTACTAGAGGAGTTGATTATGAGAATGTTGAGCCCGCATATCTCACCAGAGTTACTACTGCAACGGTGCATAAGACACTCGCATACTGCGTTATGCTCAATCGGTCTTCCTTGAAGTATATACATTACGTCTGCGTCGACCTCATTCGTATGCCTTGTCTGCGAGCGCTTCTACACCGTTTCATAACGCAACCTGGTAAAATATGCGAGCTTAGCCCGGTTCTGATTCTGATTCCGTTATTCATTATCAGTTGCGGCGATGGGGAGGCGAATCCCGAATCACCAGCAGCAGAAAATACATTACAGACCTTTCTCGTAACGGTTGATTCAATTGGTATAGAGACAGGAGATTCCAATTATGTGTTCGGTGTCATCAGAGCAGCTGATTTCACTACAGCCGGAAACGTCGTTATAGGGGATATAGCTTCTATGAAGATGAGCATGTTTTCCCCCGGAGGAGAGTACATCTGCTCCGGTGGAAGGCAGGGTGAAGGACCGGGGGAGTACACGGCTCCCTCAGGAATAACATCTTCACCAGGTGGGGGATTCATGGTTACCGACATGATGGGGGGTAAATTCATTTTCTACGATTCCCTCCTGGTATTCACTCATGAACTGTCGGGGTTCATTCCGAATCCTCCCAATAACCCGGTAATTCTTGATGACGGTCATATCGTGGGAACAAGATTTATCTTCAACAATGAAGAGGGAAACCTCAGCAACTCCCTTCACAGGTGGGAACCAGGTGAAACCGAGCCGGAACTAACCTATTTTTCCAGAAGGGGTGAATTCAACCCGCAGAACCCTCAGGAAGTATTCCGCAGCACGGCTATCAATAGCTGTGTACTGCCGGATGGAAGGGTAATCTCCTCACCTCTGAGTACTGAGGAATACATTATTACCTGTTACACAACTGAAGGTGAGATCGACTGGGAAACCCAGCGGTCACTCGAAAGAACCAGACGATCCGAAGGGGAAATCGAGATAGAGCGGGAAATGATGCGAGCTTCGATGCGGAGAAACGGCCGCGATCCCTCTTATGTTGATCAGATTGAATTTCATGTCTGGGCGGACGCGGTTATAGATCTCAAAACGGATGGCGAACGGATCTGGGCACGCAGAGGCGGCGTACTGGTGCCGCTCTTCGACATTTACAGCACTGAGGGAGAGTATCTTTATTCCTGTAATGTACCAGACCTGCCATACGGCAGCAGTATCGCTTTCAGAATATCTCCGCACGGAATTCTCGCATACCTTGCCAATCCGGAGGACTATTCGAAGGTCTACATTCTTGAAGAAACAGACATTGAAACAGAGGAATCTTACTAATCCATACCTGCATTCAGACATTTCTCACGCACATATTCCGAGGAAATCATCTTGACGTCAAATATACGGTTCAGGATGGTGAATTCCACAGGATCTGTCATTGCTTTTTCAGAAACACGAGGGCAATCATCTTGTACAAGTCTTTTATGTTGTAGGGCTTGCTGAGAAAGAACAAATCTTTTTTTCGCACAAATTCCGGATCGGATTTGTAATCTACGTATCCGCTCGTAAGAACAACTGAAAGTTCAGGTTTGATTGAAAGCATCCGCTCCACAAGCTCAATACCGGATATACCGGGTAGAACCACATCACTGAACAGCAAGTCAAACTCTCCGTTTTCCTTTTCGAAGACTTCAATCGCTTCTTCTGCGGTTGTGGCTTCTACGACAGCATAACCTTTTTCACGCAATGCGCTTGCGGTGAAAGACAGGACGCCGGAATCGTCTTCCACTAGAAGAACTCTCTCATCGCATTTTCTGTCAACAGAAATTTCAGATGGAATTTTCTTCGCCTGATTTACTTTCTGATTCGATACAAAAGCCGGCAGGAACACTCTGAAGCTCGAACCATCTCCAGGGCTGCTCTCGGTCTCCACCCATCCATGATGCTGCTTGACAATACCATATACTGTTGAAAGACCCAATCCTGTACCTTTATCACCCTTTGTCGAGAAAAACGGTTCGAAAACTCTGCTTATCGTTTCATCATCCATCCCCATACCGGTGTCTTTAACATTCAGACATGCAAATTTGCCGGTAGTCGCTTCAGCTCTGGAATAAGCTGCTTTTCTGTCAAGAATTATGTTCTCCGTCGAAAGAGTAATAGTACCACCATCAGGCATTGCATCACGGGCGTTAATGACCAGATTCAGGATAACCTGTTCCAGCTGTCCATCATCGGCCTCTATACTCCAGAGATCTTCTTCTATGTTGGTCTCTACTTGAATGTTCTCACCAATCACCCTGCGAATCATGTCCGTTATTCCCGTAATTGTATCGTTGAGGTTCATAACGCTAAGCTTCAGCACCTGCCTGCGGCTTATTGCCAGAAGCCTCTGGCAGATCTCGGCGGCTCGCACCGTATTGTTCTTTATTTCCCTTAGATCGGCGGCAAGGGAACCATCCTCTCCTGCCTTCTGTAGAGCAAGGTCACTATATCCGAGTATGGCTGTAAGCAGGTTGTTGAAATCATGCGCTACACCTCCTGCAAGCCTTCCTATTGCTTCCATCTTGTGAGAATGTCTCAGTTCTTCCTCAATGTGTTTATGCTCAGTGATATCATTAAAACTCTCCAGGCCTCCGATTATTCTCCCGCCTGAGTCTCTGAGAACATCAATATTCTTCGATAGTATGATATCCCTGTCATTGATATGTATCGTACACTCCTTGTTGTAGACCGGTTTTTCCACTGTTTCCGCGAAAAGTATGCATTCTTCTCTGCACGCATCACAGTTCAATACTGCAAGACAGTACTTTCCGATAACCTCCTGCGTTCGCAATCCTGTTATCTCTGCGGCTACTTCGTTCCAGGAAGTTATCCGCCTGTTCAAATCCACAGTAAAGAGACCGCTCGGCATTGTTCGAAGTAGCAGACGTGACCACTTTTCACTGTCCCGCAGTGCTTTCTCTGTTTTCTTTCGACTGGTTATATCCTGGCCCTGAGCTATTGTTGCTTTAATGGTCACGTTGTCATCCTCATAGATGTTCGCCGAGTTCCAGATCGCGAATCTTATACTACCATCGCTGTGGAGAATAGGGATATCAACCGATTCCCAGAATTGCCCCCTCACAGTGAATTCGATCTTTTTCATCGAATCATTCCGGCTCTCCTCGGGAAACAGTACGGAAAGTTTCTGTCCGACAACATCGTCTGACTTGCGACCTGCAAGAAATTCAAAGGCGTGATTAAATCTTGTTATGACGAAATGCGGGTCCCAGACTATTATCGGAGCATTGGCGTAATAGATGAGGTTTTCCAGGTAAGAACTTGTATCAATGAGTTCTTCCTGTGTACGCTTGAGATCGCTTATGTCGCTAAAGGTTACTATCGTATTATCGGGTTTTCCTTCCGAGTCCCTTATGAACGACACGCCAAAAAGTACAGTTATTTCTTTTCCGTCTCTGGATGTGATCGTAATCGGAACAGGTGCGGGAACTTCACCCCTGAGAGTGGTTCTGATGGCCTCGACTGCAATCGATCTGTCTTCCGGGATAGAAAACTTCCTGCCCATCTCGATCATTTCTTCCCCGAGAAGCTCGCTCTTCTCGTAACCGACCATATTACTTAATGCCTGGTTGATGAAGAATATCTTACCCTCTCGATTAAGCATGAGAAGGCCGGCGTCCATCGCGTTGACTGTATTCGTTACTGCCGCAAGACGCTCCTTTTCCGCTCTCTGCTTTTTATCGATATTGCTTTTGAGAAGCAGAAGGATAAAAATACCAAACCCGAGAATAAATACCGTCTCGATTGCCGCTTCGCTCAAGTTGACCGGGGTTTGAGGCGCACCAAGAACGTAATGAGGAATATCCAGTATTTCATTCAGCCATAGAAACGCGACAATTACAATGATAGCCAGGGTAACGATGGACAGGATTCCAAAGGAATGAGAGTTCTTTTTCGATTCCTTACCGGACTGCTGCGAATTCACAGTTATTCTCTTCCAATATCTTGTTTATAGAACCCCTTGGCTATCAGGAAACCGGATGTCACCATATCCACAATATATACCCAGGAAGACCCCGTCGCCTCTTTCATCAATTGTACCAATACGAATTATTAGAAGAGGGTTTTGATGTT
>CBDVBK010000001.1:0-117088 GCA_965372215.1 uncultured bacterium | reverse complement strand
GTGTAGATTGTCAGAATGAAGAAGCAAAAACGGGAGAAAACTCGTCACTCACAAGACAATAACATGGGCGACAGAAAAGAAGCTCTGGATTACTATAATAGATCAATAGAGATAAACGAGGAACTTGATAATAGAAAAAATCTCTCAAATTCATTAAACAATGCTGGTAATATCTACCGAAAATCAGGAGAATCAGAGAAAGCACTTGAGTATTTTCAGAAAGCGCTGAAAATAAGGGAAAACCTCGATGATAAGCGGGGAATCTCTCACACATTAACTAATATTGGCACGGTTTACCAGGACCTGGAGAATTTCAATAAATCGCTTGAGTATTTCCTGAGATCACTAAGGATAGAGGAGGAAACAGAAGACAGACTGGCGTCGGTTGATACACTCCTCAGTATAGGTTTGATCTATGCTTCTACCGACCGCTTTACCGAAGCTCTTGAATACGCCGGAAAAGGACTCAACATCGCAGATGAGATTGGAGTGCCTGATCTTAAAAGAGACAGCTGCGAAACTTTCTCAACAATTCTGGAGCAGAAGGGGGATTTCAGGAAAGCACTGGAATACCACAAGAAATACAAAGCGCTGAATGACGAAATCTTCAATAAAGACAGCAGCAGCAGAATCAACGAGTTGCAGGTACAGTACGAAACAGAGAAGAAGGAGAAGGAAAAAGAGATCTACAGGCTCAGGAATATTGAACTCGTGAAAGCGAATGAGGATCTGAAACATGCTCTCGCTGAAGTGAAACACCTGAGCGGATTGCTTCCCATCTGCGCGAATTGCAAGAAGATCCGTGATGACCATGGATACTGGGAACAGATAGAATCGTATATATCCGAACATTCGGACGTGCAGTTCAGCCATGCTCTGTGTCCGGAATGCATGAAAAAGCTCTATCCCGAATACATGACCGGAGAAGGTAAGGCTGAATCTCAATAGTAGGCTCAGGTCCTGAAAATCAGCGCTTTAATGCTGATTATTGCGAACTGACCCCAGGATCCTGGAAACTGATATTAGCGTGAAGTACGACATTGCGGCCAGCAGGATTATTACCGCGCCGGGAGGCAGATCCAGTATCCAGGCCAACCATAGACCGCCGAGGTTGAAGAGAGCTGCCAGAACCGAGGCCAGAGCCATCATTTTCCGGAGACTCGAGGTGAACATTTCCGCAATCGCGGCGGGAATTGTGAGCATGGCTATGACCATTATAAGTCCTGTGACTTTCATCAGCATAACCGCTGTCAGCGCGGCAAGTACCAGAAACAGTCCCCTTATGAAATTTGTCGGGATACCCTGCAGCCTGCTGTATTCCTGATCGTATGAAACCGCAAGGAATTCCTTATACAGACCCAGGATGACGATAAGAATCAGAATATCAAGAATTCCCATGAGGAGAATGTCCGATCCTGATACTGCAAGCAGACTTCCGAAGAGCCAGCTCATGAGATCGGTAGAGTAGGTTCCGGATATCTTGATAAACACCAGTCCTGCTGCCATGCCCGTAGCCCAGAGAGCTGCCATGGCGGTGTCAGACCTGTCCTGTGCTTTTGAAGAGATCACACCGATTCCGATTGCCGAGGCGATCGCAAAACCGGTTGCTCCTATCAATGGGTGTATACCGATCAGGTACGCAAGCCCCAGACCTCCGAATGATGCATGTGCTATGCTTCCCGCAAGAGCGGACATCCTGTTGACTGTAACCAGCGTCCCGATTATTCCACATGCAATTGAAGCGAGGATTGAGATTGCTACGGCGTGCTGCATGAAAGTATAGCCGAGTGCGTCAATCACCGGTTGTTTCCCCTATCAGAAATGTTTTCGGTGCTGCTGTCTTCCAGATGTTTATGACCGATGACTCGATGCGGTACTCCATGAGAGATCAATTCGAAGGGGCATCCGTAGGCTCGGGATACCGCATCCGCTGAAAGTGTTTCTCCATGACTTATTAGAGTTTTGTTGATACAGGCAATGTTCTTGACATGGGCTGAGACAGCTCCCACATCGTGAGTAACAAGTACAATCGTAATACTGTCGTTCAGTTCGGCAAGAAGGTTGAAAAAACTCTCCTGAGTATCGTGGTCAACACTCGCTACCGGTTCATCAAGAAGGAGAATTTCAGGTTCTCCCGCAAGAGCTCTGGCTATAAGCACTCTCTGCTTCTGGCCTCCTGAAAGTGAATTCATATTGTCATTTGAGAGGTGAGGAATACCCAACAGAAGAAGGTATTTCTCTGCTGCTGACCTGTCAGTTTCAGAGAAGTGTCTGAAGAAACCGGAATTCCCGAGCCTTCCCATCAGAACTACATCCATGACAGTTACAGGAAATGATTTACCTGGTATCAACTGTGGAACGTAACCTATTTTTGCTCTGACATCTTTCGATGTTATGGGATAACCCCTGATAATTATCTCTCCACTCCAGGGCTTGATCAGTCCCAGGATAACTTTCAGGAGGGTAGTTTTTCCGCCTCCGTTGGGTCCGATGATTGCGATGAAATCATTCCGCAGCACTGTCAGGTTTATATCTTTCAGAACGGGCTGACCTGTTCTGTAACCGGTTGATAGATCTCTTATTTCTATAGCCGGAATCATCTTGTATCCATTGTTCCGGCAATTTCTTCCGCAACATTCATGAGATTCTCCCCCCAGTTTTCAGCAAGTGGATCTATGTGGATGATCCTCGCGTCTACTTCAGATGCTATTGCTTCCGCTGATGAGGTACTGAACTGTGGAGAAACGAATATTGCCCGTACGTTCTGATCCTTCGCGAAATCCACTAGTCCGGACATTTCTCCGGGAGACGGATCATTTCCGGATACCTCTACAGGTATCTGCACAAGATTGAATTCGTCCGCGAAGTATCCCCATGCCGGATGAAAGACCATGAAGCAGCTGCCCTGTATTGGATCAAGCATGGCATGAATGCTGTTCTGGAGGGAGTCTATTTCAAGAATGAAACTTTCCAGATTCGTTCGATAACGTACTTCCTTTTCCGGATCCAGATCGGACAGACATTCCGCTATGACAACAGCCTGCTTCCGCACCAGTTCCGGTGAAAGCCATACATGAGGATCTTCACAACCATGAGCACTGTCATGTCCGTTATCTCCATGTTCAGGTGATGGTTCGATTCCGCCCGGAATGCTGTAGCGGCTGATGGGAAGTCTATCGATACCACCGATCGTACTTCTGATAATCATATCCGGATTTGAGCCCGCGAATCTGGGAATCCACGCTTTTTCAAAATCGACTCCTATAGTGAACCATACATCCGCCTGTGAGATGTTCCTCATGTCCGAAGGTGATGGTTCATATGTCGCAGGGCTGGCACCAGGTGGCACAACCACGATGATATTCACCTGAGTGGATGCTATTCTCTCAACGAAATACTTCTGGGGAAGGATACTTACAGCTACAGTATACTCGCCGGCTTCGGTGTCGGGTTCGTCTGTTCGCGAACAGCCTGTTCCAATCAGAATAAGTGATACTGCAAACAGAACCGGCCCGTATGGGATCAGGATTCTTTTGAACAGTGTTCGCATTTGCCCTCCAGAAAGAAATCGGCATTTCCGATCTTGAATCCCCCTGTTCTTTCCAGTTCCTGAAGAAATTCCTCCGGAAAACTGAAAGAGAAAGGAATTCGTCTGCCGCATTCCTGACAGCTGAAGTGACCGTGATCAGGGTAGAACATTCTGGAACAGCGATATCTCAGTAATCCGTTCGGGTTGCGGTCTGGTCTGAGGAAACCGGCATCTTCAAGTGAACTCAGACAGCGATGTACGGTAGATATGTGAGGAGAGGAAGGAACACTGTCCAGAATTTCCCTGGCGGACAGTCCGCACCCCCCCTCAAGGAAAAGATTGACAACGTGCTTTTTTAGAGGAGTCATCCTCAGTCCACGGTTACGCAGTTCATCCCAGATGCTTTCGATTTTCATGTTTCTCCATTATTGCAAATGATTTGCATTAATATAATCTGTTTCTCGTGTGACAGCAACACGTACTTTGTCCATATTCGCATGTGGGGAATTAGTTCTACGAGGGATTAGTTCTATGGGGGGCAATTTTCAGGAGAGGTGATCTTGAACTATTCCGTTGAAAGCATAAGAAATAATTTCTACCGCGCTGAAGATATGATTGCTGAAGCATTGAATACCGTACACCATTCACCGCGGGTGGTCAGGATAATGGCCGTTACGAAGACGCATCCTGTTGATCTGGTGCGGATGTCCATAGAAGCGGGCATAAGTATAATTGGTGAGAACCGGGTCAGTGAAGGCGGACGCAAGATAAAAACGCTGGGGAAAGAAGTCGCTGAATTTCACATGATAGGTCCGATCCATACGGGGGAAGTAAGGCAGGCTGTCAGAGATTTTCACTGGATTGATTCCATCTGCAGAATGAAGATCGCGGAGGAGATAACCAGGCGAACCACGGATATGAATAAGAAACAACCAGGAGTGCTTGTGGAAGTCAACACTTCCGGCGAGGAGTCAAAACATGGCCTGGCGCCTGAATATTCACTTCTTGAAGAGGTGCTTGGCCGAATGCGGGAGCTCGGTCTCATTGTTTCGGGATTGCTGACGATTGGACCGCTGGGGGGAACCGCGGAGGAAACAAGAAAAGCATTCGCTGATCTTCGGAACCTCAGGGATGATCTTTCCAGCAAAGGAGGGTTTGAGCTTCCCGAGCTTTCCATGGGCATGAGCGATGATTTTCAGCTAGCTGTGATGGAGGGTTCTACTATCGTCAGACTTGGCCGGTTCCTTTTCGGGAGGAGACAAAATTGACTTCCGACTATTCAGCAATATTATACATTTGTGAAGATGTACACTCACCAGCTTCCCGGCTCATCAGGGTAGCAGAACAGGAAACGGAGAAGCATCGTGCGTATTACCCCGCTTGATATAAGAAGACAGCATTTCCGGAAAACAATGAGAGGTTACGATAATGCCGAGGTGGAGGCTTTCCTTGAGATGGTCGCTTCCGCCTGGGAGGAACTTGTTGAGAATCTGGAAAAAACCGAGAGAGAACTTACTATTCTCAGGGCGAGGGCATCTGATTTTGATCGGATGGAAGGTGCTGTGAGGGATGTGCTTGTACAGCAGCAGCAAAGTGCAGCCAAAGCCAGGAAAGAGGCGGATAAAGAAGCAGAGCTTATTATTATGGATGCTGAAATCAAGGCGTCAAATCTTGTATCTGAAGCAAGGAACCGAGTACGTGTTCTTACCGAGACCATACGTGAACTGCAGGATAGAAGGCTCTCAGTGCTTGCTCAGATAAGAACATTCATTGATACGCAGGGGAAAGTGATTGATGTCGAGGAAGAGCGCATCAGGGCAGAGTTGATTCCTGACGCAGAGAAGCTTCCCGGCGAAGAAGACGGTGACTCGCCGCTGCTTGAACTTACTGAACTCTGAAAATGCCGTATCTCATCTGGTTCATCATTGCATCGACTTCAGTGTTCACCCCTGCTGAACGGATAGTTCCGCCTCAGGTGCGAGTGGAAGCCGGCTCCACTGAATTTGTGTGGGAATGTCCGACAATTCATGAAATCGAGAGCCTGCCTGAGAACCTGACTGGATATACTGCTGATGGATGCGGCTATTCAGGCACTGATGGGTCGATCCTTCTTCCTCAGGCAAATCTGATTCTTGCTGTACCTCACGGAGTTGAACCTGTACTTGAAATCATTCCCGAAGGTGTTCATTTTCTGTCTGCCGGTACTGTGGCTGGAACATCTGTCTCCCCGGATGGATTCGATTCCTTCTTTTCAGCCCATCCTGAGGATATCCCCCGAACCTGGGGTTCGCTCACGCATACGGGTTCCTTCAGGAGAGCCGGTGTAACTCTTCTTGAACTTCATCCGATCGTGTTTCGGGACGGTGCTTTATATGCCGCTGAGAGATTCAGAATTATCGTCAGTTATCCTGACACAGGCCCGCCAGAAGCAATATCGGGAATATCCGGATCCATATTCAACGTCCTTCTTGAAGGGGGGAACAGAGTCTGGGCTGATTCTGAAAACCGCTCCGGACCCAGCCCGTTCTGGGGACTCCCGTGGTATTCACTGGACACAGATACTGCGGGTATCTATTGCATAACCGCCGCAGAAATACCATCCGCTATCGGTGTTCCTTCGACAACTCTCTCGATGTTCTGCGGAAGCGGCAGGGAGATGGGGAATAATCCATGGGAAACAGCCTACAGACCCATAGATGTGCCAATACTGGTCGAGGATGGCGGTGACGGTGTTTTTGATTCCGGTGACCGGCTATTCTTCTTCGGAAGGGGACTCGCCTGGTGGGAGAGCACAGCTGACAGCATGCCGCCGCATTTCAATCACAGATATTCCCATATTAATACTTACTGGTTGACATGGGGCGGAGAAGACGGCGCAAGAATGGATATGATAGATGGAAGCTTAACAGGTGCCCCATCCATCCCTGACGCGTTTCTATCCAGACAGCATCTCGAGGAGAATACGATCAGAGCAGCAGCTGAGGTTGCCTTCCTGCCTGACGACTGGGCGTGGGTTCGTTCAACTGGAAGTACGAACACATGGGACTATTTCAGCTTCAATGCTCCCGCAACTACTGGCGAAGGATTCTTGAGACTGCATCTGATCTCAAAAGATTATCTTGACCATCGTATCCGGCTTACAATGAACGGCTCTCAATTCTGTGATACAACCTGGAGTAATGTAGATGATTTTATTCTGCAGGTTCGGTGCTCCGATCTACGATCTTCCGGAAATAATCTGGGGATACAGATAATCAGAGATTCAGGAGAGGAAACCATCTTCTTCGATTGGTTCGAGGTTTTCTCCTGGACGGAACCGTCTCTTTCCGGGCAGGTTCAGATTCCGCTTGACTGGTGGCAGGTTCCCGGCCGGCAGAAATTCACGTGGAATAACGATTTATCGAACTCATACGTATTTATGATCGGAGGAGATGATCTTGCCGCTTTCGTAACGGTTGATGATCCTCATTCGTTCGAATACGAAGTTCCCGATTACTGGATTTCAAGAGAGTTATGGATTTCGGAAATTGAGGATATGCTTTCACCTGTCAGCATCCATGAAGAGTCACCTGGAAGAATCATCAATGTAATGAGCGGTGCTGACAAGATCTATATTGCCGCCGATGAGTTTTTCACTGACATTCTTCCACTTCAGCAAACCGGTGAGCAGGTTCAGATAATCGCCGCATCTGAGGTTTACAATGAATTCAACGGGGGAGTGAGAGACCCGCAGGCTATCAGGGCAATGATATACACTGTTATTGACACATGGAATCCCATACCGATGGATCTGATACTGGTCGGAGGAGGAAACTGGGATCCACTGCATTTCACATCGGCCAGAGTATCCTACATCGATATCCTGCGAAGAGAACCATCCGAGACCGTTACTGACGATCAATTCGTAATTGTGGGTGACAGCATCCTGCCCCAGATTGCGGTTTCTCGGATGGGAATAACCAACAGATCCGACCTTCAGCTGATCGTTGACCGGACCCTTTCTTATGGGAACGCAGAAAACCAGGGTGAGTGGCAGACGGTTGTTCTTGGCGCTGCGGATGATGAGCGATCTCCTCTTCATGGTGGTGATGAAAGATTCCATACCAATAGTATGGAGCTATTACTGACGGATCACCTCCCTTCCGTACTCCGTCCTGAGAAGATGTATATGATCTTCTACGACTGGAATGATTTCTGGAAGAAACCCCAGGCAAGAGAGGATTATATCAGCCTGTGGAGTAAAGGATCACTTGTTTCTCTGTATCTCGGGCATGGCGGGTACGATCAGCTGGCTGATGAGGGTCTTCTCTATCTTGAGGACGTAGGCCTGCTGGCCTGTGAAAAGAGGCTTCCGGTAGCTTTATTCGGTTCCTGTGACGTCGGCGCGTTCCAGAATCCAGCATCTGAATGTATCGCTCAGCAGATAACCACGTCTCATTCAGGTGGCGCTATCATCGCGAGTGGTTCTACAGGCCAGACTTCCGGACCAGGCAATGAGATTCTTCTGGGTGAGATTATCGATCGAATGTTTACTGAAGCCTCTCTCTCAGCGGATCTCTCAGTGGGAATGTGTTTTATGCTCGGTAAGATTGCCGCCGGATACAACAGTAACAATGCTTCCAACATCCTGTTTGGTGATGGAAGTCTCATACTCGCTTACCCATTTTCTTCCTTCGATGTGAATGCTGACACCCTTTTCACCGGTGAAACAGCCATTCTCAATGGTTCCGCGCCGAACGATGGCATCATACTGATAGAATCGTTTGAATCCTGTCAGCCCGATACCTATTATACTTTCAGAGACCACGATCCAATTGAATACCTCTCACTGGCCAAATCCTTTTTCAGAGGAGCAGCTGTCGCCTCCCCGGATTACTCTGCTTCCATGTTCGTTCCGATTGACAGCGATACCGGTTCTCTCGCCAGAACTCAACTGGTGTTTCTCAGTGATTACTCCATGGCTGCAGTGTCCACATATCCTGCACGGATGGAAACTGGGAATCCTCTATTCGATACAACAGGACCAGAAATAGAACTATGGATAAAGGGTTACAGAGATGTAGATGAACCGCATGTCTCAGGTTCGATTACAGTGCATGCATTGCTGTCTGATGATTCGGGGATTAATCTGCTCGGCAATACCGGCAGACAGCTTGCTCTTTATACGGACGGTACACCTCAGGATGTGTCCGGATATTTCCGTTATCACCAGGGATCCGGCACAACAGGTGAACTGGAAGTTGAAATCGGATCTCTTGAACAAGGAGATCATCAGATTCAGCTGAGAGCAAGTGACGGTCTTCTGAATACATCCCTGGTTCAGATGGATTTTGTCGTGACCTCAACAGGTGAGTTCAGTATCAATAATGTATTTCCCTATCCGAATCCTTGCGGCGATGGAGTATCACTTAACTGGACCCAGACATCAGCCGGTACTGTTGATATTTCCATCTTTACACTCGCGGGAAGGAGAATAATAGAGATCGGGAACATTGAAGGAGATGCAGGATATAACCAGTGCTGGTGGGATTGCAGGGACGCTGATGGTGACTTTGTTGCCAGTGGATCTTACATTTTTCTTGTTTCATGCACATCCACAGCAAATGCAGGTGAATTCTCAGAAGTTACCGGAGTAATAGCGGTTGTACGGGAATCGCGTTAAAGGGTATTTCATGCTTCCCGAACATGTGTTTCAATGAGTGATATGGATCTGTCTGATAGATGATGAAGTTCAATACCGGGGCAGTATATTCTGCACGGTTGAGTGGAGGAATAATGATTCGAAGAGTACTTTTTCTTTTTGCCATTCTGTCTTTTGCATCAGTATCATTTGCATCGACTGCAAGTGTTGTATGGATGACAATTACTCCGGGAGCGCGGGCCAACGGAATGGGTGAAGCTTTCACCGCTCTGGCAGACGACGCTACAGCTTCATACTGGAATCCAGCCGGTCTGGCTTTCGTTGATTCCACAAGGCAGGAACTTACGCTGCAGCACAGTAACTGGCTTCCACAACTGGCGGATGACCTTTACTATGAATTCCTTGGTTATGCAAAGTATCTCAAAGGATGGGGGGGGATAGGCGGCAACATCACGTTCATGTCCATGGGCGAGCAGCTGGAGACAACTTCCGAAGGTATTGAACTGGGAACTTTCTATTCGTACGGAGTTGCTCTAACCGGTTCGTTCGGAACCGAAGTCGCGCCTGGTGTTTCCGTAGGTTTGGGGTTGAAGTTCATATATGATCACCTTTACTACCAGGATTCCGGCAAGGGGACATCATTCGCAGCCGATCTGGGCGTCCTCTATCATGTTCCTATGGATGATCTGGGTCTCGGGAATATCGGGCGACTGAACATTGCAGCCTGTCTTTCGAACCTTGGGCCTAACGTAAGCTACGGTGGTAACACAGAGAACAATCCCCTGCCCAGAACGATCAGAGCAGGACTCGCATATATTCCATTTGATTCGCACCTGACTCGCCTTCGAGTAACCGCGGACTACAGCAAACTTCTGACAAGTGTTGACGATGGATTCGGTACCGAGTTCAATGAAAACAAATGGGGTGCCGGTACTGAATTCTGGTATTACGATCTTCTAGCTCTGAGGGCGGGTTACATCCATGATACCGAGGGCATATCCACGATTCAGGGGCCTACTTTCGGAGCAGGACTACAATACGGCGGTTTCCAGCTCGACATGGCTTTCATACCTGTAGAGGAGAATCTTCAGGGATCAGGCAAGTACAATTCCAAATACTCACTGTCTGTCAGATTCTAGAATTTTGATGAAACTTCTCATCCTTGCTTTGTCTCTCACATTGACAGGCTTATTGTCGGCCGCTCCTCCGATTGTCCACGGGGCCATGCCTCCTCTGCACGAAAGACCTTCAGAAGGTCCTGCTATTGCAGGTCCGGGGAAAGTCGAACTCACTGATGATTCGATGTTCGTATGCATGATCAGAGTCGAATTTCTTGAGGATTTTACGGAAGAGACATCCGGAAACGGCAAATTCGATCTGGATGCCGACCCGCCTCATGACAGTGTCTATTTTACAGGTATTGCCGATGGAATAAGCAACTATTACGAAACTGTAAGCGGTGGGAATCTTCTCCTTTCCTTTGATATTTATCCGATGTCCAGTAACGGATCATATCAGCTTCCCCATCAGATGATCTACTATGGGAGTGAAGATAAATTCATTGAGGGAGCCTGCGAACTTCTTCATGACGCGGTTGTTATTTCCGATATTGATATTGATTTCAGCCTGTATGACGCTGTTATGGTGGTACATGCCGGATCAGGTCAGGAGGCTGACATCTTCCTGAACAGCCCTGGTGATATCGGTTCCGTATTCCTGACACTGATGGATCTTATCAATTACCTTCCCGGAGCCGGGATATACTACACGGGTATTCCTACGAATGACGGAGTAAAAATAAAAGAAGGAATCATCGTTCCGGAACAGGAAACCCAGGACGGTTTCGGTCTTGGGGTTCTCGGAACCATGTGCCATGAATTCGCGCATCAGCTTGGCCTACCTGACCTGTATGACACCATGACCGGGCATGTGGGAGTTGGCGGATGGGACCTCATGGGATATGGACAATGGCTCATGAGCGGTTACTGGCCTTCATCACTGAGCGCCTGGTCCAGGATGTATCTCGGATGGACTCCAGTTATCGAATTCACAGAGGATGGAACCTATTCATTGACTCAGAGCGATTCCATACTCCGAATTCCTCTTAACAGTTCCGAATATCTTCTTATTGAGAACAGACAGCGAGATCCTGACGGTGACGGAATGTGCGGAATTCATGAACATGATTTTGGTCTTCCCGGTTCCGGAATACTCATCTGGCACATTGATGAAACCCGCCTTGGCGAGTACATGAGCGCCAATATGGTCAATACTGATCCCGATCATAAAGGAGTTGATCTGGAAGAGGCTGACGGCATACAGGATTTCGATTACTCACTGCCTGACATTTATGGTTACGAGGGCAGCGAATACGATCCCTGGTTCCAGGGTGGTTACGCCTGGACATTTTCACCTTCATCAGAACCATCGAGCGACGCCAGCTGGGGCGGACAGACATTCGTTACGGTCGAAGTGCAGGATGGTCCTTCCAATGTGATGGATGTCACTGTTACAAGATCGACTGTCTGTGACGGCTGGCCTGTGTACATCAATCCCGTGAAATGGGGGCCTGTAATCTGGAATGACCCTGACGGAAACGGAGACAGACTTGTTGTAACCACTTTTTCCGGATACACCCGTGCTTATATGCCGGATGGTTCCGGACCCGAACAAATGGGTATGGGTGTCTCCGCTCCTCCTGTTGTCGGCAGACCCGATGAAGGAACACCGCTTCTGCTTGTGTGCAATGATATCGGTGAGATACATCTGAGGGATCCGGAATGGAATGAACCCGCCGGCTGGCCTGTCACGCTGCCGGACTTCGGAATCGGGATCGCTTCCTTTGTCAGTTCAAGGCTGGGAGCTGTTGTTGTAGCTGATAATAATCATAAAGTACTCCTTTTTGACGCCTCAGGTGAACAGATGGATGGATGGCCTGTGAAAACAGCAGCCCCTGTCACAGGGCTGGCCATGTATCCTGACGATGACGAACCCGGAATTATCGCCGCTTCTGCTGACAGCCGAATCTATTTATGGAATGTGGATGGATCACTTGTCAGCGGATGGCCTGTCGCGCCGGGGAATGAAGATACAGGCTTACCGATTGCCGCCGATCTGAACAGAGACGGCTCGGCTGATATTGTTGTTGTCAGCGGAGATAATGTATTTGCATATGACAGATCCGGTGATGTCCTTCCGGGATTCCCCGCGAAACTAAGAAGCACTCCGCTCTCTTCACCTTGTTTTGGTGATATCAATTCTGACGGCATGCTGGAGATAATTCTAACCATGACAGAAGGTGTTGCCGCGATAGGAGCGTCCGGAGCTACAATCAATGACTGGCCGGTTCTGCTTGAACAGGACAGCCTTGTCTTCGCTTACAACAGGAACAGAAGAGGTATCGGAGGAGAAGGATTCGCAGTACTTTCCATGGATGACGGGAGAATCTGCGCATTCGATGAAGCGGGCAATCAGAGAGGGATATTCCCCGTATCAGTCGGCGACAGGCCTGTTGGTCGGCCGTTATTATGGGATCCCGGCGACAGCGGTAACTGGAGAGTGGCGGCTGCTGATTCGAGCGGAGCCATATATTGCTGGAACAGCACTCTCGTCCCCGAGGGGTGGTTCACAGGTTTGCAGATGTCCGGAGAGAACTGCTGGTGGGGTGATGATCTTCCCCCTCTTTCGGTTTCCGGTAACGTTCTTGAAAGCGGTTCATTCTACGTTTATCCAAACCCGGTAAGGTCAGGGAACGGGATCATTCGGTTCCATCCCGGCAAAGACAGCAGCTGGGAGATCAGAATATTCAACATGGGTGGTGATCTGGTCTGGTACGAATCCGGATCAGCCCCTGGAGGAGCTTCGTGGGAAATTAACTGGGATACCAGAAATCTCGCTCCAGGAGTGTATTTTGTAAACCTTTACATATCGAACGACGAGGGCTCTGTGGATGCTCTCTTTCATGCGGCGGTGGTGCATTAATGAGAATAAGAGCAGCGATTCTATTTTCCGTGCTCCTTGTAATTCCAGGACTGGCTGATGCTGTTTCGGCTTCGAGAAAGGGTGCTATGTTTCGCTCCGCTCTGCTTCCAGGCTGGGGACAGATGCATATGGGGCATTCCACTCGGGGTATCGTATTCATGGGCGTGGAAGCAGTGACATGGATTGGCGCGGGTCTGTCATACCTTGAAGGCACATTCAACAGAAACGATTACAGATGGCTTGCAATGGAAGAAGCCGGAATATCCATATCAGGAAGATCAAGTCAGTTTATGGATGATGTCTCCGACTTCTCCTCCAGCGATGAATACAATGACTATATCCACAGATTGGCAAGGTATTACTACCCTGACGATCCTGATGCTCAGAGAGATTACTATGAATCCCACGCAAGGTACGGCAGTGATGGCTGGTACTGGACATCAGAAGCTTCGAGACTGGATTTCGCCGATCATCTGGTAGAGAGCAAGCAATGGTTCAGGCGAAGCATGTACATTGCTGCATTCGCGCTTGTGAACAGAGTAGTTAGCGTTATCGACGCCGCCCTTCTTGATGAGACCGAGCCAGGGATATATACATCCCTTGATTTTCCTGAAAGACGTGATTTCTCATCTGTCAGGTTTACGATTGGAGCCAGATTCTGATGGTTTTACTTCTCCTGGCAATGGTACTGCCTGCCGCGAATCCTGCCTCATGGGGAATTGATGGAACTCCGCTTGTACCCCGCATTATGGAGATAGACAGGCGGCATGATCCATCTTTCAGACCTTCCGGCCCTTTGCAGACCGATTCAGGGCATGAGATTGGAGATACGATAAATTTCTGGTCCATTGATCACAGTACGGAGTATCCTGTTTTTTACCTTACTGCCGCAACCTGCAGGTTTGTAGGAGAACAGACCTATATCTTTGTTGAGGATACTCAGTGGGATGTTCATTACGATCAGGAAGATGTAGAAATATTCGCAGCTGCTCTTGAAGACAGTACTCCTTCGGGACCTGGCGGTATTGTCGAAACGGATATAGATGTCTTCGGACAGCCTCCTGATGCTATTGACGGAGATCCGAAGATTTATTTTCTCGTGCTTGATATCCGAGACGGTTTCGATCCGGAGGAAGGCGGAGCGTATATCGCGGGGTTCTTCAGCCCCTACAATCAGTTCACCGAAACTGAGGCTTATCTCTACTACGGCGGCCATTCCAACGAAGTGGAAATGATGTATATCGACTGTTTCCCCAGTGATGCCGACGATGCCTCCTTCACAGCTTCCCATGAACTTGTACACCTCATTCAATGGGGAGTCAAACCTTTCAGTTCAGAGGAACTATGGGTAATTGAGAATCAGGCGCAGTCAGGTGTTTATGTCTGCGGATATCCCGCATTACAGGTGGTAAATTTTCTCGAAGCCGGAGGAGTAACTCCCATCAAATGGACGAATCTCCCATGGGGCAGCATCGAATATGTTGCCGGATACGGCGCCGGATTTCTATTTTTCTCATACCTTTACGAAAACTACGGCGGTGTTGATTTCCTTTATCGGTCACTACGGACATCTGAACGTGGAATTTCGGGAGTGGAGCAGGCAATTCACGATGTAACCGGGATTGATCCTGATATGAACGCTATCCTTCAGGACTGGATGCTGGCATGCTGGATAGATGATCCTGATTTCGGAAATGGCAAATACGGATGGGAAGCATTCAGAATTGCCGATTACGACACCACTGATTCCGGTAACAGACGGGGTTTGGATTATTCCGGTCAGGTATTGAACGATCCATATACGGACTACAATAATCACATGTTCTCCTATCAGGGGAAATACTATGAACTTGGCAGTGGGCTTACCGGAAGTTTCCGGGCGACAGCTTCAGGACTCGGAGACCTGTATGCATATGTGTTTGACGCTGCAGGGGGAAAACTGGAAGTATTTGATACGGGCGCTGCAAACGACGTTGCTGTTGCACTGCCTGCTGAGGGTACTGTTCTGCTTCTCTGCAGATCATTCGCGGGGCTTGATCTTGATGTGTCCTCAGGATCGGTAACTGATTCAGCTGGGGAATTCGCTTTTTATCCTCAACCATGTACCGGGACTCTCTATTTTCAGTTCTATTCGACTGCAGGAGATGCTGTTCTATCGATATTTTCATTGTCCGGCGAACATGTGGAGAGTGTGAATCTCGGAAATACCGATTATGGGGAGACGACTCTGGCATATACCGGAGCTTCTTCTCTCGCTTCAGGATCATATTTCTTCAGATTCAGTTTCGGGAATACGATTGAAACCGGCTCGTTTACCGTTGTGCGGTAATAATTTCCTTTTTCTGACTGTTCTTCTTCTATTTCTCTGTCCCATATCACAGGCGGTACCGTCCTCGCTTGAAATCAGCTACCTGAGCGTACCGGAGGAAATCATTGACGCGGAGATCGATATGGAAGGGAATGTCCACATTCTTCTGCCCGGTCTGCCGCACCTGCTTGTCTACCATCCAGATGAAACAGTAACTGAATTCGATCTGCCGGATGTTATGCTTCCAGGAGGTTTCTGTGTGGATGAAAGATGGGGCTGGTTCGTTTCGGACGAGCTTTCAGGCAGGATATTTCATATCGATATTGCAGGTGAAACAGCGGAGTTCACCGATTCCCGGAGTCGCCCCGGAGACATCTGCATGGCAGGATTTGCAATACTCTATATTTCGATAGCAGATGGTGTTATCTGTTCCATGAACGAACCCGCTGACATTCTGGTCAGGCTTGATGGCTCTGGTTGCGGGCAGTTATCCGCATCCGGAAACCTTGCGGTCTATTCCAGTAACACCGAATCATATCTCCTTGATCAGTACAGTACACCGGAGAGACTTCCGGAGGGGGTATGGGCACTGTCCGCTGATGAACTGATAGTTCTGAAGAGTGAAAGTATCCTGTCTGACAACGGTGAAGAGGTATTCATGATTCCCGAAGGGGAAGAATTCAGAAGAGTATCCTGCTCTCCAGATGGAAAACGGTATGTACTCTGGTCACCTGGAAGAGGGGAAGTCCTGATATTGAGGTGAGTATACTCACTGCCGCAGTTATGCTTGCTGCATCCATGACAATGGAATTCGAAAGTGATGGATCGGGTTTCGTAGAGATGAATGATTCACTCTGGATTGAGCCCGGATCGATTATTGCTGTTGTGGATGGAGATACAATTTCCGCCTCTTCAGGTGTGTCAGGTCTTCGTACCGGAATCCTGTTGAATCCATCCCCCGGAGCTGGAGACACGGTATACCTCGAATTCGATCTGATGTCCCTGGATATTCCTTCTTCGGTTAAACTGGATATTGAATTCGCTGAGAACAGGGTTGTTAACCTGATGTCCGACCGCCGCGAATTTAACCCTGTTCAGGAGCATGGTCTTTACATATCCGGCTCCAAGAGAATCGGATTTTCCGTAGGTGACGGGGGAGGCCTGGATCAGGGAACCAGAATTACTGTTGAGGGAACCGCGGCTCCTGGAATAACCGTGTCCGGAAGTATTACTGATCGCAATCTGTCCACCGGTCCGTATTCCTCCGAACTTGTCTCGCAGCTCGACCGTATTTTCTTTCTGGTTGATGGCGGCTCCTGGAGAGCCCGTCTGGGTGATATGGAATGGGCAAGCGGAAATGAACAGACAGGTCCGCTTGTATGGAACCGTGAAATCAGCGGAGTTGACCTGGAAGGGAGCATTTCTTCACGCTTGCTGGCTTCCGCAGGATATGGAACCTCCGGGGATACCAGGCAGAGAACCGTATTCTTCACCGAAGAGGGAATTCAGGGGCCATACGATGTGACATCGGGGTGGGAAATTGTCCCGGGCAGCGAGAAGGTCTGGCTGGATGGTGAAATCATGGAGCGCGGCGCAACTTCTGATTACGAAATGGAATACACCGCGGGATTGATTACTTTTACTTCAAGCAGGCTGATAAGAAATGACCAGAGAGTCGAAATAACATTCTCTCAGCGCGGTGATGGTTTTCGGAAGGATCTTGTCACCGCATCCGTTGTTCATTCGGCAGGAGGGCTGGAAGTTGGATTCAAGGGTTTTTTTGCTGAAGATGATAAAGAATCCCCCCTTGGATTCATTCTGACAGATGAAGCTGTAAACGTTCTCAGCAACGCAGGGGAAGACCCTTCTGAAGCATGGATTGATGGTGCAACCGATGTTGGATCGGGAAACGGGAGTTACAGTAAGGACAGCCTCGAACACTACATCTTTGAAGGTCCGGGACAGGGAAACTGGGACGTGATATTCAACCGTCCTCCGTCAGGATCGGGTGATTATATATATGATTCTTCAATTGGAGGATATTTCTGGCTCGGGGAAGGAAGCGGAACCCATCTTCCGCGGCAGTACATCCAGATACCGGGCGGTTACAGAACCGGTGGTATCGTCGTCAAATACAACTCCGATGCTCTCAATGCTGAACTGGAAACAGCCGTATCAGGAAGAACCGGAAACCTGTTCAATTCAGATGCCACTACAAGAGAGGGAACCTGTATCCGGGGTAACATGTCATTTGATTTCTGGGAGAACGGTCCGGGTCTGGGCTTAAGAGGTACTCTTGTAACATCCGGTTACGAACCTCCTGATGAGCTTGAGGCTGACAGTTCCATCTCCGCCTGGTCTCTCCCTCCGGATTATAAGGGAAAGGACAACATTGCCGAGGTCAGCATCGGCGGAGAAGGGCTTCTTGTAACCGCTTCCGGAAGATTCATGGAGGAAGGCGGCATACTGGAGCGATATCGCGCTTCATCAAACCTCGATCCGGGAAACATTGCCGTGTTTATCAGCGGTGTCTACCTGAAGCGGAATGATACGGAAAAGATAAGACCTGGAGAATCATCCGGTCTGTCAGTGTCAGCCATACCGTTGTCCGGTACTCTGAAACCGTTCCTGGGGTTGAGCGGCTCAGAGGAATCATGGAGTGACAGCCTGTCCGGAAGTGTAAAGAGCGGATATGTCGGTCTGTCTCTCGAGAAGGGATCGGGCAGAGCGCTGATTCGACTAGAACTGCAGGATGATTCCCGTTCAGGAGGACCGTTGTCAGCTCCTTTCAATGTCTGGAGAGCGAGACTGGAAGGATCCGGTATGAGCGGTGTTCTCCGGTACGGAGGAAGTATTGAGCACTCTTCAACATCATATGACATGGGCGGAGAACTCCATGCTGACGCGATTACTGCATCACTCAGAGGCACTTATGGATCTGTCTGGGTAGAAAGCATCTACAACGGATCCGGAACCATAAGCAGATCCCTTGATGTGATATACCTGTGGGCAGGTGAAGGAGAGGGAAACTACAGCTATGATTCTGAGACAGGCCAGTATTATCCTGATCCTGATGGAGACTACAATATAAGTTACCAGCCTGGAGGTGCCGGCGACGCGGTAACATCCGCTTCTCTTGAAACGACCGTATCGACCACAGGCATATCGTCCGGACTGAACAGTGTCCTCAGGCTTTTTTCCAGCGGTGCTGATGATCGTTTGAGAACACTTTCCCTCATCGGCGCATTCGATACAGAAGAAGAGGGAGGATACAGCATTGATCTATCACCCTGGTTCAGGTGGGAAACCGGACTCCTCAGGAGAATGACTGTTATCGGCAAGCTGAGAAACGAAAGGATTTCCTACAGCGGATCGGGGCTGAGAGTGGAAAGAAGCTGGTCCGTTGAAACAGTACCTTTCCTGAACCCCACGAGAATTCTGGTAATCGAATGTTCCGCTAAACTCTGGAGAAAAGAGGAAGAACTTTATTCCCCGAGAGACATCCGCGGTTTGCGGATTTCTGTCGATCCATCCGTTGAACTTTCTCCCGGAGTAGAGCCTGGTTTGCTGGTGGCTTTAGACGTTCGCGAGGAAGTAAAGAATAATCTGCGCAACAATATGATTGAAGCTGGACCGCACTTCTCTTTAATGGGTGGAGGCTGGACAGTTTACGCGATGGCTACCGCAGAATACATCCCCGGAGATGATGACCTTCCCGTATGGTTTTTTGACGGCAATGATTCCGGGCTTTCCTGGCGAACATCTGCCAGAGTAGGCAAAAGCATATCATCAGGATTTGACATCAGGCTCTATTACTGGGGAAGGAAACCGTCCGGCAGCAGCTGGACTCAGAGAGCCGGACTGGAAGGAACGGTGAATTTCTAGATGGTCTTTCTGCTTCTGCTTCTGGTAGTGGCTGAATCAGGTGATGCTCTTCCTGTTTCAGTCGACTTCAGGGGCAGTCCTCCCATACCGGACATGTCAGAGCTTGGTTTAGATACGGTACTTGCGTCTGATTCATCTATTGCGGTTCTGCAGGACAGAATTCTGCAATGGTATCTTGAAGAAGGTTATCCGTTTGCCGGTGCCGGACTATTTTTTCCATCAGAAGACACGCTTGTTGTCAATATGGTTCCGGGAAGGCACGCCTCTCTCGAGGAGGTTCGGATAGAAGGAGCCCCCGGAACTCGTCCTGATGTCTTCACGAGACTGCTCAGTATGAAACCCGGAGATATCTATGAGAGAGAAGCAGTGGTTTCATGGCTCAGGAGACTGGAACGGATAAAATTCCTTGATCAGACAGGGACCACAGCGTTGTTTCTGGGAGAGCTTGGAAACCTTGTTCTAATCCAGAATCTTCAGGAAGGGCGTTCCGGTCATTTTGCCGCCGCGATGGGCTGGAACGGGGAAGATCTTGAAGGGGGAGGTGAGGTTCTGTTCCTGAATCTTGCAGGCACGGCAAGAGAGCTGGAGATATCAGCCCGGACCACCGGCTGGGGAGGGCTTAATGCCAGTCTCAGATACAGAGAACCCTGGCTTTTCGGTATACCGCTTTCACTTGAACTTGAAGCAGCGCAGGACACTCCTGAAAGCTCATGGGTTAACAGGGAGGCCAGCATCTCCATCATCTGGGAAATGTACACGATGGAAGTAAAGGGAGGAGCAGGCATCTGGAGGGGATACCCCCCTGACGGCTCAAGACAGGAATACGATTACGGTCTTGCCGGAATCCTCTACCGCGCAGGCCATAGAGTACAGCAGGGGTGGCAGGGAATAAACCTTCAGTTTGAAGCGAGAGCCGGAAACAGAACCGGCCAGGATACTTCCGGTGTTCTGACAATGGCTGAAGCCGAAATCAGGGGAGACTGGTTCAGAGGATTCATGGGACTGGGTGGAGAAATTCTTACCGGCGGAGTGATGCAGGGGGACTGGTTCGAGGGTCTGCTTCAGCAGCTTGGCGGTCAGCAGACTTTGCGCGGCTACCCGGACAATGCTTTCAGAGCTGTCAGGTATATCGTTGCCAGACCCGAACTATCCATTGGCGAGACGGAAACAAGGATGTATCTTTTCTGTGACATGGCGGCAATTGAAACCCCGGAAGAGATAATGAGATATCCGGCCGGATGCGGAGCGGGTATGAGGGGAACGAGTGGAATATTCTTAGCGGACGCAGCAGCGGGTTTCCCGGTAAAGGAAGGACTCGGAAGCGCAAGGCTGTATCTTCGGATAATGGCTTCTTTATGAGATCACCCCTTCTAAGTTCAGTGAATTGCATGGGTATTGCACTGAAGGAAAGAATTTGTTATTACTGATAATGATGGCTGGACGTGATTTGACAGGTTAAGAATCAGTATGCCGGTCCGGTCATGAAAAGGGGTGTAATATGAAGTATCTACTTGTATTTATCATGATGGCATTGTCATTATCAGTTTTCGGGGAAGATTTTGAGTACAATACAGGCGGGGTAATCGATTACGTTGCAGATCTTTCCGGATCGAGTGCAGGTTGGGGGGAATGGTTCATAACCTCTGTTTTCAACGACACCGGGCATGACCTGCTTTTGATTGAATTCGGTTTTCCATGTTGTGGAACAGTAACAGGTGATTTCGGCTGGGTTGTATGGGAGCAGATGCCTGATATCGGACCTCCATCCGGAGTACCTGAAAGCTGTGATTATCACGGGTCTTTTACTCCTGTTGAAGGGCCGGGCGGCGATCCATCCGTGTATACGTATGTAAACGTATCGGATCAAACTGTAATAATTCAGGATCAGACACAATTCATTTTCGGCTATCAGAACACCGATCTGGGAGGACAAACACCCTTCAACGGTATTGAAACCTGGGCCTGGCACAGCAGTGTCTGGGCATCGGATGAAGTATTTTATCGAACTGCGGTACTGCAGGTCAAAGCCGATTTCAGTGATGCCCTGGATCAAACCACGTGGGGAGCAATAAAGAATACGTTCTGAGAACGGTTGTCAGTTACCCTCAATTGAAAGGAAAAAAATATGAAAAAAATAATTCTTCTGACAGTTGCACTCGTATTTGCTTCAGCTGCCTTTGCTGAAGATTTCGAGTATAACTCGGGCGGAAGCATCGACATAGTCCCGACTACCGGCGGTTCAAATGATGGCTGGGGAGAATGGTTCATAACCTCAGTACTGAACGATACCGGATACGATCTGATGCTGACCGAGTTTGGGTTTCCGTGCTGCGGTCCCGCCACAGGTCCTTACGGCTGGGTAGTCTGGACCGATGTAGGCGGACTTGTTGCTCCTTCCGGTCCAGCATCCTCAGCAGATTACTACGGCGAATTCACGCCGGATGATCCTGATCCTGGAACATTCCCCCCTACAGACTACACATATATTGATGTATCTGCCTCGAGTGTTATCATTCCTGACGGAAACTACTTCTGCTTCGGTTACGATAATACCGGTACCGGTGGACAGGTCAGTTACAACGGAGTGGAGACCTGGGCATGGTACGGTGGTGTGTGGGATCCTGATCCCGCCTGGAGCCGTACAGCAGTTCTCCAGGTCATGGGCGATTTCGAAGGGGCTCTTGACCAGACCACATGGGGAAGCATCAAGAACGCGTTCTAACTTCGGATTTCATATCCAGGAGAACCCCCTGCTCATTTGCGGGGGGTTTCTCCTTTTACGTTTGACATATGAGAATATTATCATATATTCATATCTATGAAAAGCATTTTCAGTGCCCTGGCGAATTCCAGCAGGCTCAGAATGGTCCGCGTTCTCCTTCGCGGACCGCTGAACGTAAGTGAAATATCCGATGTTCTAAGGCTGAGTCAGTCAAATGTCAGCCATAATCTTAAAAACCTTCTGGACGCTGGAATCGTTATCCGAAAGGGGCGTGGCAGCTGGGTTTACTACAGTCTGAACAGGCATGACCCCGCAATCAGGACTCTTATAGAGAGTATAGCAGCAGGCGCGTCGAGCATTGAAAATCACGATACTGACATGTCTGAACTGACAAGATGCTACCAATCTCGAAGAATGGAATCAAAGCAGTTTTTCGATCGCATAGCGTCTGTGTGGGATCATGTATCGGATCTGATGCCCGATCCGGAAAGTTATATATCCGATGTTCTCGACCTGTTTCCGGTAGAGGCTCTGATTCTCGATGCGGGTTGCGGAAGCGGTGAGCTTGTTCTGAGACTCGCCAGGAGGGGAACATCCGTTATAGGAGTTGACCAGTCTCAGGAAATGATTTCAGAAGCTGGAAAAAAGCTTTACGCGAAATGTCACAACAGGAATGTAGAACTCAGGCTCGGAACCGCGGAACACCTGCCTGTCGCTGATTCCTCTGTTGACGGAGTTATTGCTCACATGCTGCTTCATCATCTGGGTGAACCTCCTGCATTTTTTACCGAAGCCGCAAGAGTATGTGTTTCCGGCGGCCGATGTTCTGTAATTGAGCTTATGCCTCACGATAACACGGATTTGAAAAGAACTCATGGTGATCTCTGGCCGGGTCTGGATCAGGATGAAGTCAGAGATTGGATGATGAATGAGGGATTCAAGATAGAGAATAAATACATAACGGATGACGGAAGAGCATTTATACTGTCCGGAATTCTTGAAGAAAGGAATGGAAATGGATGATTGCAGAATAGCTGATATTTCACTTGCTGATTACGGGCGAATGGAAATCGCTATCGCTGAGAAAGAGATGCCCGGACTCATGGCCGTGAGGGAAAAATACGGAAAAAGCAAACCGCTGAAGGGAATGAGAATTACCGGTTCGCTTCACATGACCATTCAGACAGCCGTGCTGATCGAGACTCTTGTTGAACTTGGAGCTGATGTGAGATGGGCGAGCTGCAATATTTTTTCAACACAGGATCATGCTGCTGCCGCTATCGCAGAGACCGGAATACCTGTTTTTGCCTGGAAGGGCGAGACACTTGAGGAATACTGGTGGTGCACAAGAAACGCACTTACCTTCCCGGGTGGTACCGGCCCAAATCTCATCGTTGATGATGGCGGCGACGCTACTCTTATGGTTCATAGAGGGTTCGAGCTTGAACGGGAGTTCAGCAATACTGGAAGATTGGCGGATTCCGAAGAAGAAACTGAAGAGATGCAGGCTTTCATGAACAATCTTCGCTCAGGCATCAGAGAAAATCCTGATTTCTGGACAGCGCTTGTTCCGGAGATAATCGGTGTGTCCGAAGAGACGACCACCGGAGTTCACAGGTTGTACCAGATGCTGAAAGCCGGCAAACTTCTTTTTCCCGCATACAATGTCAACGATTCCGTAACTAAGAGCAAATTTGATAACCTTTACGGATGCAGAGAATCACTGGCTGACGGGCTCAAGCGTGCTACAGACGTGATGGTTGCCGGGAAGACAGTTCTTATTTGCGGTTACGGTGACGTCGGCAAGGGCTGCGCTCAGAGCATGCGCGGTTTCGGAGCAAGAGTTCTGATCACTGAAATAGATCCCATATGCGCTTTACAGGCTGCGATGGAGGGATTTGAAGTCACAACTGTTGAGGAAGCTCTGGAAGAAGCGTCAATAATAGTAACGGCAACAGGCAATTACAACGTTATCACAGCCAATCATATGAGCCGCATGAAAGATCAGTCGATTGTCTGCAATATCGGTCACTTTGATAATGAGATAGATATGGCCGGACTTGAAGCGACGGAGGGAGTGAAGAAGGAAGAAATAAAGCCTCAGGTACACAGATTCAGTTTCCCCGATGGGCATGTCATCTATCTTCTGGCCGAGGGAAGGCTTGTCAATCTTGGATGCGCAACAGGTCATCCTAGTTTCGTGATGTCCAGCTCATTCACCAATCAGTGCCTTGCTCAGATAGCTCTTGCGGAGGAAAGACCCGCTGTCGGTGTTTATATGCTTCCCAAAATTCTTGATGAGGAAGTAGCCCGACTGCATCTTGGCAAACTGGGCGTGAAGCTTACAAAACTCTCAACCAGACAGGCGGAGTACATTGGAGTGGATGTAGATGGGCCGTATAAACCGGAGCATTACCGATACTGACATTGGCGGGAACAGGTATTTTAATGTGGCAGGATCAGGGGAAAGTTGTTTATATTTCCGGCTTGAATTGAAGAAAAACATTGGTTATGAAATAGAATTGCAATAATATGGAAAGGGAATACGATGGTGGACAAGATAAAAGTACTGCTGGTTGATGACGATCCGGATTTCATTGAAGCCAACACCATTGTGCTTGAAGCCTGCGGGTTTGAAGTGCTGTCTGCATCGAGTGGCGCGGATGGACTCAGAATGGTCAGGGAAGACAACCCCGATGTCGTAATACTCGATGTCATGATGGAACATACCGACGAGGGTTTCGCAGTGGCCAGAAGAATTCGTTCAAGGCTCAGAAGTAATGTTCCTATCATCATGCTCACATCGGTTGGACAAGTTACCGGTTACGATTTCAATCCCGAGGAAAATCCGGATTTCTTCCCTGTCGATATTTTTCTCGAAAAACCAGTTCCTCCTGCTATTCTGGTAAACAGGATACGTGAAGTGCTGAAGAGGGGAGAGGATCAGTGAACCGCAATCCACAGGAAATCGTTTCCGATGCAGTGACAAAATATGGATCAGGCAGAGAAGCGGTTTTACAGATTCTTACCGAAATCAACAGGGAACTGAGCTACATTCCTGTGGAAGCTGTTGCAGCTGTTGCAAACGCTGTTGGCGTAAGCAACGCTGAAATCTACAGTGTGATTTCATTTTATTCTTTCTTTTCAACAGAACCCAGAGGACGGAATATCATTCGTCTCTGTACTACGATCAGTTGCGAGATGAAGAATTCTCGCGAAATTCTTGAGACCATTGAAGCAGAACTGGGTATAAAAGCAGGTGATACAACACCTGACGGCAGGATAACTCTCGAAACAACAAGCTGCATCGGACTCTGTGATCAGGGACCGGCGATGCTGGTAAACGATACTCCCCATACCCGGCTGACACCGGATGAAACCCGCAGAATTATCGCGGGTCTGGAATAGGGAGGTCAGCAGATATGAGCGAGAAGAAAATACTGACCGCAGCGGAACAGCCGGATACGGGTTCCGCTTTAAAGAAGAGCCTTGGAATGACATCCGCCGATGTGGTTTTCGAGGTCAGGGAATCTGAAATTCGCGGTCGAGGCGGCGCCGGTTTTCCGACAGGTATCAAGTGGAACCTTGCAGGTGCGGCTTCAGGCAGTCACAAAATGGTTATATGCAATGCGGACGAGGGCGAACCCGGAACTTTCAAAGACAGATATCTGATCGAGAATTACGCCATAAAACTTCTCGAGGGAATGACGATTGCCGGTTATGCCATAGGCTCCTCTCATGGGATCATCTACCTCCGTGCCGAGTATCCGTATCTAATTCCGATTATCGAGAAAGCCAGAGAGTATCTCATTAAGGAGAACCTGCTCGGGAAGAATATACAGGGCACTGATTTTAACTTCGATATTGAGATCAGACCGGGTGCAGGAGCATATGTATGCGGAGAAGAAACATCACTTATCGAGAGTCTGGAAGGCAAGCGCGGAGTACCGCGGAACAAACCCCCTTACCCGGTTAATTCCGGATACCTGTTCCGTCCCACTATTGTGAACAATGTTGAAACATTCGCCGCTGTACCCCACATCATCCTCAACGGACCGGAGTGGTATCAGGATCTTGGAATTGGCAATTGTACCGGAACCAAACTGTTCAGTGTTTCCGGAGATATCGAGAATCCCGGAGTGTACGAATTACCGATGGGTTCATCAATCGGTGAACTGCTTGAGGCAGCGGGCGCGCAGGATGTGCAGGCAGTGCAGGTGGGCGGAGCCAGTGGAGCAACAATCACTGCGGACGAACTGGATAGATCTCTTTCATTTGACGATCTCCCACCGGGAGGATCGGTGATTGTTTTCAACAGCAGCCGTAACATGATGGATGTTCTTGAGAATTTCCTTGAATTTTTCGTGCATGAATCATGTGGCCAGTGTACTACCTGTCGTGAAGGAAATGCGCGGCTGCAGGATGCTGTACACTTTATCAGAAACGGAGAAATCAGCAGCATGGAGGAACTTGAGCCATTTTTCCAGCTTGCGGAAGTAATGAAGATAGGCAGCAAGTGCGGACTTGGTCAGACATCACCAAATTGTTTCATCGATATAGTTACCAGGTTCATTGACCTGCCTGACGGAAAGGGAGGTGTATGATGCCCAATATTTCCGTAACAATCAATGGTACCGTAACCAGTGTCAGAGAGGGAGTCACGATCCTCGATGCCTGCAAAACCGCAGGTGTTGATATTCCTACACTTTGCTATCATCCTGATCTGTCACTTGCAGGCAACTGCAGAATGTGTCTTGTCGAAGTTGAGGGCTGGAGAACTTTAGCCATTGCATGCGTAACACCCGTTACTCCAAACATGGTTGTTCTGACCCACAGCAAGAAAGTCCGCCACGCGAGAAGGACAGTGCTCAAGCTTCTGCTCGCGAGTCACAATGTGAACTGCCCCGAGTGCGAGAGAAACAAGAACTGCGAACTGCAGGAACTGGCTGAGGTACACAACATAACAAACAACGAATATCAGACTTCGCCGAAACCGCAATCCATAGAGGAAGTCAGCCCCGGCATAATGAGGGACAACAGCAGATGCATCATGTGCACTCGATGTGTCAGAACCTGCGAGGAATTACAGAGTGTTGCAGTAATCAAACCGGTTGGCAGATCTTCCTCCGTCACTATTTCTACATTCATGGACCGCAGTCTTAACGATGTTCCGTGTACTCAGTGCGGTCAGTGCATAGTCCGCTGTCCTACAGGTGCGCTGTTTGAAACATCAGAAATCAGACCTGTCTGGGAAGCGATAGAGAATCCTGACAAATTCGTCGTGTTTCAGACCGCTCCCGCAGTGAGAGTCGGATTAGCGGAAGCTCTGGGACTCCCGATTGACAGGTCAACGGGACAGATGGTAGCCGCTATTCGCGGTCTGGGGGTAGACAGAGTACTGGATACCGATTTTACTGCCGATCTCACCATCATTGAAGAGGGGCATGAACTCATCAGCAGGCTGAAGAAAGCTCTTGTCGATGGAGACAAGAGCGTTGCTCTGCCGATGATGACGAGCTGTTCTCCAGGATGGATAAAGTTCATCGAGCATAAGTATCCCGAACTGCTTTCGAACGTTTCAACATGTAAAAGCCCTCAGCAGATGTTCGGCGCTCTGGCGAAGACCTACCTTGCCGGCAAGGAAGGTATAGATCCCGCGAGTATCGTAAGTGTTTCCATCATGCCGTGTACCGCGAAGAAATTCGAGAAGGAACGTCCCGAAATGCGCGACAGCGGTTATAAAGATGTTGATTACGTTCTTACAACCCGTGAGCTTGCCAGAATGATCGATGAGGCAGGTATCGACTTCGATAAAATAACGGAAGAGAAATTTGACAGGTGGATGGGTGATTCTACCGGAGCGGCTGTCATCTTTGGTGCTACCGGAGGAGTCATGGAAGCTGCTCTGAGAACGGCTTACGAAATAATTACAGGTCATGAGATTCCGTTTGACGGGTTGAACGTTGAACCTGTCAGGGGAATGGAAGGAATCAAAGAGGCCGCGATAACCATGCCGGAAAGGATGGCTACAGGTTTTGAATTCCTGGCCGGTGTCACTCTGAAAGTAGCTGTTGCTCACGGACTTGCCAATGCAAAGATACTCATGGACAAGGTCCGGGCCGGCTTAGCAGATTACCATTTCATCGAGATCATGGCTTGTCCTGGCGGATGCCTTGGAGGCGGCGGCCAGCCCATTCCTACAAGTCCGGAGATAAGGCAGAAGAGAACTGAGTCCATTTACGCCGAGGACGCTGCGCTGCATTTCCGCAAATCACACGCCAACCCCGAAGTGCAACTGCTCTATGCGGAGTTCCTGAAGGAACCCCTGGGGCACAAATCCCACGAGCTTCTTCATACTCACTACGTAAAGCGAGATTAACGGGGTCGGACGCCGCTTGGGCAGGGTCAGGTTTCAACCTGACCCTGCAGAGCGAAGGGAGCTTTTTATGGCTGAAGGAACAAACTACTCACGAAGGGCGCATGAAAAGGCCGGTCAGCCTCCGGGAACTCCTCTTTTCATCGGAAGGAGGAAAATGGAGGAAGTCAGCATTTCCTATATACGCTACAACGAGAATCTGCACGAAGAGAAGGAGAACTCAACTCCGAAGGAGTGCGCTGATCTCTGCAAATCTTCCGATGTTGTCTGGATAAATGTTGACGGTATTCATGATGCCGAAACCATCGAAGAAATCGGGAAGTATTTCAACATTCATTCACTGACAGTCGAGGATATTGTAAATACCATGCAGAGACCTAAGTTCGAGGATTTTGACAGCTATCTGTTCATCGTACTGAAGATGCTGAGTTATTCCGATATCAGTACGGGAATGGAGACAGAACAGGTTTGTATGATTCTTGGAGAAAACTACGTTATTACTTTCCAGGAGAAACCGGGTGATGTTTTCGACACTGTAAGGGAGCAAATAAGGGGATGCAGGGGAAGGATCCGCAGATCAGGGGCTGATTATCTGGCATACGCTCTTATTGATGCTGTGGTGGACAGCTACTTCCTGATACTCGAGACCATCGGAGATCAGATCGAGGAAGTTGAGGATCAGGTCATTCTGGATCCGGATCCTGATAATGTATCAAAGATTCACAGATTCAAAAGGGCAATGCTCTTCATGCGGCGAACCGTCTGGCCGTTGAGGGAAGAAATCGCACTGCTGGAGAAGAGTGGCTCTGACCTTGTCAGGAAACCGACTGCGGTTTTCCTCAGGAACCTGTACGATCATATAATGCAGGTTATTGATACTGTAGAAACCTACAGAGACATCATATCCGGAATGCACGATATGTACCTTTCAAGCGTAAGTAACAGAATGAATCAGATAATGAAGGTTCTTACCATCATCGCTACGATTTTCATTCCCCTGACTTTCATCTCCGGTGTCTACGGCATGAATTTCAGATATATGCCGGAGATCGGCTGGAAGTATGGCTATTACGCGATACTTGGATTTATGATGCTTGTAAGCATTGTGATGCTCTCATTTTTCAGAAAGAAGAAATGGATATAGTCGTCGGAAACGGTTATAATTTCGTAAGTGCCGCAAGTGAAGTCCGACCCCATGCTCACAGGGTCAGGTTAAAACCTGACCCTGCACCTGACCCTGCCTGATCCAGAATGAAAGCGTAGATCCAGGTTATTCGATCTATCCACTGGAACCTTCCCGAGGAGCCTCCGTGACCTGATCCCATATCGGTGTACAGCAGAAGGGGATTGTCATCAGTTTTCATATCCCTGAGCCTCGCAACCCACTTTGCCGGTTCCCAGTAGCCAACCTGTGAATCGTGGAGCCCTGTATATACCAGCATGGCCGGGTAATCGGTCTCTCTGACATTATCGTATGGAGAATAGCCAAGCATGTATTCATAGTAGACAGGATCGTTCGGGTTTCCCCATTCCTCATATTCGTTGGTTGTCAGTGGAATTGTTTCATCAAGCATGGTCGTCACAACATCTACGAATGGGACCCCGGCAACCACTCCGTGCCAGAGATCCGGTCTCATGTTGACTACTGCCCCCATAAGAAGACCACCCGCGCTCTCACCCATAGCGAAGAGAAGATCTTCATTACAGTAGCCTTCATTGATGAGAAACTCGGCGCAATCAATAAAATCGGTGAAAGTGTTCATCTTGTTCAGGAGTTTGCCACCATCATACCATTTACGGCCCATCTCCTGACCTCCTCTGACATGAGCAATCGCATAGACGAAGCCCCGATCAAGCAAACTCAGCCGAAGAAAACTGAACTCCGGATCTAGACTGGATCCGTAGGATCCGTAACCGTAGAGGAGCAGCGGATTCTCTCCGGGATGGAAGATATCCCTTCTGTAAACCAGGGAGATTGGAATGGATGTTCCGTCTCCGGCAGGTGCCCAGATTCTTTCCGAATTGTAGAGAGCTGCGTCGTATCCGCTCGGGATCTCGCGCTGTTTCAGAAGTATACTTTTATGGGTTTCCATGTTGTAATCGAATGTGGACCATGGTGTTATCATGGATGTATACTCGAAGCGGAGCATATCGGTATCGAATTCGTAGTTGTTATATGTATATGCGAGATATGTTTCCTCACCGAAATCAACATAGTGATCCGAGTTGTCTGCAAACTCGATCACTCTTAACATTGTAAGACCGCTATTTCTCTCGCTGAGAACCATGAATCTACTGAATATATCAAGGCCTTCCAGAAGAACATCCTGTCTGTGAGGTATGACTTCCACCCAGTTGTCAATCGAGGGTGATTCAATATCCGATGTCATCAGACGGTAATTCTCAGCTTCAAGATTTGTGAGAATGTAAAACTGTTTCTGCGAGGGATAGACCGAATACTTGAGGTTTTCAGTCCTGGGCTGGATTATGGTGAAATCTCCACTCGGATTGTCTGTTTCAAGGAACCAGACCTCTGAGGATTCCCTGCTTGAAGTACCCAGTAGTATAAAATCACCGGATATGCTCCTGTAGACCCATGGCCAGAACATTGGATCCTCTTCAAAATGAACCAGTTCCTCATCAGTACTGCCCAGTTCTCTTCTCATTATCCTGTCGGTCCGGTTTGTGGCATCGAGATGCCCGAAAAAGAACGTTCTGCTGTCATTTGCCTAGGCCACCTCTCCAGATGCGTTCAGAACTCTGTCATCAAGCATCTCTCCGGCAGCAAGGTTTTTAAAGAGGATAGTGCACTGATGGTTGCCCATCGTGTCCACAGAGAAGGCCATAATATTGTTATCCGGGCTTATGCTTATGTCCTCTATCTGAAAGTAGGAATAACCCTCCGCCAGAAGATTCATATCAAGAAGCATCTCATCCGGAGACTCAAGGCTTCCTTCTTTTCTCATGTAGAGCGGATACTCGCTGTCCTGTTCGAAAACCGTATAGTAGTAGTACCTGTTTCTGAAGTATGGAACAGATTTATCCTCCTGCGGTATCCTTGCAAGTATTTCGTTGTAGAGTTCCTCACGGAGAACTTCCTTATGCGCCAGCATTTCCTCAGTGTAGGTGTTTTCCTCCTCAAGATAGGCGATGACTGCAGGATTATCGATGTCTCTAAGCCAGTAATATTCATCGATCCTTACATCTCCGTGAATGGTCAGCTCAACTGGAGAGGCTTGTACATCAGGTGGGATCAAATCTTCCGAAGATGCCAGAGCGTTTCCGATAATGGCAGCGATGATACAGGAGTAAATCAATACTTTCATGGGTTCCTTTCCTTATTCGTTGATTTGAAAGCAATAAACACAGATACACCTGAAATATATGTATTCATTTGATTAATACGGGATACAGGAAGATACGTTCCTTGTATGAAGCACTATGAGTTGAAGAAGTATTATGCGTCCAGCAGGAGAGCGGGTCGGGAGATGATCCCGACCCGCAGGATGAAGCTAGTTCTTTTTTCTGGTCAGAAATCTGTCCGCAGGGCTGGTTACCCTGAGAGCGCTTCTCTTCTCGGCAAGTTTCATGTAGGGAGTAATCATGGATGGAGTCGATATTCCAAGAAGATTACGAACGAGTTTCCTGTCAGTACCATCCTCAAGCATATGAACCGCGAAGCTGTGTCTGAGCCATCCCAGCGTTGCCCGTTTATCAATACCTGCTGCAAGCATGGCTTCAGCAAATGATCTTTGAATGGTTCTCGGGGAAATACAACTTGTTTTTCCCCTGCCGGGGAACATCCAGGGAGAATCATCCGTTCTCGTCTCGATGAAGTATTCAAGGATATCAGCTATTGAACCTGCCAGGATAGTGTCTCTTAAATGCTCCCCATCCATATCGTTTACATGGATGACCAGGTTCTCGAAATCCACTGCATTTCTCAGAAGATGAGTCGCTTCACCGACTCTCAGACCTGAAGAGTAGATAAGCATCAATGCGAGCCTGTACTTCAGTTCATGAACATTTGCAAAAATATTCTTGATCTCGTCTCTGGTGAAAATTCCATGGAGTGGTATTTTCTTGGAGATAAGACCAGGCCCCGGGAGGGGGTTGTTTTTATGAAGAACATGCTTGTACATGAACCTGATCGCGCTTTGAGCCTGATTGATGTAGGAAAGAGACTTTCCTTCGTCAACAAGCCCTTCAAGATATTCCCTGAGGGTAGATTCCTCAAGGCTGCCACATTCATCGCCATAAGTGTTCTCAAGTCGGCGAATATGTGAGAGATAGCTGTTAGCAGTTTTAGGGCTTCTACCTGCTGTCCGGAGAAGCTTCCTGGTCTGCTCGATGTAATCTGTCATTCTTACCCCTTCCCTCTCAAATTAAACAGGCAATATACATGACATTGTATTTGCCTTTAAACCTGTATAATTTCACCAGTACATACACTATTTAGTTGCAGGCGCTAGCAAAAACACACAGATTAAGTCTGACCCCTATGTTAATTTACTTTATGTTTTCAAGTATGTCAACCTGCTTAATGAAAATATTCGAAGTAAATGGTAGAAAGACGTATTTGTGTTCTCCCATTTGTTACCAAGGTCTCTAATAAAGTATAAATCGTATGATTAAACAAGATGATTGTAATCTGGAAATGATGTCTTCGAACAACGCACTTGACAAACTCCTCTTTTTAGCTAAAACTAATTATCCGGATTACCGATGTGTATTTGTATTCGATTAAGGATGGATATGATATTTTTCGAAGGTGTATCAACCAAAATTATCATTCGCGAATTATTTCCCTACATATTAGGATTAATTGCAGTTATTGTGGTACTTGTGTTTTACCTTCATATGACTGACAGAATATCAGATAGGATTGCTACTATTGAAAGTGAAAAGATATCACAGGTTTCCGTGAATCTTGTAAGATTGTCCAACAATTTGAATTATTCAGATGTTATGTTTAATCGTTTACAGGAGAGTGGAATAGTATTTCATCAACTCAGACCACATTTCCTTAATTGTTTTGATTTCGAGGAATGGGTAATTGCTCAGCCCTTAACAGGGAATGAATTTGAGAAAATTCCCTGGAGTGATTCGCTCGCGGTTTCAGCTTTCAATAACAATATCCCATACATGAGGCGTATCGGATCCGGACAGGATGAAAGTCTTACTGTGTTCTATCCGTTGCAGCTTTCAGAGGATAGATCCGCCTTGGTGAGGATTCTGTTCACCGATCCTGAAGGAACGGACTGGTTGAACGAATACAGGTACTATTTCTATGCGCTTTCTGTAGCAGTAATGATACTGATAATTATCCCCGGGCTTATTCTTGGACTTGCCAATCTTCGCAGGAAGATCGAAATGAGGGTCTATTTTAAAGAAGAGCATGAAAATGAGAAAGCAGTCAGAGCATCTGGAAGTATGACACTTATCGATGTCTATCCCTCTTCACTGATGGATAGATCTGATTCTCCGGCATTGTTTAAACTCGACAGCAACCACGAAATAGTACACATGAATTCAGCAGCGGAATCATTGATTGACATCCCTCTGGATGACGCGATCGGAATGCAATTACACTTATTGCCATGTTTCAACCCTGATGAAGCGAGTGCGTTTGAATATCCTGAAACAAAGGAAGTCAAAGAATTCATTCTGAATTTATCTGATAGTACAGGCACTGTCAGCCGGGCAGTTTTCCGAATTGAATTATTTAATGATTCCGGTTTTGCGGTAATCGGAAAAGTAGTTTCCGAATCGGATTTGGATACAATGGACAGCATGACATCGCTTCCGAAAATAGAGGAGTCTCAGCAGGCACAATCACATGAACATGCACAGGCATTGCGAAATACAACCTATTCCAGTATCCAGAAGGCTATTGAACTTGCTGAAGTGGGCAGGGAACTATCCGGTATCGATGCCTCTATCGCAAATCAATTCAGTCAAATTACGCGAACTCTCGCTGAAATCAAACAGAATGCCATACGCTCGGAAAAGGAGCAGAGTGGTGTTATTGGAATCACCGCTGAGCTTGAGAGAATTGCTTCAGCACTCAACGATGTACTTCCGGAAAGAGCCTCAATTGAAGTTGAATCCTCTGGGTTTCTACCGAAAGCAGAGTGTTCTTCAAGTGATTTCTCACAGATAATAAAGAAAATGGTGTTTCATTCACTTGAATCGGTTTCCGGAACTGTAAGGATAAGAATTAGTGCAAGGAACGTTCCATTTCCTGCTACTGATCCGGTGTTTTCAGCAAAATGCGATGGATCTGTTTCCAGATCGGTTTCGATCAGTTACTGTGACGGAACAAGAATTCCTGTATTTCTCAAGGAAGCCTTGTTAGATCCCGAGACAGATTCATCAGGTATTCAGAGAGATTTTGGTTCACATATATCCTCATTGGCATCGATTCTTGCCAGGCTTGGTTTATACCCGGTTTTCACTGAAGGTTCAATCGGTACTAGTCTTAATATACTTTTCAGTGTAAGTGAGAATTCTCTGTTCGATATCTCCCCTGTGGAGTCCGTGAAACCTGCAAAAATAGGGAATATATCCTTAGCAATCTGCGATGCTTCAGTAGAGGTGAGGAACAGCGTCTCAGATGTGCTGGTTTCAATAGGTATGGACGTTATTAATGCAGCCGATCTGGATCACCTGGTCGAAGAATACTTGAGATCGTTCCCTGATTGTCTGGTACTGGACACCTCGGTGCTGGAAGAATCCCTTGAGGAAACTATCTCAACCCTGAGAATACAATGGCCTGATCTGAAGATTATCTTCACATCTAGCTCATCTGATGTGGAGAAAACAACACAGATAGAAGGGATCAAAGGAGCAGCAATTCTTCGTAAACCATATTCACCCGGTGAACTGCTGGGTATCATCGAACTTCTTGAAGTGTCCGATTCAGCTTCAAAGGGTACAACGAAAGACTCCGGGAGGTACGAATGAATTTCGACAGTTGGATTGTTAAACTGATTCTTGCTGCATTTCTTGGTTCTCTGATAGGACTTGAAAGAGAATATCACGGAAGACCAGCAGGATTAAGGACGCACATTCTGGTCTGTATCGGAGCAGCTGTTTTAACTATAAGCGGATTGAGTATTACAGCGGTATTCAGCAACGGGAATGGTTCTTCAGGTGAAGAAATCAGCAGAATTGTTGCTGGTATTGTTACCGGAATCGGGTTTCTGGGTGCTGGAGCAATAATCAGAACAAGTGATCTTATCAGAGGTTTGACTACCGCTGCCTGCATATGGTTTGTTGCTGCGATCGGCATTGTCATTGGATTAGGTCAATACCTTCTTGCAGCCTCTTCAACCGGTATTGCGCTTCTTGTTCTTATTCTCCTTCCACTGATTGAGAATCGTGTATCTGCCCTGAAATATCGAGACGTAATAATCCGTGGTGAGAGCGGGGATCCTCTGAAACTCCTTGACAGGTGTACAGCTGTCTTTCTTCATTCAGGTATTGGAATTCATGATGTTGATATAGAAATTGACAAGAATGGCAGCTTCGTAAATCTGTTATTTCATCTTCGTATCAGAAAAATAGAGAATTATAACGAGTTGTTGAACTCTCTGTCTGAAATCGATGGAGTAATAACAGTCACCTGGCAGAGATCTTCGGGAAGATCAATTGATGGAATCTCCCGAAGCATCAGTTCTGTAAACGGTTAACTGAACAGCGGCATTGCCGCTCTGTGAAACAGATCCCTGCAAGTATCTTCTACCAGATCTTTCAGTTCAGGACAGCAATTCACAGTCAGATAATTCCTGTTCGGTTTTGCTCTTGCAAGGTATTCAGAGAAAGCTGGATCGATATCCTCAATATCCTTGATCTTTTTATTTTGATCAACATATTTGATTCCAAGTCTCTCGAATCTCTCCTCGGATACCTTTACCGCCTCAAGGGGCAGATCGACCAGAATGTATCTGGGATCGACTCCTGCAGTTTCAGCGATCATCTTTACAAGAGTATCTGCGACCGCGGATGGGGTTTCCTCTGATGATCTGATTGTATTCAGGAAAGAGATATCACTCTCATCAGTTGTTGTTGCATCTATACGGAATACCTGAGAAAAGAGCTTCTGTCTGTACTTCACCCTCCATGCCATTTCCCGCACCCACGGATCACTTGAATCACAGGCAAGGAAGCTGAGAATCTCATCATCAGTAAGAACATGGAAATTCTGTATTTCTTCAAGTTCGACAATACTTCTCCTGGCTGCTGCGAGAAGCATCATGTCTACAATCCTGGTCTTCTTATGAAGGTATACACTGGAGTACATCTGCATTCTGGCAAACAGGAAATCACGAATTGCCTCATGACCCTTGATAAGAAAAACGATTTCATTATCCACTAAGGTCATGGTTGAGATGATCCTCTCTATCTCGATATGACCGAACGCTACTCCGGTGAAGTAGAAATCCCTCTGCAGATAATCGAGCATATCCGCATCGACCTCACCGAAAATTATCTGTTGAAGATAGGAGGGGCCCTTATATCTGCTGCAGATTAGATCTGCAACGTCTTCAGGATTGATATCATATGATCTCAGAATGTTCGGAATTCTGCCGGAACCTCTGATACTTAAAGTCTGTTTGCCCTCCACAAGGTCGGCAACGAGGTTCATGTGATCCACACCATGTATCTCGATATAGAGAGGTTCAAGAGTATGTGACCATGGTGTGTGTCCTATATCATGAAGCAAACCGGCGGCCTGCAGAGTCCTGCGCATTTTAAGCTGTTCATCCGCGGTGATACCATCGATCTGTTCGAGAACGTGTTCTCCTATCTTATCCGCAAGATATGATACACCAAGGGCATGTGACAGTCTCATGCAATGAGCTCCAGGATAGCTCTGGTAGGTTGTACCCAGCTGATGTACAAGGCTGAGTCTCTGAACCTCTACTGTCTTGATAAGATCTTCCTGCAGACAGGAAAGTCTTATGCTTCCGTGTACAGGATCGCGGATGTACATGACCTTTTTTCTGATCGCATCTTCAGACATTATGTATTTTCTCCATTCTCCGGCTTGTCAGCAAAGCAAATCCGGGGTTTTGAAGTTGCAAAGAGTTTCATAGTGGATAATATTCTCGATTCTGGAGGAAATCGCACATGCAGACATATGTTGATCTTCATTTACACAGTACAGCTTCTGATGGTACCCGATCACCATTCGAGCTGATCGAGCTGGCTGCGGAGAGAAAAATATCCATAATTTCGATAACCGATCATGATACATTTGCTGGTATTCCACAGGGAATGGAAGCTGCTGACTCAATGGGAATAATCATGATTCCAGGTGTGGAACTGAGCGTTGATCTGGAGGAGAAAGGTTTATCAGCTCATCTGCTTGGCTATTTTCCCGGATCTGACCCTGAAAGATTGATATCCAGTTCAACTCCTCTTGGTAAAGCCGTAACCTTTGTTCAGGAAGGAAGAGAAAGAAGGAATCCATGTATACTTGAAAAACTTGGTCAATTAGGTATGCATGTTGATATTAATTCATTGAAACTCATTGCAGGTGGAGATGTTATAGGCCGACCACATATTGCCGAAGCTCTTATTGCAGGTGGATATGTGAGAAATTTCAGAGAGGCCTTCGACAGATTCCTGGCCAAGGGGAAGCCCGCATATGTTGAAAGAGACAGGCTTCCGGTTGATGAAGCAGTACGTCTGATAGCCGATGCTGAAGGATTGCCCGTAATGGCTCATCCTGGATATATTCAAATGGAACCGAATGAGCTGAAACTATTTTTTGGCCGAATGAAGAACTACGGACTGGCAGGTATTGAAGCTTATTATCCCAGCCATTCCACACAGTTTACAGGTTTACTTAAGGAGTTCGCAAGTAGATATGAACTTGTTCTTACAGGTGGAACTGACTATCATGGCCGTAAGCAGGATGCTGTTCCACTTGGTGGGAAACAGGATGGATTTCATATAACAACTGAAATGGTTGAAGATTTCCTGGCTCTGTGCATCAACGAAAAACAGGAGGTAGCACGTGGCTAAATTGAGTGAACTGCTGGAACAGATAGACGGCGAAGTGAAAAGCGGGAACAGGAAGAAGGCTTTACTGATGCTGGATAAGCTGCTGGAAAAAATCCCGGATAACAAGTCACTACTTACCCGAAAGGCGAAGTACAGAAAAGAATACGAATTCGAAAAAAGAATAACAGCTCTTCAGGCGAAGTACGGTTCAGCATAAAATAATGCGGATAGCTGCAGCAGCTTCTTTGTCTCTTACTATCCTTATCTCCCTGTCATGCGGGATTCAAACAGCTACAAGAGATAGTCTTCAAAGTCAAAGCGAAATCTATGCAAGTAGAATTTCGTTTGGGTGGGGGAACCTTGACTGCTTTCAGCTTCGCGGAAATGTAAGACTTCAGGGAAGCAATCTTGTAGCCAGGGGTCCTTTTGTACTCTGGGGAAGCGGTCCGGACAATCTGCTCAGGGGTGATTTCTATGGACCTGACGGCAAACCTGTCCTTTCGATGAATGGTGATTCAACAGGGATTCTGATCTATATACCAAAGGATGATTATGCAGTATTCATGCCGGGCGGACTTCAAACCGGCTCAGGGACTATTTCAACAAAGGATCTGATATATCTGATCAGAACAGGCTTCCCCTTACTTCTCGAATCATGGATGATTGCTGATGGTGCCAATGTTGGGAATGGCACCATCGTATGGTCTTTCACTGTTCCTGATTCAACGGGATCTATGCATCTGTCAATGCAAAGTGGAGATCTGTTTCCTTCAATCTGTCTATGGGATTCAGGAAAATTCGAGATAACCGCCTCTTCTCCTCATGACGAGTACAAGGCGTGGCCCTTTCAATGGATTCTATCTATTAACTCTAATTCCGTAAGCATTGAGTTAACGGATATTAACTCGTCTGCGGTACCCTGGGAGGGTATATGGGAGATGATCGTTCCTATTCCTGTTGATACGCTTGACTCTAGTGCATTATGGCAGCCCGCCTGGAACATTCCGCAAAGGTAACGTTAAAGGTACTGTTAACTGAAGAATCGGGCATATGTTGATTTAATCTCAAAATACTACTATTATCCGAATTAACGTGGAGTTGACGCAAGGCTGAATGTTTACTATTCAACTTGTTACGGATAAATGATACCGGTTAGTTAAAGGGGGTGAAATGAGTGCTTCTGGATTCTTAAGCGGTTTTTTCGGAAGAAAACCGGGAACATTGCTTTCAACTGCCATGGCAATTGACCTCGGAACAGCCAATACTCTTATCTACCTTCAGGGGAAAGGCATAGTTCTTAATCAGCCCAGTGTTGTAGCAGTTGACAGGGAAACAGGCGATGTAATCGCTGTAGGTGATGACGCGAAAGCAATGCTTGGTCGAACCGGATCTACACTTGATGCTGTCAGACCGCTTAAGGATGGAGTGATAACAAACGCTACAGCTACAATGGCTATGCTCAGAGAGTTCTTCAGTATGGCACAGACGAGAAGATTTTCAATGCGTCCTAGAGTACTGGTCTGTGTTCCAAGCGGGATAACCGAAGTAGAGATCTCCGCTGTGAGAACTGCACTTGAGAGAGCCGGGGCAAGGGAAGTGCTTCTTGTTTCGGAACCTTTAGCGTCTGCCATAGGTGTTGGAATAGCCGTTGAAGGAGCTCCGGGTAACATGGTCGTGGACATAGGTGGGGGAACAACTGAAGTAGCAGTAATCAGCCTTTCTACTATCGCAGCGAGTAATTCCATCAGGATTGGTGGAGATGAAATTGATGAGGCTATTGCAGGGTATCTCAAGAAACGCTACAGTCTGTTGATAGGAGAGAGAACCGCTGAGATAGTAAAACTCAACATGGGTACTGTTTTAAAAAGTGATAAACGCGAATATGATGTAAGCGGTCTTGATTTTGTTAACGGCATTCCGGAGACCTATTCCATAAGTTCCGAGGATATCAGAAACGCGCTGAAGGAAGTCGTTGGTACTATAGTTGAAGCTGTTCGACATGGTCTTGAGAAAACTCCACCCGAACTTGCCAGTGATATCGTTGATCGTGGTATTGTCATGACTGGTGGCGGTGCGCTGCTTCGAGGACTGGACAGACTTCTTATGAGTGAAACTGGTCTGCCGATACGGGTTGCTGATAATCCCCTGTCCTGTACCGTTCTTGGAGCGGGATTGATCCTGGAAGATATCTATCGGTATCGAAACCTCCTTCTTCAGTAGCATTTCAATATGAGCCTTGCCAAAAAAATCCGAAGAAGCTCAATGAGCAATAAGGGCAGAAGATTAGTTCTGTACATCATACTTTCAATGACACTTCTGTTGATTGGTCCTGTTCTTATCGGTGGACTGGGAAGCTGGATGGGCGCCAGATTTTCAACCGTGTTCTTTAACCGTTCTGATTCTCCAGTTATAGACGAACTCAGGAACGATATCATTCATTTGTTGCTTGAAAACGCTATTCTCAGGGAAGAAGCGATCAAGGTTGAGCAATACCGCGTTCTACTTGGCCTTACCCGGACTGGTAACAGACAGGCTCTTCCCGCGAGGGTGCTTTACAGGTCAGAGGGTCTTGTTACCGGAACCATGGTTGTTGATCGCGGTATTCGTGATGGTGTGGTGTTGAACTCCGTATGCATCTCATCCGGAGGTCTGGTCGGAATAGTAAGTTCCGTGCAGGAGGCAACCAGCGAGATTCTGCCTGTCTCTAACCCCTCAGTTAATGTCAGTTGCGTAACATGGCCTTCCGGAGCTTATGGAATTCTGCAGTCATCTTCAACCGGGGATTTCCAGCTTGTGCATGTTGATCTTAACAGTGATGTAGAAATCGGAGACAGAGTGCTTACATCAAGATTTGGAGGAGTTTATCCTGATGGACTTCTCGTCGGCATAGTTACAGGGGTTTCTTCCGGGGAATCAGGACTCGCGCTCAGGCTTGATGTTGAGTCAGCAGTTGACTTCAGAAATACCAGTGAGATTCTAATACTTATGCCCGATGAAACTTTTTCCGGTAATACACAGAATTAACTAATAAGCATGCTGTGTGTAAAGGATGAAAGGTAGAATATGCAGGTCAGGCTGCTTCTGCTCTCAATTACTGTAATTATTCAGTTTCTTCTGGAACTGACAGTCGGAAGGGCTTTTCTGGCTCCATCTCTTCTACCACTGGTTCTTGTCTACCTTTCTGAGAATCATGGGAGTAGATGGGCTGTAGACGGAGCCTTCTGGTCAGGCCTCTGTATGGATCTTCTGTTGCATCAACCTCCCGGTTCTTCTTCTCTCGCTCTGCTGGCAGGATTGTATGTTGCTGGAATTCTTGGTGAAGTATCCGCAGGTGAAGGAAGGGGATCCTTTCTGCTTATGGCAGTTGTGGCTGTGGTGGTGTCTGATTCTGTTTTCATCATCGTTGCTTCACGGCCCTTCGGTTCAGGTTTCAGTTCACTGCTTCTTTTATCTCTACCCAGAGCCCTGATTACAACAGCTTTTGGAGCTTTGATTATCTCAGCAGGGACCTGGTATACACATATCAGAGCGCATAGAGTGTCAGGATAACTGAATGTATGGAAACAGTAAAAACTGGCCGTTCTTTTTCTTTCTGTCCGTAGTATCAATTCTCTTTATTCTGCTTGGACTAAAGCTGATTCATCTTCAGGTTATAAAGGGTGAGTATTACAGAGGGCTGTCAAGCCAGAACCATATAAGGGTTATCGTCACACCGGCTCCACGTGGAGTTATCAGTGACAGGAATGGTATTATCCTTGCTGACAGTAAACCTGCATTTATCGTTTCCGCAGTACCTTCAGAATTCAACAGAACGGATGTTGCGTTTGTCGAGCAACAGCTTGGAATGATCCAGGGTGAACTGAATGAAATCCTTGATGAAGCTTCAGCTGTACCTCACAGACCAGTCGTCATCAGGGAGGGACTGGATGTGGAGAAAGTCAGTTCAATCGCGGAGAATCTGTACAGAATACCAGGTTTGATAATCGATGTTGCTCCTATGAGGCGTTACCATAGACCGGAGGATTTCTGTCACATACTGGGGTATGTTGGATTGGCTGATACCCAGGATTCATTCAGAGGGGAGATTACCGGCAGGACGGGCCTTGAGTTCAGACTCAATGAAACACTGCGTGGAATTCCTGGTCTTCAGCGAGAAGTTGTTGATGCGCTCGGCAGGATTGTAGAAGAGTTCCGGGGTGCTACTTCAGAAGATCCTGTACCCGGCGGGAATGTAGCGCTTGCGGTAGATGCGGATTTGCAGAGTATTGCGATAACAGAACTGAAAGAGGCCGGGATGCCGGGAGCAGCAGTGGTCATTAACTATGAAAACGGGGATATTCTCTGCGCCGCTTCGGTTCCAACATTTGATCCGAATATGTTTTCACGGGGTATTACTCAGGATGAGTGGAATGCTATTCTCGACAACCAGGACAATCCTCTTTTCGAAAGAGCGTGGGCAGCCGCTTATCCCCCCGCTTCCACTTATAAGGTTATCACGGCCTCCTGGCTGCTTTCGGAGGGTCTGATTTCCCGAGACTACATGCCTAACCCGTGCTACGGTTCACTGACACTTGGAGATACCGAATTCGGATGCTGGACATCTCATGGCAGATTAAATGTGGTTCAGGCACTTGAACAGTCATGTGACGTTTTTTTCTACAGGACGGTGCAGCTGGGTTCAATTGACGAACTTGCCGAGTATACAGCCTGTTTCGGTATGGGATCCAGACTAACGGATTTTCTTACAGGAGAAAAAACCGGTCTGATTCCTGATTCCGACTATCTCACTCGCGCCTATGGCAGTGATGGATGGGGGCTCGGTAACCTGCTGAATATCTCAATTGGTCAGGGAGAGCTTCTTACAACACCTCTTCAGCTTGCAGTAGTTGCCGGGATTATCGCCTCAAGAGGTGAAATGCCATTTCCCGGTATTCTTCTTCAAAGAGAAACCCTTGATCCGGTTCTTTCCGCAGGCGTCGTCACGGACTCCGCATTTGATATTGTGACAGAGGGTATGTACAGGGTGGTTACATCCAGAAGAGGAACTCTTTATAATGCCTTTTCTGATTCTTCTCTGGATTTCTGGGGGAAGACCGGTACAGCTGAATGCCCTGGAGAAGATCATGCTCTGGTTATAGGTTTTGTGCGGGATCCAATGCCTCTTGCGATATGTGTTGTTATTGAACATGGAGGACATGGTGGTTCTGTTGCCGGACCTGTAGCAGAAACTATCCTTTCAAGCTACCTTGCTGAAAGAGGGGAGATTTAAACTGATAGGAAGAGACCGCCCCGATCTGCTTCTGATTGTTTCAATCGTTATACTGCTGGCAATTGGCCTCAGTACGGTATATTCCGCATCCATGGTGGTTTCTGAAAGCGGATTGTTCAGAAAACAGGTACTCTGGGTGCTTGCAGGAATAGTCTGTTTCCTTGTCGGCACATGGATTTCCTTCCGAAGACTTGAAGAGATATCTCCGGTAATTTATCTGCTGACCTGTCTCCTTCTCCTGGTTACCATTTTTCTCGGAAGCGGACCGGCAGACCGATGGATCATTATAGGACCCATGCATATCCAGCCATCCGAGATAGCAAAAGCAGGATTGATTCTGATGACTTCATGGTGGCTCTCATCACTCAGAGTACGACCGAGGAAATTTGGTGAGCTCCTGGTATTTCTGACCATTCTTCCAGCCATCATTCTGACACTCATACAGCCTGATCTTGGTACTTCAGTCGCAATGATCATGATCATACTGGCTATATTTGTCTGGGCCGGATACGGTCCTGGATGGATATATCTGATCGTCAGTCCGGTTCTGGCCGCTGTTTCCTCGATGCACATCATTCTCTGGATCGTGTTCATAAGCATTCTTGGATTGATTCTTTACAGACGGAGATATCCATTCTCAAGCTGGCTGATTTTCATCGGAGGGAATTCCATTGTTGCAGCCCTGACACCCATGGCATGGAATCTCCTTGAGACATATCAGCGATCAAGACTGATCACTTTCCTCGATCCTTCAAGCGATCCGCACGGAGCCGGATGGAATATCATTCAGTCAGAAGTCGCGGTAGGATCCGGGGGGCTATTTGGCCAGGGTTTTCTTCAGGGCGCGCAGAAAGAGCTGGCTTACCTGCCGGCCAGACATACCGATTTCGTTTTCTCGGTCTGGGCGGAGGAGACAGGTTTCCTTGGTGGATTTATTCTTCTGGCAACGTTCTTTCTCCTTATATGGAGGATAACCCTTGCAGCAAGAAAATCGGTCAATGCTTTCAACTCGCTTGTAACTGCAGGAATAGCAGCATATTTCACCTTTCATGTTTTCGTTAATGTTGGAATGACACTTGGAATCATGCCTGTAACCGGGCTCCCGCTTCCTCTGATAAGCTACGGAGGGAGTCAGATGATAGTAGTTCTGTTCCTGCTGGGACTTGCTGTGAATGCAGGCATGTACTGGAGAGAAGTATAACCTCATCCAGAGAAGAGAAGTGACAGGAATCAACTCGTACCTTAGATTATGGTTCCTGAAAATACGGAATTCATTGGGAGGTTCTGATAATGCACCCGGTTCTGCTTAATATCGGTTCGCTGCCTATCAACTCCTATGGATTGATGCTTGCTGTTTCCTTTATGCTTGGGCTCTGGCTTGCTGCCAGAAGAGGTGAAGCTGCTGGAATATCCAGAGGAGATATTTACGACCTTGCTGTGCGTCTGATGATTGCTGCTATAGTTGGATCCAGGATTTTCTATGTAGTAACACATATGTCCGAATTCCAGGGGCACTGGCTGGATGTAATTGCTATCTGGAAGGGTCTGTACGGTCTCAGTATGCTGGGTGGTGTGATTCTTGCCGTAGCAGTAGGGTTCTATACCATCTGGAGAAAGCGACTTCCCAGATGGAAACTCGCGGATATTATCATTCCTTCATTTGCTCTGGGTATTTTCATCACCAGGATCGGCTGTTTTCTCAACGGATGCTGTTTCGGCGCAGAAACATCATGTTCTCTGGGAGTTTCATTTCCTGAATCCGCGATGCCCTACTTCAATACCGGAATTATCCCCGGTTCCCATATTCATCCGACACAGCTTTACAGCTCATTATCCGGATTGTTCATACTGGGAATCCTCCTGTGGGCTGATCGGCGTAAACACTTTTCCGGTTTTATTTTCTGTCTGTTTCTGGGTTTGTACGGTGTCACCAGATTCGGCATAGAAGAATTTCGCTATTTTGATCACACGCCCGGCCAGCTTCTGGGTTACAGTTTTACTGACAATCAGATAATCAGTCTTATAATGCTTCTTTCTGCTTTGATACTGGGAATATGGCTCTATCAGCGTTACCGCGGAACCTTCTCCGTCTCTTCCTGACCTCCGTATGTCCTGGATGTGGAGGGAGAAGAAGTGAAAACGAATATCTCTGTTCATGGTGCAGGCAGAGAATACACCCGTGCGAATTAATACACTGGAGCAGAACCGGTGCTTCCTTCAGTCCGGTTTCATCACCGGGAAAGACTGAGGAATTATCCAGCGGTATTTCCATATATTCAGCTGTCCTGTATAGAGGATTGCCCAGAGAGATAGTGCTGAGGTTGAAATTCAACGGAGAGAAGTATCTCGCACGAACGGCTGCTGAGATGATTCTGAAAAACTCCATGGCACTTCCGGAGGCTGATGATGTTCTGGTTCCGGTCCCCGCGGGAAGGAAAAGAATACGTGAGCGAGGGTATAACCAGTCCTTCCTGATTGCCGGAGCACTGGCTTCACGAACGGGTGCTGGAAACATGAATCTGTTGTCGAGAGACGACAGCCGTTCACAGGTTGGACTTTCTGTAATCGAGCGAAGATCGAACGTTCAGGGAGTATTCAGATTGAGGAATCGCAGAAAAGTACCTGCTGGTGTTCATATATGGTTGATAGACGATGTAGCGACCACTTGCAGCACGATGGACAGCGCTTCTTCAATATTGCTGGAAGCAGGCGCTGGGACTGTCACCGGTCTCACTCTGACCTACCGAAAACTGGTGGCTGGTAGTATTGTCTGACGAATTGAGATATGAGGATCATGGAGGGAGTAAACATGACCGAAGAGCTGCGTTTCAATGTAAAGGATATTCCCCTGTGCGCGAAGTACGGGTTCAGCGCAAGGAAGATATGGATATATTTCAAGACACTTGTTTTATCATGGGCGATCTGGGACATTTTCATATATCTTGGATTTTTTGCCGCGGGATATGACATTGCTGCCAGATGGGAACAGAGCCGCCTCTTTCCCCTTCCCGGAGCACTCTTCTGGAAAGATGTGATACCGGTAGCATTTTTGATTATCGCTGTTATTCTGATCTTATACGTTCTCATCCGGAGCGGATTAAAAGTTTCCAGAATGACATTCCAGCAGATTCGTGGAGACAATTTCTTCTCCGGAGCGGATGCTTCCAGGTTTGCCGGAGGAAAAAGTGCGCCGCTTATTGCAATTCCTGTTCTGCTTGTGTTTGTTATTCTTCTTGCACTGGCGGCCGGTGCTGCCGCGGGAGTTCTTTCCCGGATTCCGGTCGCGGGTCCGATCCTGGCCGCTTTGCTTTTAGTTCCTTTATGGGGTGTTATGCTGCTGGCGGTTCTGACCGCGCTGGCGCTTGTTCTTTCCTTTCAACTGCTCCCTTCGATTATAGCCACTACCGGCGGTGATACTTTCGAATCGGTTTTCGAACTGTTCTCCACTATGACGTCTCAATCATGGAGGGTGTTTCTATACTGGTTACTTTCGCTGATCATTATGCTGCTTGGCGGGATTACCTTTCTCCTGTTCACATCGCTCGCGGTGGATTTACTCTCTTTTTCCGTGGCTATCGGCGCGGGAAGCGGAGGATTCGGTGCGGCACTTGCTTCAGGTCCCAGGTTATTAGCTCCCGAGGTGCTTCCGTTCTTCTCAGGTCTGACCACCTTCGGTCAGCAGGATGCAGTTCAGGCATGGACAGGTATATCCGGAGTGATCGCGGGGCTTTCAGGTACAGCGATATTCCTGGTTGTTGTGTCCTATCTTTTCTCCTGCTGTTCATCCTCCTGGACAATTATTTATCTGGTTTTAAGATACAAAAAAGATGGTGTTGATCTTGCTTCCAGGGCTGATCTTGAGGAACAGCGCGAATTTGACCGTTTATATGGCGATAATGATTGTGAGAAACAGTCCCCCGGTTCGATAGCGAATTCTGAAGATTAATGAGTGTAGGTTTTGTACATCTGCATCTGCATTCGGAATACAGCCTTCTTGATGGAGTGATAAGATTTGATCGCCTGGCCTCTTTCATTTCTTCAAATGGAATGAATTCAGTTGCTGTTACGGATCATGGCAGCCTTTTCGGGGCAGTTCAGTTCTTTGAAAAAATGAAGGAAAAGGGAGTGCATCCAATTCTAGGAATGGAAGCTTACATAGCTTTCCCTTCCATGAAAGATCGCACAAGAAATGGGAAAAGATATCATCTGACACTTATAGCTAAAAATGAAAAAGGATACCGTAATCTCTCGAAGCTTTCATCAGCCGGGTATATTGATGGATTCTACTACAAACCGCGGATTGATCGGGAAATACTAGCCCGTTACAGTGAAGGGCTTCTTATCGGTTCCGCCTGCCTTCTGGGAGAGGTTACACAGCATCTCCTTTCCGGAAGCAGGAAGAAGGCTTTAGACACTATTCGGTTTTATCAGGACCTCGTTGGACCTGAAAATTACTTCATTGAGCTTATGGATCATGGACTGTCCGATGAAGCAAAGGTTCTTCCAGTTCTTGCTTCCCTTGCAAAGGAGACCGGAGCAATCGTTGCGGCGACCAACGACGCGCATTACCTTAAAAGAGAGGATCATCAGGCACACGAAGCGCTTCTCTGTCTACAGACTGGGAAGACTCTTAACGATCCCGGACGGATGCGGTTCGAAACAGCTGAATTCTATGTAAAAACTCCCCTTGAGATGGAGAAACTATTCGAATGGATACCGGAAGCTGTCTCAAATACTGTCAGACTTGCGGAGAAATGCGAACTCAGCCTGATCGAGTGCGAGCCCATTCTGCCGGAGTATCCCCTTCCTGAAGGGGAGGCGAACACCGACAATTATCTCCATCGATTATCTTTTGAAGGTCTGGCCAGGAGGCTGGACAGGGAGTTGAATCCCCTGGAAACCGGAAGACTTGAGCACGAACTTGGCATCATAGGTGATATGGGCTTTCCGGGTTACTTTCTCATAGTCTCCGAGATGATGAGATGGGCCAGATCCATGGATATACCGGTGGGACCGGGAAGGGGCTCAACTGCCGGAAGCCTCGTTTCCTTTGCTATAGACATTACTGATATTAATCCGCTTGATTACGACCTCAGCTTCGAGCGCTTCCTCAACCCCGCACGGATGGAGATGCCGGACATCGATATCGATGTCTGCTGTGAACGCCGCGGAGAAATTATCGACCATATCATCGACATGTACGGCAGGGAAAATGTCTGCCAGCTCATTACCTTCAGCAGGATCAGAAACAGATCTGTGGTAAGAGATATGGCGCGTGTCATGGGAATGAGTGTCTCGGAGGGAGATATTCTGGCAAAACTGGTGGCATCAGCTCCCAACCCTGACGCTCCTCTCCCGGAAGTTGTGAAAAGTGTTCCGGAACTTTCGCGGAGAGTCAGCGAAGAAAAAGAAATTGAGAAGCTCTTCGATTATGCTTACACTCTGGAGAACATCGCCAGGCATTCCGGAGTTCACGCAGCCGGTGTCATAATAACCCCTGGCGATCTTCGGGAGTATGTTCCTCTTTGCTCCGCAAAAGAGGGGATTACAACCCAATACGAAAAGAAAAGCGCAGAAAAAGTAGGCCTTCTGAAACTGGATCTGCTCGGTCTTCGAAACGTGACGATTATTCATCGGGCTGAGGGATTGGTTCGCAGACGAGATCCCGAATTCAGAGTGAAGAACCTGCTATTTGATGACAGGAAGACTCTTGAACTGATGAGCAGAGGTGAGACAGCGGGCGTGTTTCAGCTGGAAAGCTCCGGCATGCGTGATGCTCTGAGGAAAATAAACGTCAGCAGCTTTAATGACATTGTAGCCGCAGTAGCTATTTTCCGTCCGGGCTCCATGGACATGATAGATCTATATGCTGATAACAAGAAAGGTATTGAATCCGGTTCATCCGATTTCACCATCACATTTCCCCATCCTGACCTGGAAGAAGTTCTTTCATCTACATTCGGAGTGATAATCTATCAGGAACAGGTTATGAGGATAGCAAATCTTCTGGCCGGCATGTCCATGGCGGAAGCGGATACACTCAGGAGGGCGATGTCTCGGAAGAACCCGAAAGTCATGGCTCAGATGCGGGAGAAGTTTATCAGCGGTGCCATTGACAGGGATGTGAAGAAAAAAACAGCTGTGAAGGTTTTTAACCTTATTGAGAAATTCGCCGGATACGGTTTCAATAAATCTCACGCTGTCTGTTATGCGGCGCTTGCCTACTGGACAGCATGGTTGAAGGGAAACTACCCTGCAGAATTCCTGGCGGCATGTCTTACCAGTGAGATAGGCAAGATTGACAGGATTACTCCCCTCATTGAGGAGTGCTTACGACTTGGTGTGAGAGTGAATCCGCCATCCGTTAATCACAGTTCGATCAAGTTCGACGTAGACCAGGAAGGCGGGATAGTCTATGCTCTTTCCGCGATCAAGAATGTAGGGGAGGGACCGTCATCCGAGATTGTGAAAGCAAGAGAGAAGGATGGACCATTTGACAACATCTTTGATCTGTGCACGAAGGTGGGAAACGGAGCGATCAATAAGAAGGCTGTTGAATCTCTCATTGGCGCTGGAGCAATGGACTGCTTCGGTATGAACAGAGCGACTCTTCTTGATTCAGTAGAACACGCGATCAACTATGGAATATCGGTCAGAAGGCACATTGAAGCTGGACAGATGTCATTGTTCGGTGGTGAACGGGACAGCAGTGAAGAGAACTCTGTAAATAAAATGCCGATATTGAGAAAGAAGGAAGAACTATCACTGGAAGAAAAGTACAGACTGGAAAAATCTCTTCTTGGATTCTACATGACCGGTCACCCTCTTGAGATGTATTCCGATGAGATTGACAGTTTTTCCAACGAGCCGATTGAACTGGCTCATGAAAGTGAAAGAAAACTCATAACTACCGCCGGTTTGATATTGAAAAAGAAGATCATTCCCACAAAACGTGGTGACATGGCATTTGTGCTGGTAGAAGGCCGCAGCGGTACAAGTGAGGTTGTTGTATTCAGTGATGCTCTTAAAGAATTCGGTAATTTGCTTGAACCGGATTGTCTTGTTCTGATGGATGGTGAAGTGTCAAGAAGGAGGGGGGACAGCCGCTTCAATGCCAGAAAGATTTTTCCGTTGAACAAGGTCAGATCCATACTGAGAGCCGGCGTAACCATAATGATAGATGGCAGCAACCCCAGAATGGAGCTGCTTGAGAAAGCGGTGGATTGTCTAAGGAACAATTCGGGCAAGGGAGAAGTATCAGTTGTTATCAAACACAGCTCGGGATGGAAAGTCGTAGGGCGTTCCAGATCTCTGAGAGTTGATCCTGGTGCTGAACTGATTTTAAAACTGAGAGAACTTCTGGGGAATGAATCCGTATCTCTGTCCAGAGGAAGGGGGCCGAGCTTTTGAGGAAGATTATTCTGATCAGCCTGCTGCTTCTGCTTGCTGGAGCCGGCGGTTCCGGCGAATTGATGAGAATTGTACATGAACCGACTGCCGGTATTGTTGCACCAGGGACGTACAGCATCTCCGTTAATACATTCCCGAATGATGGACTGAGGTTTTCATTCTGTGTGGGTATCATACCGAGGCTCGCAGCAGGTCTTGGCTATGGAGGATGGAATATTACCGGTATGAACGAGCCATCATGGTTTGAGCATATTTATCTAAAGGCAAGGTTTCGTCTGCTTGATGAAACAGTACCTCTTCCAGGCATGGTTCTTGGATTTGATAATGAACCGGAAGCTGTTCGACGCGGCGCGTCGTACAGACGAAAAGCCAGGGATCTATATCTGGCGCTCAGCAAGAATTTCAATACTATCGGCGGTGATATGGCCTTCCACTTCGGTATCAGCGCTGACGTCAGAGAGCTTGTGCATGCCGGTGCCTGGACAGGTCTGGATAAGTCATTTCCAGGTGGATTCGGACTGGCTCTCGAGTACGATTTCGCTACAGATGAAGCTGACTCGGTCCGTTTTGACGTAGGAGGAGGTTTCCTGAGCGGAGAAGTATACTGGGAGAGTTTTGGCCAGGTCAGAATATCACTGCAGTTTATCGATATACTTGAAACCGGGGGAAGAAATTACAGAGCGCTTGGAATAGATTTCCTCGGATTGTTTTAATGTGATCGGAGAATCATGAAAAGAGAAAAGCTCCACAGGAAGTATGCGGAAATAATCATAAAAACCGCTGTCAATCAACAGGAGGGCAAACCTCTCCTCATAAGAACTGAGATAGCGCAGAAGGAATTTGTCAGAGAACTTGTTCGCATTGCGTACGAAAACGGAGCTTCTTTTGTCTCTGTTAAATACTCGGACTCCGCATTAAGCAGAATGCGCCTGGAAGGAGTCAGAAAGGAAGAATATCTTGATTTTTTGCCCTCCCATCTGGAGAAGATGTATGAGAGCTATCTCAATGACGGATGGAGCAGCATTTCTCTTAGAGGTCCGGAGAATCCCGATATTATGGAAGGCGCGGATTCCAGACGTCTCGCCAGGGCAAGCAAAGTAAACTCGCGTGGTATGCAGAAATTTCTGAAGGGGATCTCAGCTAACAGGATCGCTTGGAACGTATGTCTGTATCCAACCGAAGCCTGGGCAGCAAAGGTTCTTGGAGATTCCGTGAACTGGGAGGAACGGATATGGGACATACTCATTCCGATTCTCCGTCTGGATCGGGACGACCCCGCGAAGGCATGGCTCGAGCACGATGCTGAACTCAAGAGAAGAGCAGAGCATATGAACAGACTGCGCTATGACAGGATACATTTCACTGGTCCTGGAACCGACCTGTATGTCGGAATGGCTCCGAACAGAATTTTCGCAGGTGGAAGATGTGTAAATCAGAGCGGTATTGTGTTCTTTCCGAACATTCCGACCGAAGAGGTATTCAGTACTCCTGACCTTGCGCGAACGGAAGGAACAGTCAGGACAACACGTCCTGTAGAAGTACTTGGTTCACAGGTTGAAGGTGCCTGGTTCAAATTCAAAGAGGGCAAAGTAATCGAATTCGGGGCTGACAAGAATGAAGAAGTACTGGATCAGTACCTTCAATTCGATGAGGGGGCAAAGGCTCTAGGTGAAGTCGCTCTTGTTGATGTCAATTCGCCCATCTACAGAAGTGGAAAGATATTCTATAACATTCTATTTGATGAAAACGCGTCGTGTCATATCGCTCTTGGTAACGGTTACGCTGATTGCATTGAGAATGGAACCAGGATGTCCGATGAAGAACTGAAAGCAACGAAGTGCAATTCATCTCTCGTTCACACCGATTTCATGATCGGTTCAGAAGATGTTTCCGTCTTCGGTGTCCGGAAAGACGGTTCGGAGGATAAGATCATAGAGGATGGTGTTTTCGTAATTTAGGAGTGTATTATGCTTGATGAAAGATTACTTTCGATTCTTGCCTGTCCGAAGTGCAAGGGTGAACTGGAATACAGAACCGATCCTGAAGAAGTGCTTGTATGTCATTCCTGTGCCCTTGTATATGAAGTGAAGGATGATATTCCGATAATGCTTATCGAGGAAGCCAAACCATTAAATAGTGACAGGCACTAGTTTTAAAAGCAGGTAAAGTAAAAGCTGATAAAATGCCCGAATGCGGCAAATAATGAACAGAAAACAGCGTGAAATACGTTTAGAGGTCAAGGTCATCCCCAGGGCTTCGAAAACTGAGGTCCGGGGTAGAATGGCTGATGGAACTCTCAAGATCACGCTCAACGCTCCCCCTGCAGATGGAAAAGCCAACAGAGAACTGCAGAAATTCCTGGCCGACGAGTTCGGTACAACACTTATGTCCATCAAATTGCTGTCCGGTATTACGTCCAGAAGGAAACTTGTATCCATAGATTGTTACTCGAAAGTACCGGATTGGCATAAGGAATGACAATCATGTATCGGGGAGCAATGGTCGGGCGCGAATGTCAGCTTGCTCAGGCGGTCTCGCTTTTCTCGGAACTTGAAACCGGCAATTCACCCGGTATGCTCTGCTACTGGGCTCCCGCAGGTATTGGTAAGACCAGACTTGTAAAAGAGATCGACGGAGCTTTTCCGGATGTGGAATTCGTCTTCATCGAGGCCGATCAGGCTCCGGGCACTGACCCTTTAGTTGATTTTTTCCGGGAGTGGTTCAATCTTGATGCAGGAGCTTCGGAGAAGAAAAACTCCGAGAATTTCCGGCACGTCTGGGAAGGACTCCTTCTCAATCTGGAACTCCGGACAGATTATCCTGTTCATCAGCTGGTTGACGAACTCCTGGAAGCCAGACCTTTCCTTGAAAGTGTTTCAGGGCTTTCTCAGGAATCCGGATCGATAGTATACCAGCTTGATCCGTCGCAGAGAGCAGAAAAGCTTTCAACATCAATAACATCGTTTTTCATCGCTCTTTCAATTCTGCAGCCCGTTGTTGTGGTAATGGAGAATATCCAGTGGTTTTCCAGCGAGAGTCTCCTGATCTTTGAGAGAATGATCAGGACGGCTTCCGGATATCCACTCGGGTTCATTGCGACAGGAAGACCGGATTCTACGGGAACCCGGCCTGTTTTTCCGTCCGTTGATCCTGCTTCGGTGTCAGACATAGTATTCCTCAGCGGGCTTTCAAAAAAGGATATCATCTCATTTGTGAAGGAACTCACCGGCATTATTCCTGAGAACAAGCTTGTTGACTTTCTGTGGGATAGAGCTGGAGGAGTCCCTCTTTTTCTTGAGCAGGCTCTTGATTATCTAACTGAAACGGAACAAGTTAACAGAATGGGAAACCGCCTTTGCCTGAGCGGATCTGCAACGGAGATCACGGAATCCATCAAGGATATGTTCCTCGCCAGAGTTCGCATGATGCCTGCGTCGGTTCAGAAGATAGCGGGAACCGCATCCCTTCTGGGAAAGTTATTCAACCGGGGTGTTCTGGCTGAAGTCACTGAATATGAAACTATTCAAAATGAACTGGAATCATGTATTCAGAAGCATATATTCACAGTTGATGGAGATTCCTGTTCTTTCGCACATGTGGTGTTTCGTGAATGGGCTTTTGAACTCATTCCCTTACATGAACACGAGAAGCTTCACCTGAAGGCGGGGCATATTCTTGAAGTATTTCACGCAGGGACTGCTTCCGCATACTACCTTGAGGAGATCGCCAGCCATTTCCAGTTGGGCGGTGATAATCTGAAAGCTGCGATGTATATCAGAAAAACCGCGGAGGCTTTCGCTGAGAATTTCGAGAACAGTTCAGCGATTTCAATGTATGAAAGGCTTGCTTCCATGGTTCGGGATCCGGAAAGGACCGAGGCTGATCTGGACCTTGCAGGTGTTTACCGGAATGCGGGACTGCTTAACGAAGGTATAGATCTGCTGACCCGCACAATGAAGAGAATCCACGTAAATCCTTTAGTTGATGATTTACTTAAAGCCAGGGTGATGTTGAAACTGGGGACTAATCTGGGGTCTTCAGGGAAGCTGAAACAGGCCGAGAAAATGCTCCGGGACTGCCTGGAAACATTTTCCCGTATGGCTGATATGCGTCACATGTCTGTCGCGACGCGGCAACTTGGTTTGGTTGTCAGAACAGCAGGAAGAACTGAAGAAGCTGTCGCTCTTGGTGAAGAATCTGTAGACCTTGCCAGAAAAACAGGAATTCCGCTGGAGATCTGTGCTTCGCTTTACTGGCTTGCGATAACTTACAGACAGCTGGGCCAGTACGATTTCATGAAGAAATGTACTGAGGAGCAGGTCAGGCTTGCGAAGGAAACGGGTCTGATCAAAAGCATTATCGCTGGATATGATAATCTTATGAGAGTTCACATTTATAACAGGGATTACGAAAGCGCAGAAGAAGTGCATGAGAAGCTCAGAAAAGCTGCTGAGAAAACGGCGAACTGGGCTGCGCTGAGCACTGCTACAAGCAAGCTTGGAATTATTCATCTTCGAAGGGCGGAATGGGAACAGGCGATTGACTGCTTCATGCAATGTGTAACCCTCAGCATCAAAACAGGCAACCTCAGAGCGAAGTGCGCCGCACTGGGAAATCTCGCGCACGCTTCGATCGAAGTAGAGGATATAGATGCTGCTCTGAAATACTCCATCGAACTGATAGATACTGCCTCAGTCATAGGTTTCAGATCAGGTCTGATGTCAGGCTATGCCAGAATGGGGTATATCTTTTCTCTGAAGGGAGATTTTGAATCGGCGCTGGATTGTGTTCAAACACAGATTGAACATGCGGAGGCGATAGGTGATAAGCGTAATCTGTCTGAAGGGTGGTCTGCGATTGCTCTGATTCAGTTCCAGCTTGATGAACCTGCGGCAGCAATTGAAAGCATCAACAGGGCACTGGCGAATTCCAGGAAAGCAAATGATATGGTTTCCTGCAGCAGTCAGCTTGGATTGAGGGGAAAGATATTCTCACTGGATGGAGAATTCGATAAAGCAGAGAAAGACCTCAGAGAAGCTCTTGATCTGAATGAGGGTAGAAAAGGCAGAGAGAAGCTTGTCTACAGCAGCAGGTTGTATCTGGAAGTTATTCAGGCGGAGAAAGGTGATGAAAACGCACCCGCGAGACTCCTCGGAATGCTTGAAGAAGCTCCTGATCGAGATCATAGAGCGGAAACTCTTTACAACCACTGGAAACTGACCGGCAATTCTGAATCGGCATCAGCAGGCAGAACGCTGCTTGAGGAAATCCATCAGGAAAGACCTCAACCAATCATAAAGAAGTGGCTTGATTCTTTGCCTGCTGAAAACTGATCATTCAATAAATAGAGCACTGAATTCATTATTGACATGCTCTTTGTGGGTACCCATCTTTACTCAACTGAAAAGGAGGGGCTAATGGAAAAGAAACGAATGTTCATACTCGTTATTGCCGTGATTGGAATGATAGGTGCATTCCTTCCATGGTACAGTGTCTTCGGTACGATGAATGTCTCTGGTACTGAGGATGGAGGCTGGTTGATAGTAATTCTGTTCGCTGCAGGCGGCGCAATCGCCTTCTTTGCGGGTGATAAAATGAAACCTCTCGCGAAGAAGTTCCTCAGCGGTGTCTGGATTCCGGCAGCTATTGCATTTCTTCTGATACTGACCAAGATATTCAAGAGCAGACCGGGAGGAATCAGCCTGGGCATAGGTATATGGATCGTTGCGCTTGCAAGCCTGGCTCAGATATTTGTTACTTTCTTTTTCAAGGGCGCGGCCGGCTGGGATATGCCGAAATCAATGGCTGATGTAACCAAAGCAGCCGGGATTCCCACTCTTGAAAAGAAGCCTGAAATAGCAGAACCTGCGGCTCCGGCAGCTCCAGTTACTCCAGCAGCTCCGGTTACTCCGGCAGCTCCAGTTACTCCGGCAGCTCCGGTTACACCGGTGGCTCCGGTAACTCCAGCAGCTCCCGAGGTTAAGGAAGAAGAACCTGACGAACCCAAACCCGGTGAATAGCTAACCGCTTATAGAACAAACCACAAAGCGCTCCCGCTTCATGCGGGGGCGCTTCCCTTGTTCCGCAGGATATATGTTTGCATAATCGCTGTTCGTCTTATTGTCTATTTGAATATTCGAAGAAGGTGATTGAATGATCGCGGTTCTTCCAGGCAGCTGGAAATGTGATCTTCCCGAAGATATTTCAATACATTTTCGCACGGATGGGGAAGAAGCACTGGATTTCGTGAGATCCGCTCTTGTTAAAGGAGAGAAGCTGTTCCTGATAGGAGCAGAAGGCGTTTCCAGCAGAAATAAATGGATTGTTGCCTCCGACCATATAGCTTTATTCGGAGGCAGCCCGCTGATAGGTTCAAACAGAGAAGATCTCGGACCCAGATTTCCTTCACTGATGGATATCTATATCACTCCTGACGGACCCTGGGAAAAGGGCGTAATCGGCAGAGTACCCGAGTGGAGACTTGCTACGCCGGCTGAACTTTCGGTAATGGGAACGGACGTGCTTGTATCTGAAGGAGTGGATGAGGCTGAAGTAGCAGGTCATGGCGGAGCGAGAGTAGTATTTCTTGTAAGATGCCATAGCTGGGATTCCGTCAATACTGAAGTACCGCCAGTTAGAGAGGCTGCGGAAGCAGTACTCGATTTGTTCAATTCAAAATTCACCGGGGGAGGTGAGGAGCAGTGAACTACAAGGACACAATAAATTTGCCCAGAACCGGCTTCTCCATGAAAGGCAATCTTATTGCGAAGGAGCCTGAAGCGCTGGAGGAGTGGAGTAAGGAAGATCTTTATGGCAGGATTCGGCATTCGCGAAAGGGGAGTCCTTTGTTCATTCTCCATGATGGACCTCCATACGCGAACGGGCACGTTCATCTCGGAACGGCTCTAAACAAAATACTGAAGGATTTCATTGTCAAGTCACATACGATGATGGGGTACGATTCTCCATACGTTCCAGGCTGGGATTGCCATGGCATGCCTATCGAACATCATGTCATGGGAAATCAGCCGGAAGGTGGAAAAAATCTTTCAAGAGAAGAGATAAGGAAGAAATGCCGCGAGTATGCCGCTGAATTCGTGGGAGTACAGAGGGAAGAGTTCAAGAGGTTGGGAGTATTCGGTCTCTGGGACAAACCCTATCTTACCATGAGTGCTGATTATGAATCAGGTATTGTCAGAGCTTTCGGTGAACTTGTAAAACGTAATTATGTCTACCAGGGACTTCGCCCGATACACTGGTGCATGAAGTGCGGAACAGCACTGGCTGATGCCGAAGTGGAATACGGAGACCATACTTCTCCTTCGATCTACGTCGCATTTCAGCAGGATAATCCTGAAGAATGGGAGAAGGCGGGTGTTCCCTTCGGAACCAGGACAGTTATCTGGACAACGACTCCATGGACACTGCCTGCAAACCTGGCTGTAGCCCTTCATCCTGCCGAGAAATACGTAATTGTCAAAGCGGATGGAGAGAATTACCTTGTTGCTTTGAAAAGAGCCGGGGCATTCATGAAAGAAACCGGTATTGAAGGAACAGTTCTTAAAGAACCTGTCTTCACCGGCAGCGAACTTGAGGGTCTCCTGCTGAAGCATCCTCTGATTGAGGGCAGAACATCCGCGATGATACTGGCGGACCATGTGACAATGGAAGATGGCACCGGTTGTGTTCACACTGCTCCGGGGCACGGAGCTGAAGATTTCATCGTTGGACTGAAATACGGTCTGGAAATATTCAGCCCTGTTACAGAAAACGGCACTTTCTCTGACGCCGCAGGGAAATACGCCGGCATGCATGTATTCAAGGCGAATCCGGTAATAATCGATGACCTGAAGAACTCGGGACATCTTGTGGCTGACAGTAAGGATATCAAGCACAGTTACCCGCACTGCTGGCGCTGCAAGAAACCGCTCATTTTCAGAGCGACAAGACAGTTTTTCCTGAGTCTTTCCCATGAAGATCTGAAGAAGCGTGTTCTCGAAAGAGTCGAGGAAACAGCCTGGCATCCGGCATGGGGTCACGAACGAATGCGGAACATGATGGAGGTGCGTCCCGATTGGTGCCTTTCAAGACAGAGGTCATGGGGTGTTGCTCTCCCTGTCTTTACATGTCCGGATTGTGGTGAACCGGTTTTTGATCATGAAGTGATCGATGCTTTCGCTGACCTGGTTTCGGAGAAGGGATCCGATGTCTGGTTTGAACTCGACCCTTCCGAATTATTCAAGCTTGCCGGTAAAGAGGCTGAATGCCGGTTCTGCGGCGGACGCAATATAAAGAGAGTGGATGACATACTGGATGTATGGTTTGACAGTTCTCTGAGTCATTACAACGTACTTACAGAGAAACACGGGCTTTCCCGCCCAGCGGCGGTCTATCTTGAAGCGACCGATCAGCACCGCGGCTGGTTCGGATTAAGCCTGGTAACGAGTGAAGCGCTTGGCATGAGCAAGCCTGCTGATAACATCATTACCCATGGTCTAATTCAGGATAAAACCGGGAGAAAGATGTCCAAGTCTATTGGTAACGTTATTTCCCCTTTGAAGGTTATAGACAGTCAGGGAGCGGATATACTCCGTCTATGGTTTGGCAGCGTTGATTATACATCTGATTTCAGAGCCGACCTCTCGCAACTTGATGACGCGAGGGAGGCATACCGTAAACTGCGCAATACTCTCCGATTCATGCTGGGCAATCTTGGAGAATTTACTGAGTATAACCTTGTACCCTCTGAACTTGAAGGTTTTGACAGGTACATCTACCTACGGTTCAGAGAGCTCTGCAGGTTCTGCATCGAGGAGTACCGGAAATTCCAGTTCCACCGGGTGTATCGAGAATTACGGAACTTTGCCGTTATCAGCCTTTCAGGTCAATACCTGGACATAAGGAAAGACAAATTGTACTGCGGAGATACTGACTCCGCTTCAGTCAGAATGACCAGACAGGTCCTTGCATATATGTTGAAGAACCTTGTGAAACTTCTTGCTCCGTTGATTCCCTTCACTGCTGAGGAAGCATGGAAGGAACTCCCGGATTGCCTTAAAGAAGATGTTTCCAGCGTGCATCTGGCTCTATATCCGGATGATAACAATTTTGTTGCTTCGGATCAGGAGACTGCAGAACTTGACTCATGGAAGGCTTATATCGAGATACGGAAACTTGTTCTGAAGGAACTTGAAGAAAAAAGAGCCTGTGGTGAGATAGGCGGTGGTCTTGATGCCGCAATCCACCTTACTGTTCCTGAAAGAATGGCTAACAGCGCCAACGGGGAGAACTGGGCTGATTTCCTGATCGTATCTCAGGTATATGTAACAGCAGGTGAGGAAATTGCTGTATCAGTTGAGAAGGCTGAAGGATCCAAATGCAATCGCTGCTGGAAGATCCTTCCAGAAGTTGGAACGCTTGCTCCTGATGATGTCTGTTTCAGGTGTGCCGGTGTTCTGGAAGGCATGGATCTGAATGACTGATACAAGAATGAGAACTTATGGATATCTGACCGCACTGGCTGTGCTGGGTATTGATCAGCTGACCAAACGACTTGCACTTGGTTCCCTTGATCTTCATCAGCCCGTTTCTGTGATTGGGAATTTTCTCAGGTTCACTCTTGCCTGGAATCAGGGAGCTGCATTCAGTATGTCATGGGGAGGGCCGATGGTTCTGACTGTATTCACGGGAATTGCGGTTATCCTGATCGCCGTTTTCATCTGGCGCCTCAGTGATCATACTCCACTGTTCTTCATCGCGCTCGGAGGCATACTCGGAGGCGCGATGGGAAACCTTCTTGACAGATTATTCTACGGGAAGGTCGTCGATTTCATAGATATCGGATCGAACGGCTGGCGCTGGCCTACTTTTAATGCAGCGGATACTGCTATAACAATTTGCGGAATACTTCTTGTCATCATTTACAGAGGCAGTACGAAGAGAAAACCTGAGAAGGATAGTGAATTTGGAGGCCAGTAGAATGACTTCAAGGACTGTTGTGGCTGTTGGAGGGAACTCTCTGGTATCTCCCGGGGGAAAGAATGGCAATCTCGATACTCATACGCTTGCGCGGGAGGTTTGCGAGGAAATTGCTACTGTAGCCCAGCTTCGAGGAGGGTTGGTCATAACCCATGGAAACGGGCCACAGGTGGGCTTTGAGCTTCTCAGGAACACTCTTGCCTCAAAAATCGTCCCGCCTGACGGCATGGATGTCAATGTCGCCGCCACACAGGGCTATATTGGTTATTTCCTGCAGCAGGTTCTGGGCGATGTTCTGGAGGAGCGGGGCATAGACATTCCAGTTACCGCGCTGATAACTCAGGTTCTTGTCGCTCCCGATGATCCTGCTTTCGAGAATCCAACAAAACCTGTTGGACCTTTCTACAATGAAAGCGAAGCAAAAAAGGCCAGCGAAAAGTATGGCTGGATCATGAAGGAGGATTCCGGAAGGGGATGGCGGAGGGTCGTATCCTCACCAAAACCGAGACGAATCCTTGAACTCGAAGCCATCAGAACTCTCGTGAATGCGGGACAGATCGTTATCTGTGCGGGGGGCGGAGGAATTCCAGTTGTGCGTGAAGGTTACAAAGTCCGAGGCGTTCCTGCGGTCATCGATAAGGATCATGTAAGCGCGCTGCTCGCAACACGGCTCGAAGCTGATCTCTACGTTATATCCACTTCAGTACCGGAGGTTTATATCAACTTCGGAAAACCTGATCAGGCTGGTATCCGGATAGCGACACTTCAGGAGATGGAGCGTCATGTACATGAAAATCAATTTGCCCAGGGTTCGATGCTGCCAAAGATCCGAGCTTCTATAGGTTTCCTGAAACATGGAGGACAGAGGGTTGTGATTACATCACCGGGCAACATTCTTAAATCTATTGAAGGCGAAGCTGGAACAACCATCGTGCATGGCGGCAGTACTCTATCTGACTCAGTTATGTTCTCCGCTCCAGAGTAAATCTCCGGAAGATACTGTCAAACAGGCTCCGGCCAGGATAAAGTGGTGCAAATGCAGAAAAGAAAATCAGAGAGAAAAGGCACATCTCAGAAATTATCCCCGCTGGTGAAAAACACATCAAACTCAGAGATTATAAGCAGTGAAATAATCAACCTGATGAATGAAGCTATTCATGTTGTTGATAGCGATCTGAACCTGGTTCTGTTTAATAATGCCGTACGGGGATGGGCAGACGATCTGGATATTCCCGAGCCTCGACAGGGAATGAATCTTCGCGAATTATGCCCATTTTTGTCTGAAGCAGTATTCGATGAGTACAGAAACGTATTCAGAACCGGTGAGGCTCATGTTACACCTGAATCCTGTATTCTCATCGACGGCTGGGAGTACTTCAGAGAAACCCGCAAGATTCCCATAAAGGAAAATGGCAGGACAGTATACGTTATTACGGTTATCCGGAATATCACGGACAGCGTAAGAGCCAGAAACGTGGAAACTTCACTCTACAGAATAGCAAGCGCGGAATTTGTTTCATCCGGCAGCAGTGAGTTATATCGTGAACTCTATGAAATTATAAATACGATATTTCCTGCTGCGATATTCTCTATCGTTCTTTACGATGAGAACAACGGCATTTTCAGTGATCCTCGGACAGGCGAACTGCGAAATAATGCAGCTCCGGCAGATCCTGTAGCAGAAGAACTTGAGGCTTACGTAATCAGAACCGGCACAGCTGTCCTCGTTGATAACAACACCGCTCTGGAAAAACTGAGAAGAAGTGGCGAGGTTAAATCAGCCGGGTTATTGACTTCTGGATGGATAGGGACTCCTCTTCGAATAAAAGCGGAAACAGTTGGAGTTCTTTCACTGAAAGCCAACAAGCTCGGTATGCAGTTCACAGAGAATCACAAGGAGATTCTCGAATTCGTGTCCGACCAGGTCGCTATGTCGATTGAAAGAAAAAGCATGCTGGTCTCTCTGCAGGAAAGCGAGGAGAAATACAGAAATCTGGTAGAGAGCGCGAGCGACGGCATCGTTATCATTCAGGATTCAATGATTGTATTCGCGAATAAGGAGCTTATCAGAGTACTCGGTTTCGAAAAAGATGAAATAACAGGTTTGGAACTCGGAGAATTCTTTTATTCAAAAGAAGATGCTATGAAATTCGAAGCTGATAAAAACCTGACCGATATTGAAAAAGTTCCGTTCTGTAAAATCAGACTGAGGAAACTGGATGGATCAATTCTCTATGTGGAATTGAACAGAAATGATACGACCTACAGGGGAAAACAGGCCGAGCTCGTGTTTATAAGGGATATTACAGAACGACAGAAAACCGAGGAGGAAAAAAACAGGCTTCAGACCCGGATACAGCGTGCACAGAAGCTGGAGAGTCTCGGTGTTCTTGCCGGAGGAATAGCTCATGATTTCAATAATCTTCTTATGGGCATACTCGGTAATGCGAGTCTTTCACTTGATCAGCTTCCACCGGAATCCTTGATCCGGAGGAATATTGGTCGTATAGAAACATCCGCTCTCAGAGCGGCGGATCTCACGAATCAGCTTCTCGCGTATTCCGGGAAAGGTATATTCGTAATTGAACCTGTTCAGCTGTCAAATATGATCGAGGAAATGCTGACCCTCCTGGAGACTTCCATATCGAAAAATACTGTTCTGGACTTCAAGCCCTGCGGAGATCTTCCTCCGGTGGATGGTGATGCCACACAGATCAGACAGATTGTGATGAACATCATATTAAACGCGTCAGAAGCACTTGGAGATGCCGGAGGTGTTATCAATATCTCAACCCGAATAGTCGAGATTGACAGTGAGTATCTGGAAGAGAACAGGTTTAACGAAGATATAGCTGAAGGAAAGTATTTATGCATGACCATTTCCGATACCGGATGCGGCATACCGGATGATAACTTCACATTGATATTCGATCCCTTCTTTACAACAAAATCCTATGGAAGAGGGCTGGGACTGGCCGCTGTACTCGGGATCATCAGAGCACATAAGGGAGCAATCAATGTTCATTCAAAATGCGGGGAGGGAACCAGATTCGAAGTGTTTCTTCCCTGTGCTGAAGTACGAACCGAAGATACCACACTAAGAGCAGAGTCATGCGATGAACAGTCGGAGAAAGGTTTGATCCTTTTTGTTGACGATGACAAGGAAGTACGAAACGTTTGCGTTCAGATTCTGGAGAGCAGTGGATTTGATGTCATTGCAGCCTCTGACGGACTTGAAGCGGTTGCCATGTTCAGAGAGAATTCGGAAGAGATACTTGCTGTCTTCATGGACATGCTGATGCCGAACATGGATGGCATAGAAGCATTCAGGAAGATAAGAGAAATCAGGTCGGATATCAGAATCATCATGTGCAGCGGATACAGCGAACAGGTTGTAATGAACTCTTTTAAGGATAACGATCCCTCTGGATTTCTGCATAAACCGTACAAAATGAAGGATATGCTCCGAAAGCTTGCTGATGTAATGAGTGATGACAAATAACTCAGTACGGGAAACAATATGAATGAAGCTGTGGAATACTGGGATAACCTGTTTCGCGGTCTTGATCCGGAAACGATGGATTTGTCAAAAAGCCTTCCGGCATCCGTTCTTCCCGGATTCTGCGACAGATACCTGAAAAAGGGTGACAGGGAAATCGCCGATCTGATTGGAGAGGAAAACATCATCTCATTCGATCATTCCGGGAATGGCGGCAGAACAGTAGTGTGCCGCTGACCGAACTACAGTGCCACCCACTAATAAAAGCGACATGAAATGATAACATCAATCGATTGAAAAATGCTTCTTTGTCGAGCGGATCGGAAATCGCCGGTGAGACTTACTGAAAGATTTCAAACCTTGACGATTACGAAGTTTGCGTATATCCTTCGGGCCATGCATTTGGAGCGGTGGGCGATTAGCTCAGTTGGCTAGAGTGCTTGCTTGACATGCAAGAAGTCACTGGTTCAAATCCAGTATCGCCCACCATTTTTTTATTTGTTGAGAATTTGACCGGAAGGAGGTTGCCGGGACCATGCGTATAGTTTTCCCAGACAGCAGTGTAAAAGAATTTGAGGCCGGCACTACCGGTCTTGATGTTGCGGAATCAGTTTCTCACGGTCTTGCGAGGAATGCCTTGCTTGTTCGTTTTGAAGGTGAGCTTCTTGATCTGAATACTCCATTGCCGTCCGACGGCAGGATTGAGATTCTCACATTCCAGGATGAGGAAGGGAAGAAAGTTCTAAGGCACAGTTGCGCTCATCTTCTCGCCGGAGCGGTTCAGAAGCTGTTTCCGGGTACGAAACTCGGTATAGGTCCATCCATTGAGAACGGATTCTACTACGATATGAAAATACCCGAGTTCTCCGGCATTTCAGCATTTGACGCGATCTCTGATGAGATGAAAAAACAGATTAAGGAAGATCTGCCGTTCATAAGAAGGAAAATGAGCTTCGAGGACGCTTTCAAACTCTTCAGTGAAAGAGGAGAGGATTACAAGCTGGAACTGCTTGAAGAACTTCGAGATCTTGGTGAAGAGATATCCGTTTATTCAAATGGAGATTTCATCGATCTCTGCCGCGGACCTCATGTTCCATCCACAAAGGCGTTGAAGCATTTTGAGCTTCTCAGTGTTGCCGGAGCCTACTGGCGAGGAGATGAGAAGAATGAAATGCTGACCCGCATCTACGGATCTGTTTTTGACTCTTCAAAGAATCTCAAGGCACATCTTGAAATGCTTGAGGAGGCGAAGAAGAGAGATCATAGAAGGCTTGGCCCGGAACTCGGGCTGTTCACAATAGGGGGTATAGGCGGTCCGGGCCTGACCTACTGGCTGCCTGCCGGTACGATTATCCGGGAGGAGCTTGAGAATCACTGGAAGAAAGCACATGTAAAAGCCGGATACCAGCTTGTAAGTACTCCTCATATCGCTCCTGTTGAGCTCTGGAAAACTTCCGGGCACTACGATTACTACCGGGAAAATATGTACTTTCTTGATATTGACAGCGGTGAGTATGTTCTGAAGCCGATGAATTGTCCCGGACATATTATCATCTATAAACACAGAAAGAGATCATACCGCGAACTTCCCTTACGCTTCGCTGAACTTGGTATGGTTTACAGATACGAAAAGAGCGGTGTGCTTCACGGGCTCATGCGGGTTCGCGGATTCACTGTTGATGACGGCCATATTTTCTGTACAGAGGATCAGATAGTCGAAGAGATTCAGAAGGTTGTAAGATTCGCTCTATATTTCCTGAAGATCTTCGATTTCGGGTACAAAATAGAGCTGTCACTTATGGATAAGGAAGACCCCGATCACTACGCCGGTGAGCCGGAGGAGTGGAACCGAGTCGAATCCGCCCTGGCCAGGGCACTTGATGAAATGGGCGAGGATTACAGGCCTGTTGCGGGGGAAGCTGTATTCTACGGACCCAAGATAGATATCAAGATGAAAGACGCGCTTGGAAGATACTGGCAGGGTCCTACAATCCAGTTCGACTTTAATATTCCTGATCGCTTCAATCTCACTTACGTTGGAGATGATGGACAGGAACATAATGTATATATGGTTCACAGGGCTTTATTCGGATCTGTTGAAAGATTTATTGGTAATTTAATCGAACATTACGCAGGCAACTTTCCGGGCTGGCTTGCTCCAGTTCAGATTGTTATCTTACCTATTACGTCAGATCAGCATGATAAGGCCTCAGAAATTGCGGATGTACTTGAGCGAGCAGGTCTTCGCTGCAGAATTGACGGTAGAAGTGAAACGATAGGTTATCGCATCAGAGATGCGGAAACCGGCAAGGTTCCATTCATGTTCATTATCGGCGAACGTGAAATGGAATCAGACAGGGTTGCTTTGCGCATTCACGGTGAAGGTGACAGAGGAACCATGGAACTGGGCGAAGCGCTTGATATAGCGTTGGTTGGATGCAAACGACCGGAACTGCCCTGAACAAGGAGGTACGTCTATTAGCAATAAGGAACAGATAAGGGTGAATGGAGAGATTCGAAGCCCTCGAGTAAGAGTACTCGATGAAAATGGAGATCATGTCGGTACTTTAAGTATTCAGGAAGCTCTTGACATGGCCGCGGAAGCCGGGCTGGATCTTGTTGAGATTTCACCGGGGGCAGACCCACCCGTAGTCAGCATAGTCGATTACGGAAAGTTCCGCTATCGCATGAATAGAAAAGAAAGAGAAGCAAGGAAGAAACAGAATACTGGAGGTCTGAAGGAAGTAAAATTCAGACCAAACACTGAAGAGCACGATTACAATTTCAAGATGAAACACGCACGTGAATTTCTGGAATCCAGACATAAGGTAAAGGCCACAGTGGTGTTTCGCGGACGTCAGCTCTCCTATAAGGAGCAGGGTTACGAACTTCTCGATAGACTGGCTGAAGATCTGAATGATCTCGGTTGTATAGAGAGGAAACCCGCCATGGAAGGGCGACAGATGACAATGATTATTTCTCCTCTGAAGGAGAGGAATTAACGGAGAGTCGAAATGCCAAAGATGAAAACCCATAAAGGAGCCGCAAGAAGGTTCCGAAAAACGGCGAATGGCAAGTTCAAAATATCGAGCCCTTATGCCGACCATATCAAAACTAAGAAAAGTGCTAAGCGGAAAAGGAAATTGCGTAAAGACGGTATTGCATCCAAACCTGATACCAAGCGTCTTAGAAAACTTATGCCTTAGCAATCACGGAGAGAGAAAATGAGCAGAGTAAAAAGTGCTGTTGTACGAAAGAAGCGTCACAAGAAAAGACTTCAGACAGCTAAAGGATATTTTGGCGGAAGAAGAAAGCTGTACACTGTTGCTAATGAAGCCAGGAAGAAAGCTCTTGAGTATCAGTACCGTGACCGAAGAAACAAAAAACGTGATTTCCGGGCACTCTGGATTACACGTATAAACGCCGCCTCGCGTGAACATGGTATCACTTACAGCAAACTCATAGCTGGTATCAACGGAGCGGGGATTAAACTTGATAGGAAAATACTTGCGGATCTGGCCGTACGAAACCCGGAAGCATTTGCGAAGGTTGTGGAAGTAGCCAAAGCCGCTCTCTGAATGTGAGGGGATGATACGTGTCCCAATCGGAAGATCTCGAGAGGTTGACCGAAGCGATAAATAGACTGATAGTCAAGCTGAGGTCATTACAAACTCAACGTGACGAACTATTGGCACTGGTCAATGATCTTGAGTCCAGACTTGAGAATAGTGTGGACACGAAGGATTCTGATGGTTACAATATACTCAGGATTCATAGCGCCAGGCTTCTGCGAGAAAGACAGGAGATCAGGCGCAGGCTCTCAGGTGTGCTGGTTAAGCTGGATAGCATTGAATTACAAGCAAATAAGTTAGAGGTATAATGAGCAACCGGACGGAAGTAACCCGCGTCAATATTTTTGGGCGGGAATACACAATCCGGGGAGCAGGTTCACCTTCATATATTGCAGAGATTGCTCATTACGTTGATATGAAAATGCGGCAGATGACTGATAACGCCACTCTGGCTTCCACAGCCAAGGTGGCGATTTTTGCTGCACTCAATATAGCCGATGAACTTTTTCAGAAGAGAGATCAATACGGAGAAATGGAAGAGAGCAACAGCACCGAACTGACGAGGCTTGCCGATCGCATTGAACAGGTACTCGCCGAGTCATCTCATCCTTCCGTATCCTCCTCCTCTGTTGCTTCAGGTTCTTTATCTTCAGCGGAAAACCCCGTTCTCCAGCAGAACAGCACATCCAGTCTATCGCGGTAAACTCCAATACCTGTTGCGATAGTACGTTTAAGAATACGGAAAGGATGTGCCGACACTCTGCGCAGGGGTGATTTCGGTTCCGGTCATTGTTCAGGACTGCATCCTGCACCGTTTTACATAAATGCAAACCTGCGCCTGAACAGGAGCAAACCATGAACATATTAATACCTGCCTTGATTGCTGCCGTTACATTTGCGCTTGGCTTTATTCTTCATAAGTTGCTTATATCCAGAGAGGTAAAAGGTTCAGAAGCGGAAGCTGTCAGGATAATAACCGACGCAAAGCGTGAAGGTGAAGCATTGAAGCGTGAAGCTCTTCTGGAAGGTCGCGACATGATTTCCAGAGAGAAAGTTACTGCTCTGGAGGAATATCAGGAAAAAAGAATCAATCTTGATCGAAAAGAAAGCCAGATCTCAAGTGAATCGGAGCGATTGAGAATTCTCAGGGAAAAACTTGAGGATTCGCAGAAAGCTTTGAAGAAGCGTGAAACATCTCTGTCAGAAACAGAGCAATCTCTCAACGCAAAACATCAAAGGGTAACCAAGCTTATGGACGAGCAGAATAAGCTGCTTGAGAAGATCGCTAATCTTTCCAGAGAAGAAGCCCGAAAGCTAATGCTTTCCAATCTTGAGGAAGAGCTTCACCATGAAGCTGGAAGACTGACGCGCAAGATACTGGAAGCCGCCGAGAACAAGGCAGAAGAAGAAGCGTTGAAGATACTGTCTACTTCAATTCAGAGATGCTCAGCGGATTTTGTTGTTGAAAACTGTGTTTCAGTCGTCAACCTGCCGAGTGATGACATGAAAGGTCGGATTATCGGAAGGGAAGGGAGAAATATCAGAGCTTTTGAGGCTGTGACGAACGTTGATGTTATCATTGATGATACTCCCGAAGCAGTAGTTATTTCCTGTTTTGATCCTGTAAGAAGAGAAGTGGCAAGAATAGCGCTGGAGAAACTTCTGGAAGATGGTAGAATACATCCCGGAAGAATTGAATCAGTCGTAGCCAAAGTAACTTCAGAGATGGAGAAAAAGATCAGGAAACTGGGAAATCAGCTCGCTCTTGACGCAAATGTTTCAGGTCTTCATCAACAGCTGATCAGACATCTGGGCAGATTGCGGTACAGAACCAGTTACGGTCAGAATATGTACCAGCATTCACTTGAAACAGCTAATATCTGCGGGCTTCTTGCGTCAGAGCTCAAACTTGATCCAGTTATAGCAAGGCGTATAGGTCTTCTTCATGACATTGGTAAAGCAACTGATCAGGACATAGAGGGTTCACATGCCGCTGTGGGAATGGAACTGGCTCAGCGTTATGAGGAATCACCTGTTGTGTGTAATGCTATTGGTGCTCATCATGAGGAGATTGAATGCAATTCGCTGTATGCGATTCTGATTCAGGCCGCTGACGCGGTAAGTTCTGCCCGTCCCGGAGCCAGAAGGGAAACACTTGAGCTTTACGTTAGAAGACTTCATAAGCTTGAAGCAATAGCCGATTCATTTGACGGAGTCAGGAAATCCTACGCAATTCAGGCCGGAAGAGAATTAAGAATTGCAGTAAAACCTGAACAGATTGATGACGATTCAGCTGCAGAACTCGCGCGGATAATAGCAAGAAAAATCGAAAGTGACATGGAGTATCCAGGTCAGATAAAGGTTACCGTGATCCGGGAAACCAGGGCTTCTGAAACGGCTCGATAAAGTGAAAATATTATTATTTGGAGATGTAATCGGAAGACCGGGAAGAGAAGCGCTTGTATCGTATCTTAAAGACAGGGATTATGACTTTGTCGTTGCTAACGGTGAAAACGCGGCTGGAGGTTTTGGTCTAACCAGAGGTACCGCTATTCAGCTTCTTGATGCGGGAGTGGATGTTATTACATCAGGGAATCACATCTGGCAGCACAATGATGTGCTTGAATATATAGATGAAGTCAACTGCCCTGTATTGCGGCCCGCAAATTATCCTCCCGGGAATCCAGGCAAGGGTTTTATTACTATCCGCAGGGAGGATATGAGAATCCTGGTTATCAACCTGCAGGGAAGACTGTTCATGCCGATGGCTCTTGACTGCCCATTCAGGACTGTGGATACTATTATCAGAAATAATCCGGGCGATGTGATAATCGTTGACATGCATGCTGAAGCCACAAGTGAAAAACAGGCGCTGGCTAGACATCTGGATGGTAGAGCGAAAATTGTCGCCGGGACACATACACATGTTCTTACCGCTGATGCCAGAATACTGCCTGGTGGAACAGCATCCATAACCGATCTTGGAATGTGCGGTTCCATGGATGGAGTAATAGGAATGTGTACTGAGGAAGCAAGGCTCAGATTTATCACAGGGAGACATATAAGGCTGAAAGTAGCTGAAGGTAACACTTATGTAAACGGTCTTGAAGTAGTACTGGACGATAAGTTGAGTGTAGATGGATTGCGCACGATAAATGAGAGAATATGATTCTGTACGGCTGAAAGAGAGTCTATCAAGTACAGCTTTATGGGTCGAGCAGGAACTTGATCAGATTTTCGCGAATAAGAAATCGATTTCCCGTCTTCCATTGTTTGCGGGTTATTCTCTTGGATCCAGCGGGAAGCGTATAAGACCTTTCCTTGTAAGAGCTGCCTGCTGCGCAACTGGAGGTAGTCCGGACAGAGCTCTCTACGCGGCATGCGCTGTGGAGATGATTCACACTTATTCACTTATTCATGACGATCTGCCCGCAATGGACAATGACGATCTCAGAAGAGGAAAACCGACGCTTCACAAGACATGCGGAGAGAATCAGGCATTGCTTGCCGGTGATCTGCTGCTCATTGAAGCCTTCGGAGTGCTTCTCCGAACTCCTCTCGGTCCGGGAAGGGTTGCAGGAATGGTAAGGCATCTTGCTTCCGCAGCGGGACCGGGTTATCTGGTCGGTGGCCAGTATATGGATATGTATCATCCTGCTGAAGCAGATATGGATTGGATCCGCCTGATGATAAAGGGGAAATCTGCTGCCCTTATAAGAGTCTCTCTGGAACTCGGTGCGCTGGCGGGTGGGGCAGACGATGAACTCATCAATGAGGTTTCAATTGAAGGTGACCGACTGGGATATCTGTTTCAGCTTACAGATGACATTCTGGACATTCGCGGGAGTACGGCTGAGATGGGGAAAAAGGTCTCCAAGGATTCAGATCTCGGCAAGTGCAATCCCGTTACGAAGCTTGGTCTGGATGCCGCAGTATCCGAAGCTGAAGAGCTTTCATATGATATTGCCGTGGCATTCTCAGGATTAAGAGGAAACTGGGGGGAGATATCCTCGCTGGCTCTGTATCTTCCGGACAGGAGGAAATGAAATTATGTCCATACTGGATGGAATCAGCTCTCCGACTGATGTTTCGGAACTCTCCATGGAGGACAGGCTTGTTCTTGTCGATGAAATCAGAAATAGAATAATTAATGTGGTTCGCAGTACAGGCGGGCACCTTGCGTCAAGCCTTGGTGTTGTTGAACTGACCGTTGCGCTGCTTTCCGTTTACTCGGTCCCTCTGGATAAGATCATCTGGGATGTAGGTCACCAGACTTATCCATGGAAACTTCTAACCGGCAGGGCCGACAGATTTCATACCATCAGACAGTCGGGAGGTTTGAGCGGTTTTCCCAAAAGGGATGAGAACCCCTGTGATGCTTTCGGAACAGGACATAGTTCTACGTCAATCTCTGCCGCTCTCGGATTTGCTCTGGCGCGGGATATTTCCGGGGAGGATTATAAAGTAGTCGCTGTAATTGGTGATGGCGCGATGACAGCTGGTATAGCTTTCGAGGGACTCAATCATCTGGGACACATCGGCACTGATATGCTCATCATTCTGAATGACAATGATATGTCTATTTCACCAAATGTTGGCGCCATATCCAGACACCTTACAAAACTTATTACCGATCCGCGATACAATCGGATTAAGAAAGATGTATGGAATGTTCTGGGGAAAATACCTTCGCTTGGCGAACGCGTCAGAAAAGCGGCTCATGCGGTCACATCCGGATTAAAGAAAACACTTGTTACACCTGATACCCTGTTTGATGATTTTGGCGTGCGATATTTGGGTCCTGTTCCTGGAAACGATCTCGCTGCTATTACAGGGGTTCTTCAGCGTGTCTCGGAGATACCAGGCCCGGTTCTGCTTCATGTTGAAACCAAAAAAGGGAAAGGTTTTGAGCCTGCTGAGCTTGACGCGACCGGATATCATGGTGTATCCGCGTCATTTACTGAAAAAAGAAATAAAAGAGAGTCATTTACTTCAGCTTTTTCAAGAACGATGATTGATCTGGGCCGATCCAACAAAAAAATCGTCGCCATTACTGCGGCAATGCCCGATGGAACCGGACTGAACGAGTTTGCGGTCAAATATCCCGATAGATTTTTTGATGTAGGTATTGCCGAGCAGCATGCTGTTACGCTTGCATGTGGTCTCGCGTTCGGAGGTCTCAAACCTGTTGTAGCTATCTACAGTACTTTCCTACAGAGGGCGTACGATCAGGTAATACATGATGCTGCTCTTCAGAAAGCCCCCATTATTCTTGCTGTTGATAGAGGCGGTGTAGTGGGGGAGGATGGTCCCACACATCATGGCATGTTTGATATTTCCATGCTTCTCCCTGTCCCGGGTCTGCGTATCGGGGCTCCAAGAAATTGCGATCTGCTTGAAATGATGCTGAGGGCTTCAGTCCTTTTCGAAGAATATCCAACAGCTATCAGGTATCCAAGAGGAGAAGAACCGGATGTTCCATCAATATCCCCGGAAACCGTATTGCCCGGGAAAGGTCAGCTCATAAGGGAAGGGAAGGATGTGCTTGTCATTGGTGTGGGGATTATGGCTCTCTACGCCCTTAAAGCAGCAGATGTTCTTGAAAAGCGGGGGATATCCGTTGCCGTGTTCGATCCTGTCTGGCTGAAACCCGCACCGTTCAATGAAATACGCATACTTGCCGCTGAATGCGGTAAAGTAATAACCGTAGAGGATGGAGCAGAAAAGGGTGGATTCGGTTTTCACGTACGATCCATACTGTTCGATCTTAATATTCCTGTTCTCACGCTTGGTTTTCAGGATGAATTCCAGACTCACGCAACAAGAGAAGAACTGATGATCGAAGCAGGACTTGATTATCAATCATTGGCTGAGAGAATCGGTGATTTTGTTGGACAGTAGCGCTAACTCCATTCCGATTCAGAGCCTCTGTCTTTACGTAGACAGATTCAATCCTCCGTATGCCGGTCTGATTCAGAATATGCTGTCTATCTGCGAGAAACACGGCATCATAATCAGATCCGCTTCTTCATCTGCTGATCACCTCAGCAGTTTCGATATTCAGGAAAGTGATTTGTGCGACATGGCAATCGTACTCGGAGGTGATGGCTCCATATTACGGGGCATGGATTACTATCGCACATTGGGAATACCGGTTCTGGGTATCAATGCCGGGCAACTGGGTTTCCTTGCAAGTGTTGAGCAGGTTTCTCTGGAGAAGACAATCAACAGGATAGTAAAAGGTGATTACATCGTCGAAACACTGCCCATTCTCAAAGCGAAATTTCCCTCAGGTCATTGTCTGACTGCAGTGAATGATTTCAGTATCAACCGTTCCATGATGGGCGGAATATTACATTTTGATCTGTTTGTGGATAACGCGAAGGTTGCCCATATGGTCGGTGACGGCATTGTAGTCTCCACTCCCCTCGGGTCTACGGCATACAGCCTTTCCTGTGGAGGGCCAATCCTTGATCCTGGATTGCCTGCCATCCTTATAGTTCCGATCTGTGCTCATTCTCTGTCCCTGCGGCCTCTTGTCGTACCCGACAGTTTGTCCATTTCAATAACAATAGGTGCATTAAGAGGAACCGGACCCGTAGTTTCTGCTGATGGTGCTGCCTCCGGGACTCTCAGAACCGGAGAAAAGCTGACAATAATCAAGGACTCGGGCACGTGCAGGATTGTCCGGTTTGCCGATCACCCCGGCTATTACGACAAACTCGGGCAAAAGCTCGGGTGGGGATCGAGGGGATAGAATGCTGACTTGCCTTGCTCTCCGGAATCTGGCGACCATAAGTGATACAACGATTGAGTTTGATAGTGATTTGAATGTTCTGACCGGGGAAACGGGTGCCGGAAAGTCGATCCTGATTGACGGGCTGTTACTGACCCTCGGGGAGAGAGCTGATACAGGTCTGGTCAGACCAGGCACAAGACTTGCAAGCGTAGAGGCTGTATTTCTGAACAGAGACGGATCAGAAATAATCGTACGGAGGGAAATTCGTGCTGGTGGGCGAAGCAGAACCTTCATCAACGATGAATTGACCACTCTGGATGAAGTGAGAAAACAGGTCTCCGGAATTATCGACCTTCATTCGCAGCGCTCTACTCCGGCGCTGCTTGTTCGGAGAAATCAGCAGACAGCCTTCGATGAATTCGGTGGAAATTCCGATCTGGCAGACAGTCTTTCCCATATGTTTGACGAGTACAGAACGCTTCTGCAGCGTCTGGCCCATTTGCGTGAGGAACACGAGAAAAATCTTGAATCAAGAGATCTTATCAGACACGAGCTTTCACTGATAGAGAAGTTGAACCCCTCTCTGGAAGATAACCAGAACCTTATCAGCGAGCGAAAGGAATTAATAGCTTCAGAGAACTGTGTTGAAACCCTTCATAGTATCGTAAACGCGATATCAGGTGATGGTGGGATAATGGGCGAACTTGGAAGATTCCGGAACGAACTTTCGCATACCGATATTGAACTCCACGAAACCATCGAACTCATCGGGCAGGCTGAGATCTCGCTTAACGAGGCCAGTTTATCCTGCAGCTCTATTCTCGGAAGAGTTGACAGCGCTCCCTGGAGGCTGAAAGAAATTGACGACAGGCTGGACGGTTATTCGGAACTGCTTGGAAGATGCGGCGGTTCTCTTGATACACTTCTTCATAGAAGGAAAACACTTATGGAGGAGCAGGAGACATACGAATCTCTTGAGTGTGAACTTCAGGATCTGGAAACAATGGTTCCCGGGAAGGGTGAAAAGCTGCATGAAGCTGCGGAGCAACTCTCGACCGCCAGAGAATCGACTGTGAAGAAACTTAAGAATTGCGTTCAGAAGGAACTGAGACTCCTCGGTATGCCGGACGCGGTCTTCAGTGTTATCATGCATGATCCGCCACTGAACAGAAGCCTGACATCAGACGGTAGGACCATCTGTTCCGATGGGTATGAAATACCTGAATTCTACTTCAGCGCTAATAAGGGTATAGAACCGGGCCCGCTGGCTTCTGTAGCCAGCGGAGGAGAACTGTCAAGGGTGAGTCTGGTTCTGAAACTGGCACTTGTCAGCGTAAGTCAGGCTTCGACCATGGTCTTTGATGAGATAGACAGTGGTATCGGAGGAGAAACCGCTAATCTGCTTGCGGATTCACTTAAAAGAGCATCGGAGAGAAGGCAGGTTATCGTAATAACACATCTGGCCCAGATCGCGTCAAAGGCTGGAAGACATCTTGCGGTGTCCAAAGAACTGCATGATGATCTGCCCTCAACAAGTGTGAGAGTATTACTGGATAAACAGAACAGAATTGCGGAGATTGCGCGCCTGCTCGGTGGAGGAGACGCTGCCTTTGAACATGCGGAAAAGATGATTGGCGGCTTCAGATCATCCCTAAAGGGTGGTGATGACTCATGAAAGGGCCTGTAGTCAATCTCCCCAATATTATCAGCCTCTCAAGAATTCCTATGGGGTTTGCCGCATGTTTTTTTCTGGTTTCCAGAGCGATTATTCCCACGTGCATAATTCTCATTGTGGGGATCTTTTCTGATTTCCTGGATGGAATCATAGCGAGAAGGACAGATTCTATCAGTGACTGGGGAAAACTATTAGATCCTCTCGCGGATAAGATCGCAATGACTGCGTTCATCATCACTCTGGGCTTTCTCGGTGCAGTTCCGGTCTGGTTTATTGCGGTTGCCCTGTCCAGAGATATTCTCATCGCTTCCGGAGGGCTTTATCTCACAAAGCGTCTCGGATCGCCTCCTGCTTCGAACATCTGGGGTAAACTCTCAACTCTCATACTTTCGATCTACATGACCATAGCCGCGATCTGCTATATGCTTGATAAAGCATTGTGGCCTTCCAGTCTGGTTTTTGCCGGACTCGATCCTGTAGGTCTTTTATCCTTTGCGTTTGTGCTGATAAGCTTTTTTGTCTATTTTTCTGAGTCCGTACAACGAATCCGGAATATCTGATCCGGGCAGACTTTCAGCTGACGGGGGCATCGACACTTGTATCTTAAAAGGCTTGAGATAGTTGGTTTTAAATCATTTGCGGATGCTTTTGAACTGGAATTCCGCAAAGGTATCTCCTGTATAGTAGGGCCGAACGGTTGCGGGAAAAGCAATATAGCTGACGCGATAAGATGGGTGCTCGGATCCCAGAGTCCATCTGAATTGCGAGCTGATCGCATGGAGGATGTGATATTTTCCGGAACAGTTGACAGAAAACCGCTCGGGATGGCTGAAGTAATCCTGACTTTCGACAATTTCAAACGGGAACTCGATCTGGATTTCGATGAAGTTTCAGTAACAAGAAGACTCTTCCGATCCGGAGACAGCGAGTACCTTTTGAACGGTAACCGATGCAGGCTCATGGATATTACCGATCTGATCGTTGACAGAGGGCTTGGAAGCAATGGTTACTGGATTCTTGAGAGAAATATGACCGAAACTATTATTGAAAGCGGTCCGACTGACAGAAGATTTCTCTTTGATGAAGCCGCCGGAATCGTCAAATACAAAATACAGCGCCACAGAGCAGAACTGAAGCTTAATGGCACAGGTGCAGATCTGGAGAGACTGGATGACATTATTTCCGAGGTTGACAGGAATGTCCGATTGCTCAAAAAACAGGTGGCCGATTTCAGACGGTGGGAGATATCTGAAAAACGGGTAACTGAAATCCAGGGCCTCATGGAGTATCGCAGTCTCGAAGTATCACAGAACAGATTGAAACAACTGGAGAAGCGTCTCAAAGAGAGCCAGGGACATGAACAGAAACACTCTGCTTCAGTCGCAGTCGCTACAGCCAGGCTGAGCCAGGCAAGAACTTCTCTCGAGACGGTTCAGTCTCAACTTGACAGAGAACATCAGCAGTGTTCCATGCTTGATTCAGAACTCGGGAAAGTCCGGGAACAGCTTGCAGTTGCCGACGAGAGAAGGAAATACACCATAGAACAGGCCGAGGCCGCTGAGAAGGAATCGGTGCTGGAATCAGAAAAAGCTGAGAATCTTGAAAAAAAGGCTGAGATTCTGCTTGGCGAGCAGACCTCGCTTGAGAACCGGATCAAATCTGCTCGAAGTATTGCGGAGAAGTCTGCTTCGGAAACCTTGCTGAAGGAAAACGAGTACAAAAGGTTATCAGCCGAACTTGAACAACTGAAATCAGAGTACCGAGACAGGGCTGACAGTTTACGTTCTCTCCAGAAAGAATACACGGATAATCTCAGAAGAATAGAAAGAGCAAAGCAGGAAGCAGAGCATGCTCTGGAAAGAAAAGAAGAGATTGAGAAAGCAATTCAAAGAATCACTGATCACCTCACTGAATCAAAAGAAGAGCTTTCCGTGGTCACTGCAGCAAAATTCGAGTGGGCGGGAAGGCTTGAAAAGGGGAAGGAATCTCAAACAGCAATAGCGGGGAAGATTGCCGGAATAGCAGATAAGATCAGATCCTGTGAAATAGAAGCAGGTCTTCTAAGGGGAAAGATTGAGAACCTCAGAAAGGCTGATTCCTCATATGATTCCCGGGATTCGCTCATATCATCAGGTTTGTCTGTTCGATCCGGAATGGGAATAGCTGTCGGCGCATGGCTCGATTCATTTCAGGATTCAATTATCTGCGATGGCAGGATTCTACCTGATGGTTCAGGCGGGAAAAGATATTTTTTGAGTGTCAAAGAAGTATCAAAACCCGTGATTCCGGAAAAGTCTGTATGGCTGCCTGATTGTCTGGAGGATAATTCCCCGGACAGCTTCAAAGCTCTCCTTTCAGGATGCGTTGTTGCTCCGGATAGAAAAACAGCAGCGGAATGGTTCTTCAGCGGCATTGACCTTGATATAGTTACCAGAAGCGGCGATCTGTTCAGGAAAGATGGTCTCGTAAGGCTCGGAGTTCCCGAATCAGGCGGAGGGGCAATTGAACGCGAAGCTCTCGCTGAAGAAGCTGATGAAATGCTTCTGGCACTTAGAAAGAAGCTTGACGCTGATCGGGATGAGGAGAAACGTCTGAGAGAAAAAGAGATCGAATTATCATCTTCTCTTGAAGAAATCCGCGATGCTGTCATCATCCGCGAAAAAAATGAAGCTTCACTTCAGGCAACTGTTAAAGGTCTGGAAAACAGGATCGGTGAACTTGCAGGCGAGAAGGAGAATATCGAGGCAAGCCTTCCCGATATCAGGAAGGCTTCGGAAGATCAGAAATCGGAAGAACCCTCAAAACGAATTGAAGAATACAGCGCTTTGCATAATAAACAGGCAGGTATTCTAGAGAAAAGCGAGGCTGAGCGGGACAAGCTCACAGTTGATCTTAACAGAGCCGTTCGGGAAGAAAATGCTGCGCTTATCGAACTGTCTTCTCTGGAGACATCTCTTAAGCAGATCGGACTTGATCGGGCAAGACATCTATCTGACGCTTCGGATTCAAGGGCAGGAAGCCGTACTCTCAAAGAAAAAGCCGCTTCTCTGCTTGATGGAAAGATCACTATTGACAAATCTATTGAGCAGCTGGATGAGCAGAGGGGAGATTTCTCCGCACGCAGAGAGGAAGCCGAAAAAAGCCGAACATCGGCCAGCAACAGCAGGGCAGAATGGCTTGAGAAAACCAGACAGGTTGAAGATGAGCTTTCGGAACACAGAGAGAATCTGTCTTCCGCCAGAGAAGAAAGAGCTGCTCTTTCAGGTGAATCGGAAACAGTGAGAAGGCTTGTTGATGAACTCAAGGATAAAGAACCTGATCTCCCCGAGGAAAGCAGCAGGTTCTGGGATTACTCCGATGAGAATCTCGAGAAGGAACTGAACAAGCAGATCGGCTACAAAGAGAATCTCGGCCCTGTAAACATGCTTGCTGTTCCGGAACACGAGGAAGCCAGCAAAAGAATTACTTTCCTGAAGGATCAGAGGGACGATCTGAACAAAGCAAGAGAATCCCTTATGGACGCTATTAAAGAAATCAATCAGACAGCCGCAAAGAAGTTTGATGAGACTTTCATTGAAGTCAGGAAGCACTTCAAGGATATGTTTACCAGCCTTTTCGGCGGGGGAGAGGCTGATATCATGGCACTTGATTCAGAAGATCCTCTTGAAGGCGGCATACAGATAGTTGCCAGGCCACCCGGAAAGAAACTTGAGAATATCACAGCTCTTTCAAGTGGCGAGAGAGCCATGACTGCTGCTGCACTGCTGTTCGCTCTATATCTTGTTAAGCCGTCTCCTTTCTGTGTGCTGGACGAGCTGGACGCGCCGCTTGATGATTCAAACGTTGATAATTACGTCAAACTGCTCAAAGGATTCGTTGACAGAACCCAGTTCGTGGTGATAACGCATAACAAGCGTACGATGGAAGCCGCTGACCGCCTGTTTGGAATAACAATGGCCGAACAGGGAGTCTCATCCATGACGTCTGTCAGCCTTGAAACTGCTGAACAACTGAGTGACAGCTGAGGAGTTTTGTTGATTTGAATCTTTCGAGTAAACTCAGACGGAGCAGAGAAGCGCTTGCGGGCAGGCTCAGCCAGCTATTCAGTTCGGGAAGTATTGATGAGAGTGTTCTTGAGGAAGCTGAGGAGATTCTCCTCGGAAGTGATCTCGGCTGGGAACTGACCGAGAAGATAATACTCGAACTCCCCGGAAGGATCAAAAAGGCAGGGCTGGGCTGGAAAGAAGCTCTTGCCGGGATTCTGAGAGAAAGTGTGCCTGTTCGCACCACCTCCCGGATCATCAGTTCTCGGCCCAAGGTTATCATTGTAGTTGGAGTTAACGGTGCTGGAAAGACAACCACAATCGCACGCCTGGCTGCGAAGCTCCAGAAGGAGAAAAGCAAAGTTCTTCTTGCATGCGCTGATACATTCAGAGCCGCTGCAGCTGAACAGCTCGAAATATGGGCTGAGAAACTGGGAACCGCGATTATTACTCAACTACCCGGATCTGATCCTGGCGCAGTAGCTTATGATGCAGTCAAGCGGGGGCTGAGCCGAGATTACGATACCGTGATAATCGATACAGCAGGAAGGCTTCCCAACAGGAAGGGTTTACTGGCCGAACTCTCCAAGATTCACAGGGTTTGCGGTAAAGCGATGGAATCAGCTCCCCACGAAGTGCTCCTGGTTCTTGACGGTACCGTAGGACAGAACGCGAGAGCCCAGGCAGAACAGTTTCTTGAAGCAATTCCGGTAACCGGGCTCGTGATTACAAAACTCGACGGAACGGCAAAGGGAGGATCTGTGCTTGCCATGGCCAGCCAGATGGATATTCCCATCGAATATATCGGAGTAGGGGAGAGCAGTGATGATCTCCTTGAATTCGAACTGGATTCATTTATTAATGCCGTGCTGGATATCGAAGAAGGTAAATCTTGATTCTCAAGCTGGAATCGCTTTGCAAGAGCTTCGGGAAGAAAATTGCTGTATCTGATCTGTCTCTGGAAATTCCGCCAGGGGAAGTATTCGGACTTCTGGGACCTAACGGCGCGGGTAAGACCACAACTCTTAAGATGATTTCCGGGCTTGTAGTTCCTGACAGCGGAAGAATTATTGTTGATTCAGTGGATGCATCCGTTGATCCCGAAAGTGTACATGAACGGATTTCCTATGTACCTGACGAGCCGACAATGTACTCAAAGCTGTCAGGCAGAGAATTCCTGAGGTTTGTCGGAAGAATGAGGAACATCCCGCCGGATGAACTTGAGGAGAGAATCGCGTTTCATGAGAAGCTCTTCGATATGGGGGACTGGCTGGACAGCAGAGCCGAGACCTATTCTCACGGGATGATACAGAGAGTAGTGCTTTCCTCGGCCTTCATATCCCGACCCGGACTATACGTTATTGATGAGCCGCACGTCGGTCTTGATCCGGCTTCAGCTGAAACATTCAACAGAATGAGCCGCGCTGCGGCTGCTTCCGGAGCAGCGGTTGTGGTGTCTACCCATACCCTTCCCGTTGCGAAAGTACTCTGCGACAGACTGGGTATCATTCATGAGGGCAGACTGATTGAAATATTCATGACAGATGAGATCAAAGAAAAAGATCTGCAGAATATCTTCTTCGAAATAACCGGTACGGGTCCAGCCAACGTAACCAACTTCTTCTCAGGGACGTAGTCTGTTTCGTCAACTAACTGTCGGTATATACTCTATTGCTTATAATAATACGAGTTATGCTTCAAATTTCATGATCCTGATATACTGACTGAGAGTTCAGATCGGCAGGAACCAGGTGAGTTTACTGAAAACAGTGAAGTCAGGTTCTCCATATTCTCCGGTAATCTCATCAGGATCCGCGTTTTCACCGGCCATAAAGTAGAACATACTGCCGGGTTTGAATTGCCAGCTGAGGAGAATGTTCATCCAGTGATCATTACTCTCCGAAGCCTCAGAAAGTCCATAATCCGATTCGAACCTTGAAACCTGAGATACCAGTGACAGACTCAGATCCGTGCTGAACATGTAGCTGCAGCTCAATTCAAGCGATTTCCAGTCGGTATCTCTCGTGTCCCATGCATCGCTGTCCCAGTTGTATCTTAATGCGTTCGAAGTAATACTCCAGTCGATACCTGCCCCAATTGAAACATGAGGAGCAGGTTTCAGATTAAGCCATGTCCCTAAATATCTTCTTGTGCCATTACGGTAAGCGCTGCTGTTTCCCCAGAGGTAGAAATAGAATATTTTCCTCGAATCCGTTGAACAGTTGAATCCCCATGACATACCAGGATCGTATTCCTTGCCGTCAGGTACCTCGTATCTGTCGAACCATGCCCCGCTGTACCCGATATTACCATTGATATTATACCTGTTGCGAAATGATACACCTGAATTCAGATTGATGCTCCTGGATGTAATCTCTCCACCTGGAACCTGGTTGTAGTGACAGTAAATATTCGCCCACGTATCCTGCAGCGTTGGATTGCCGGAGAATGGATGGAACAACCCAATATTCGCCCATGAATTCACATCTCCGGTAGATGTAGTGTATCCAATCATATTCGCGTTGAAATTCTCTTCTCTGTAAGAAAATCCGGTTGAACAGTTCAGTCTTTCATTCTTGAAACTGTAATTTCCTTTGTATGCAAGATTGTCCGACCATTCGCCTGCATAGGAATTCCAGGTACCGCCAAAGGCTCCATAGAAAGTATGTAAATCTGCTATTCTGATCTGAGCATCGAGAGCTCCGGAACGTCCATACGAGTATTCCTGATTCTCCTGCTGAGGGATATCAGTACTGGTCATGCTCGCACCGATGAATGAACCGTCGCCAAATTCCCTGAGTATCCGTCCTACCGAGTAGTTCGTAGCTGGTTCCAGCATGTCACCGTCTTCAGAAATCCTGCTTGTATAGGCTTCGAGTAAACCGAATCTGAACCCGTTGGAAGCCCCTGTCAGTTTGGCACCGCCAATGATGGGTATGATTTCGCCATTGGTCGCAACCGCGCCTATCCGTCTGGAATAGAAAAGATTGAAAGGGAGATCGAACAGATCAGCTCCTTCAAGGAAAAAAGGTCTTTTTTCCCGTAGAAAAGATTCCCAGTGTGATAAATTCACTTCATCAGGATCAGCTTCTATCTGTCCGAAATCAGGATTAATAGTAAGGTCAAGCGAAGCATTGGTTGAAATTCCAATTCTGCAGTCCAGACCTGCATTTCCCCAGGGATCCCACTGTTCTTCAGAATCAGGCAGGTACTGAATCTTTCCAGCTCCATACGGTCTGAGTTCAATTCGCCGACTGTCAGGAAGGTTGTTCAGTCCATGAAGTTCGCCGAAATCCCTGATATATATCCAGCCGTTATCACCCATCCTGAAAAGGAAAGCGCTTTCATTAGTGCGTGTCATGGTCCTTTTGAAGTTAACACCCCAGATCTGTTCGGTATCATCAGAGTAGCGCATGACCGCGAAGGGAATAGCATATTCCGCGGTCCATCCCGAATCAGAAGAGGCGGTGGCACTTTCCCATACCGCATCCCAGTTCGAGTCCCATCCACCCACTTCGCATAATCTTCCGTCCTGCTGGACATTCTCAATATTCGTGAAAAAGAAGTAGGCATTGTTATCGTCGTTAAACGTATCCAGCCAGACACCGATCCATTCACTTGAGAAATCATTATCTCTGGGAGCCAGAGCTCTTGTAAATTCTTCCGGATGGCTGTCATGCATGGTGAGTGCTACATAAAGTGCCCTGTCATCATACAGCAGCCTGATTTCAGTGTGTTCAGACATGGGTTCTCCGCAGTCCGGTCTGTGTTGAATGAAATCTTCGTTCACCGGAATTGCGAGTTCCCAGATATCTTCATCCGGTATGCCATCTATTTCAGGAGCCTCATTAACCCGTACAGCCTGTACAGCTATCTGCGAATAACCAGTACCTGTTATGAAAAGCAGAATAATAAGAAATATGTTTGTATTCATGTACTCATCCTCTCCCATTCAATTTACTGAAGCGTGGAAGTTTGAATGCTGAAAGATAAACAATTCAATCACAATTTCCTAAAAAATCTCTGAATTTGACAGGGTTGCATTGAGAAGAATCCATGTGTATTTACACGCGGTACCTTTTGTCTTAATTCGAACTGTAGTTTAGAAAGGGGATCTGATCATGAAGTATCCGGGTTTGACAATGATCCTGCTTGCAGGCTTATCGGTTGCGGGTAATCCCGGTCTTTTAATTGTACCTGGAGAGAGAGTCGGAATTGTTCCTCTTGATATTTCAAGGGCGGAATTGAGTAATCTTGTCGGGAATGAAGTCCTGATCGATACAACTGTTCACCTTGGAGAAGGATTCATGGCCGCTGGAACACTGGTGTTTCCGGGAACGAAAAGAGAACTTGAAATTACATGGTATGATTCTTTGATGAATTCTACAGTTGGAATTACTGTTACAGGTGAAGCCTATGAGACATCCGAGGGGATTCGCATCGGAATGTCCCTTACTGATGCTAACTCTCTTCTGGGTGAATTCAGACTCCTGGGATTTGCATGGGATTATGATGGTCGTGCTGATTTCTCCAATACTCTACTGGGAAACGGCATCTATGCTGATTTTGATGCAGGCGAACTTGATACTCAGGAAAAAATAGAAGCATGGGAATCAGTTCTGGGAGACGGTTGGTTCAGCTCCCTCAATCCAGGAATGGTGGATCTTGATCCTCGCATTACAAGTATAAATATCTATAGCTCCTATTAATGCTAATGATACTTCATGATTTAATCATCGATAGGATTCTGACAGGACCGATTGATGTGAACTGCTTCATCATCGGCTGTCCTGTGTCCGGTACCGCTGCTGTAATAGATCCGGGCGGTCATGGTGAGAGGATACTCGAAAGGCTCGAACACAATAAGCTGACACTCACTCTTGTCATCAATACTCATGGGCATTTCGATCATGTTGGAGGTAACGCTTATCTGATGCGGGAGACTGACGCAGATCTTCTTCTTCATGCTGCCGGCTTACCCTTTCTTCAGAGAGCACGGGAACATGCTGACATGTGGGGTATGGAATTCGAGGATTCTCCTGAACCAACGCGTCTGCTCAAAGGTGGTGAGATTCTCAGGGTTGGAGAATTGAAACTTGAAATCATTCATACACCGGGTCATTCACCTGGAGGAATAAGCATTTATTTACCAGGGCATGTTTTTACTGGTGACGCACTATTTGAGGGATCCATCGGCAGAACTGATCTTTCCGGAGGTAATCTTGAAGAGCTTATATCCTCGATCAGAGAGAAGATTCTTGTTCTTCCGGGAGAGACTGTTGTGCATCCCGGACATGGTCCTGAAACGACGATTGAGAATGAGAAAAGATACAATATGTTTCTCCGTTAGCGCAGTACTCCGGTAATCATTCTGAATCGACTGTCAGCACCCTCGAAACCTGGTTCAACAGTGTTAAGGATAATTGCTGTCAGGCTGTCTCCTTCAACATATACATCCCTGATTCGGTATTCCGATACATACTCGTATCCCGGTTCTGGAGAAGCATCCTTCTGAAACATAAGCGTGTTACCGTATTGGTCTGTAATTATTGTTTCAAGGAGAACAGGACAGTCGAACATCGACAGCCACTCCGGTGGGGATTCAGGCATCTCCGGATTATTCCGGAGCTGAAGAATGTATTCAGGACCCATGTATGAAAAGGTTCCAAGCCATGTTACAAATGATACTCTATCCGGCACAGCGTCTCTGTCCGTCAGAGGATGATGAATACAGTGCACGCCAGTGTTTTCAGGAAAAATTCCCAGACTGTCAAGAAGAGTCTGTGACAGTCCATGAATTGAGTCTCTGGCCGGATTATCGGAATTCAGGAAAACCTTTTCCATACCATCCGCATATAACAGTTCCTCAGACCAGAGGATTCTGTATCTGTGTACTACACTGTCATCAGGTACCGATTTGATAATAAGCTCTGCTCCGGGAGCGCCGCTTCCATCCGATATCCAGCACTGTTCCATTGCGGCGAACATCCCGTCATCAGAAAATCCCAGGAATTCAACTGATGCCAGGTGTGCTGCGCCTGATATTCCGGTACTGAAAAACAGTATCAGAAAACAGAATGGACTGTATTTCATTTCTACCTCCGATTTTTCTTATCCGAATATGGTAAGTTTATTAATGAAATACTCCTTTCCGGTCAAGCGATTGCTAAACAGTCATGCATCGATGGTAGTTCTACTTGAAAGATGTGCTGAACCTGACAAGTTGATAACTACGGTATTGCTGGAAACATAGAAAGTTAACTCAAATCGAAAAACTCCCCTTGACATCAATAATCATTTTGTTATCAATTTGTTGTAACTAATAAGATACAACATTAATCAATAGAAAATGATAAGTGAAGAAATACAACTTGGAAATTCGAAAAAATAATGTTTGAACAATTAAACGGCATGGTGATAATTTTTCCACAGGAAGAAACAGGTATACGATGATATCAGGAGGGGGAGAGATGAGAAAAGCTGTGTTACTTGTGGTTATTACGGGTATCATATTCGTATCAGTTACCGCAGCTTTCGATCCAGGAGATGTAATCTGGGAATTCTATTATCCGCAAGAAAGTACCGAATACGCTGGCTGTGCTTACGATGTTCTGTGGCTTTCAGAAAACACGGATGGTCCTTTCATTGTGGTTGGGAAACAGTATCAAGATGGTTTATACGTAGGAAAACTCCAGCGCGAGGATTTCGGAGGACCATGGGCGGTTTTGCCCATATGGGAACATTTGTACGGTGAAAGCGGAGATGAATGTGCGTATTCTATTGCAGAAACATCCGACGACGCGATCATTGTGGCCGGAAAAAAGGGTGACGATTTCTGGCTGTTGAAGATTGATCCTTCCACCGGAGACACTCTGTGGACGCAAACATACGGAGGATCCGGTTGGGATTGTTGTCAGGAAGTCCGGCAGACCTATGATGATGGATACATTCTTGTCGGATATACCGGTTCATTTGGCACATCATACCAGATCTATCTCGTAAAGACTGACTCGGAAGGAAATATGCTCTGGCACAGTATTCTGGGTGGAGTTGATACTGAGTATGCATATGGAGTCCGGCAGACTTCTGATGGTGGATATATCATTGCCGCGACGACCTACTCATTCGGAGCCGGTGAGTGTGACGCCTATGTTGTAAGAACCGACGATGTCGGTTATGAACTCTGGGCAAAGACGTATGGAGGAAGTGACCGGGACAGGGTTCGTTCCGTCGATTTGACCTCGGACGGTGGGTATGTTTTTGCAGGCTGGACAGAATCATTCGGTGCTGGAGGTCCCGATTTCTGGGTCATAAAAACTGACGCAAATGGCGATACCCTCTGGACAAGAACCTACGGCGGAAACGGTGCTGATTATGGCTTATCAATCGAGCAGACATGGGAAGGAGGGTATATTATTGGTGGTCCCACCGACTCATACGGTTCAGGTGCACAGGATTTCTGGCTTGTAAAAACTGATTCATCCGGTGATACACTTTGGACTCTGGCTTGCGGAGATGGAAGCGATGGTGGTACAGACAGGAATCATGCGGCACATCAGATGCCGGGTGGTGAATATGTTACAGTAGGAGAAGGAGTCCATGATTCTCACGGTCATATTTACATTGTAGTAGTTGAGGGTGCCAAACCCCCGCAGGTTACAGTCATTTCCCCGAATGGTAGTGAGGGCTTTGAACCCGGTGATACCTGCGATATTACCTGGCTTGCTGAAGATAATATCGGTGTGGATTCCATAAGTATCCTTTATTCAATAGATGCTGGTTCGAGCTGGGAAACAATCGCATCCGGAGAGGAAAACGATTCCACCTATTCATGGACTATTCCAAACACCCCTTCTGATAATTGCCTGGTTAAGATCTATGCTTATGATGCAGGTCTTAATGTCGGTGAGGATCAGAGTAATGCAGTTTTCAGTATTTCTACATTAGGAATAGAGGAGAACAACTTGTCTCCCGGTTCATTTGAACTTCTACTGATAGTTCCAAATCCGTTCAGGGGTTCAACAGAAATAACATTCAGTATGGAGCAAAGCGAAGGGAGCAATGGGATAACTTCTGGTTCTACATCCTTAACCTCTTACATGAAGATATATGATGTTGGTGGACGACTGATCAGACAATGGGACTATCCGACTGCAAGCCAATCCTATCGTGTTGTCTGGGATGGAAGGAATGAAAGTGGCTGCGAAATTCCACCCGGTGTTTATCTTGTGCGATTTGAGACGCGGGATCATTCTGTAACGAAAAAGGTACTTTTATTAAGATAAAGCAAAGAGACTCAAAGAAGGCTCGGAAGGACCAGGATATGGCTGTTATTAAGGAAAACAATGACTGAAGAAGAATTGCTTGAAAACCTGAGAAAATTAGGTCTGAACAACTATGAGGCAAAAGGATATCTGGCTCTTATGGAAAGGAAATCCCTTACTGCAACACAGATTTCGGTTGTATCGGGCATTCCCAGGACAAAGGTCTATGACGTTACAGAATCTTTGATGAAGAAGGGATTATGCAGCCTTATTCCCGGTAAAATCAATAAATACAGAGCTTCTGAAATTAATGCTGCGGTTGACAACCTTCTTGAGGTAAATCAGAGGACTTTCGCCGAGAGAAATGAACAAATTCTAGAAGCAGCCGGGAATATAACTGAGCAACTGTCGAAAATCTTTCTCGAAATAAGTGAAGATGTCGACCCGTTCGATTATATCGAGATAATAAAGGAGCCTAATCTAATACAGAAAAGGTTCATGCAATTGGTCGAAGGTGCGGAAAAAGAGATTATTGTATTTACAAAGGGTCCCTATACCGATCAAACAAGTCATCAAGAGAAAACTGAAGAGCTGATTGAACAGGAGAAAGATGTTTTGAAGCATGGAATCAGTGGAAGATGTATTTATGAGATTCCCGCTGATGAGGATGAGAAGAAGTGGATTTTCAAAGCAGTAGAGCAAGCAGTAAGTTCAGGTGAAGAGGCCAGAGTAATCGATGAACTTCCAATGAAGATGGCTGTTTTCGATACAAAAATCGTCTTACTGGCATTGGAAGATCCAATTTCCAGACGCCCATCATTTACCACGCAGGTTATTGAACACCGATCCCTCGCGAAAGGGTTAACAATACTATTCGAAACATTATGGTCACAGGCTGAAGATTATCATGTTCTAAAAGGTTTGGACAGATAGAGGGGAGTTGAAAATGAAAAATCTATTTCTTTTAACAGTCATTGGTGGGTTCCTTACTGTATCAACGGCGGTTGCTCAGAACGCAGGTGATATCCTCTGGACCGGTCTTTACGGGGGAAGTGAAACGGAAAAAGCCTACTGTGTCCAACAGACGGACGATGGGTCGTATATCGTAGCTGGTTATACAAATTCCTTCGGCATCGGCAATCGCGATTATTATCTGATCAAGATGAATACTGATGGTGATACACTCTGGACCCGCACATACGGAGGAAACGATGATGAATGGGGTCGTTCCGTTCAACAAACGGAAGATGGTGGGTTTATAATCGGAGGTTATGTCGGAAATATATGGGATGAAAATTACGATTTCTACCTGGTGAAAACCGATAGTAATGGTGATGAGCTCTGGTCCCGCACCTATGACTGCAGTGATATAGATCAGGCTTATTGCGTTCAACAAACAAGCGACGGCGGGTATATCATCGGAGGTAGAACCGGTATCTATGAATTCTCGAAGGGTTATATGTATGATGTGTATCTGGTTAAGACGGATGCTGATGGTGATACTGTCTGGACCAGTACGTTCGGGGAAAGCGATGTTTGTGAATGGATCGAATCTGTCTGTCAGACCGATGATGGCGGATTTGTCGCTACTGGCATATGCAATTATGTAAACTATGAAACCGCTGATGTTCTTCTTATCAAGATCGATGCTGATGGCGACAGTCTGTGGGCACATACCTATGATAGCGGGGAAGACAATGATAGAGGTTATTCAATTGAACAGACCACAGATGGTGGTCTTATCATTGGAGGAATGATAGGTGGATCAGCTGTTTATAAAGGCTATCTGCTGAAAACTGACGCGGAGGGTAATGAACTGTGGTCCCGGACCTATGCCTATCAGTGGAGTTCGAGAAATAAAATAAAATCCGTCCGGCAAACCTTGGACGGAGGTTACATTGCCGCCGCTCATCTGGTTGATTTCTATGGCATATATTGTGAATGTGATGCCTATTTTATCAAGACTGACGACATGGGGAATATAATCTGGGAAACGGTCTATGTGGATAGTTTCCATCAGATTACAATGGAGTCCATCTGGCAGAACGATGACGGCAGTTATATCTCATGCGGTACTTATATCGGCAGCCCGCAGGGCCCTGGCGGTTTTGATATCTTTGTGGTAAAACTTGCCGGTTCACTTATGGGAATTGAGTCTGATCCTACCCCCAGCCAATTTGCGTTAAACGGAAACTGTCCCAATCCATTCAGTTCTCAAACCAGTATCTGTTTTAATATTCCCGAAGCAGGTCATGTAGATCTTGAGGTTTACAACGTGCTTGGCAGGAAGGTAGAAACTTTGGTGGATGATTATATGCAGGCTGGCAGTCATAACCTCAACTGGGATGCTTCCTCATTTCCCAGAGGTATTTATTTCTGCAGGCTTGTAGCAGGCGATATTTCAGAGACAAGACGGATGATGCTGATTGAATAAATAAATATACCATATTCAGTTTTCCTTTCATTTAGCGACCTTTGAATTTTACGCATTATCGAATAGTGTAACAGCAAAGGGAAATCGGAATTATTCCAAGAATTTGAAAGGAATCCTGTGAGTGACAAATCGACTGCTTCCGGAAATGGCATACTTGAAACGATCAATCCCTGCACCGGAGAGATGACAGAATCATGGCGTGAACACACGGCGTTCGAGATTGAAGGCATCATCTGTGATGCGCACAGTGCATTCCTGGACTGGAAGGAAACCTCCATTCAGAATCGCGCTGATGCTCTCATCCGTCTGGCTGCACTGCTTGAATCGAGAAAAGTCGACCTGGCCAGGCTCATGGCAATGGAAATGGGGAAGCCTCTTGCTCAAGGGGTATCAGAGGCTGAGAAATGTGCATGGGTCTGCAGATACTACGCTGAAAACGGAGCGGAATTCCTGAAGAATGAGATTGTTAAGACCGATGCCAGCCTTAGTTACATCTGCTTTCAGCCTCTTGGAGCAGTATTTGCAGTAATGCCCTGGAATTTTCCATTCTGGCAGGTATTCAGATTCGCGGCTCCGGCCGTTATGGCAGGCAATTCGTTTATTCTGAAGCATTCACCTAACGTTACCGGATGCGCTTTAATGATAAAGACGCTGTTTCAGGACGCGGGTTTCCCTTCTGGTCTTACCGGAGTTCTGCTTGTCTCTGAGAAACATGTATCTGAAGTATCTGCAGGAGTTATCGCCGACTGCAGAATAAAAGCTGTTACTCTCACCGGCAGTGGCCAGGCTGGAAGAGCTGTTGCAGCGGCTGCCGGGGCGGAAGTCAAGAAGTGCGTTCTTGAGCTGGGCGGGAGTGATCCTGCAATTATTCTGGAGGATGCTGATCTGATTCACGCGGCTCGGATCTCCGCATTCTCCAGGCTGATCAACGCCGGACAGAACTGCATTGCTTCGAAGAGATTCATAGTTGTTGAAAGTGTTTACAATGAATTCATAAAACTTCTGGTTAAGGAGATGACTTCCGGGAGGATGGGAAATCCGCTGGATGAAGAGACCACTCTTGGCCCTCTGGCGAGGTATGATCCAAGAGATCAGCTTCATCAGCAGGTGATAAAGAGTATTGCAAAGGGCGCTGAAGTACTGGCCGGAGGAGAAATCCCCGAGCTGCAGGGAGCTTTCTACCCGCCTACAGTCCTTGGAAACTGCCGGAAAGGTATGCCTGTTTTCGATGAGGAGACCTTTGGCCCCGTCGCTGCTGTCTGTCCGGTAAAGGATGAAAAGGAAGCGATTGAAGTCGCAGACAGTTCACCTTTCGGGCTGGGCGCTTCTGTATTCACTGAGAACCCTGCGAGAGGCGAGAAAATTGCGTTGAAGCTTAAAGCTGGAGCCTGCTTTGTTAATGCATTCGTTCGATCAGACCCGAGACTTCCGTTCGGAGGGATTGGATTATCAGGATTCGGGCGGGAATTGTCTCGAAACGGGATGCTGGAGTTCATGAACTGCAAAACAATTTACATTGATAGCTGAACAAATGGATTGGTGGATGAAATGAAATGGATTCTGATTGTCGCTTCTATACTGCTTGTAACAGGTTGCGGGACAGATAACGGTGATGTATCGACGCTTGAACAGCCAGTTGTTGATAACGGTGAGAATGTACACCTGGACAGCGCGGTAGTCGTTGATTCACCTGAAGCAATTATTGACAGCACAATTCATGTGGCAGCAGGGGACGATTTCTCAATTACAGTTGAAGCAAATCCAACGACCGGATATCAATGGAAATGTGATGGTATAGAGCAAGTAACGGTTGTCGTAGAACAAGCAGGAGAACCGGTGTACCTGCAGAATGAGAATCCAGAGGGAATGATGGGAGTCGGAGGTACGGAAACCTGGAGTTTCAGAGCATTACTCTCAGGGGAGGCTATCATTCAGCTTGGGTATTACCCGCCGGGATCTGAAAATGAGGAAACTCCAGCGCAGACCGAATTATACGAAATTATAGTCGAGTAAATCGCTGATATTAAGCCTAAGTTGACTAAACAGACTACGTCCCTGAATGGAGGTTGTAAACGCGGGATCTACGGTGAAGGCGTTTTTCATAGAGTTTCCACATGGCCTGGATTTTCAGATTGTCTTCCAGTTCATGATTGCTTTCCGCGTATTTTATACCTCTGGCAAGAGCACTTAATCCCATTTCGTAGGACATAAGCACATCAATGCCCTGGCCCTGGAACTCAGTTCTTATCCCGGCCAGATAGAAATCCAGTACGTTACTTGTCTTCATTTCCTTCAGCAGGTGAATAAACCCGGTTGGAAACATGTGCCCTTTTGCTTTCTGGAAAGCTCGGGACAAATTCGGCATGGCTATTATGAAACCCACGAGTCTGTCATCTTGAGCTGCGAGTTTGATGAACTCGGGATCGACCTGCCCGAGATATGTTTTGATGTAGTACTGGATCTCCTGTTCATCGAGAAGAGTTGTGCCATATAGTTCTGCGTATGTTTCATTCAGAACATCGAAGATCTGGTGACCCCATTTTTTTGCAAGCACCTTTGTGGATTTTGCATTGAATACTCTCACCTTGCCGCGTTTTTTGATCAGGTCAGCTATTCTTCTGATTCTATCAGGCATGGAGTCAGGAACGGTTATCCTGTATTCGACGTAGTCAACCTCTTTTGTATATCCTCTGGATTCAATGAAATCGTTGTACCATGGAGGATTGTAACTTCCGGCTATCGGGGGTAATTCCTCAAATCCCTCAACAAGAAATCCGGTCGAATCGTTATCCGTGAATCCCATTGGTCCGGAGATTTCGTTCATTCCCTGCTCGAGAAGCCATTTCTCCGCTGCGTTCAGAAGATCGTTCGCTGTTTCGCGATTATCCTCACACTCGAACCACCCGAATCTCCCACAGTTGCGATTTAGCTTCTCCACATATCTTCTGTTGACAATGGCAACGATCCTGCCCACAGGTTTTCCATCGCGCCATGCAAGAAAGAACTGTACATCGCAGTAATTAAATGCAGGATTCTTTTCAGGATTGAACTGAGCTTTTTCATGCATAATCAGCTGCGGTATCCAGAGAGGATCTTCTTTATACAGCCTGTAGGGCAGCATAACAAAAGCATTCAGGTCTTTTTTAGATATAGCAGGTTTTATTTCAACAGGCATGTTTTGCTCCTTAAAGTGCCGGTATCCAATGAATCTAAGCCTCAGTACGATTTGGTCAAATACCCTGGAACAAATATTCTACTGTTGACTATTGATTTCTGTGGACTGAAATAAGTTGTGGAGGTATTATGAATTATTCATCCATTAGAAAAGGTCATGGTAAATACCTGCCAACTGCGCTCGGAATGCTGATTGCATCAGGGTTCCTTCCTTCTTTCGATGCTTATTCACAAACTGTCAATGATGATGACACTGGACAGAATGACTCGACCACGCCAGTCCATTCAAATCTTCAGACATTATTTACAAGAACATCCGCGCTCTGGAGTAATCCGCAATGGCAGAATTTCAAGATGCTATGGAGAAAGATTGACAGTATTTCTCCGGGTGATAGAGATTATTCTTCCAGCAGTTATGCAGAGCGTATGAATAAGTTAAGAAATCAGGTGAACATAGCATTTCAGGAACTCAGAGAGGTTTCTGAAGAAGCAGGTATAGATTCCGTTGAGCTTTCTCTTCTTGAGACGCTTACTTTTGCCCGAATCGATTATCTGTCGTATGGATCACAACTGCTATTGACCAGGATGATACCTCCACCGGTATCGGAACAGACCGATAGCCTGCTTCCTCAGATCGAAGCGAGAATAGATACTGTTACAAAACTGCGCAAATGCGGCTTAATAAACAGAGAAGAAATGACAACCGCCTTTGATAACATGATCTCATGCATTGATACTTACTGTGTTCTTACAATGATCAGCAGAGGGATGATATATTCATCTCCGGCATGGTATTCCCGATGGCCTGAAGAAGTGAGTGAGATTCAGACAGCTTTCGACAGCATCCGAACTGCTTCACTCGCTGAAATTGAAAAGAATGGAGAAACTTACGAGGGTCAGTATCAGGAAACATATAACGCATTTATGAGAATGGAGCATGATCTTCAGCACACCATTACCAGATTGCCCGCACTTAACGATCTCCTTTTGGATCTGGAGCTGTTCTAGACCTTGCACTTCACTGATCCGATAATTGTATACGAAGTGACTCCGCGCTGTAATCTTGAATGTAGATTCTGCTATAATGTCTGGAAATCCAGCGGTTATTCCAGTCCTGTTGAACTTCCATTGACAAAGATTGCTCTTCTTGCCGACTCAATTGAGGCTGCTCATCCGGTCTCCGTTGCTTTAACAGGAGGAGAACCTCTCCTTCGCAATGATCTCGCTTTGATCGCTATGCTGTTCAAATCGAGAGGTATTAAAGTTGGAGTCGTATCCAATGGTATCCTGCTCAATACGGAATCTGTCGAGAAGCTTACTGATGCTGGTGTCAGCTGGTTTGACATATCAGTTCCTTCCGTATCCGAAGTCGGCTACAAAAGACTTACAGGGTGCGACGGATTCGCGAAAGTAAAACGGGCAATGCTTGCTGTAAAAAGTACTGGAGCCCGATTGATCGTTTCACATATTCTGACTGCGCTGAATGAAGGTGAAGCAGGAAGAGTTATCGAGCTTGCTTTCGCTTTCTCGGCGGATGCAGTTGCTCTGAACAGATTCGTCCCCGGCGGCGAGGGGGAGAGGAATCCTGATCTTCTTCCAACATTGCAGCAGCTCGATAACACTCTGAGCATTGCAAGCGATACAGCTGCTTCTCTCGGAATAACTGTGTACGCGTCAATTCCTGTTGAGGACTGTCTGCTTCAGCACGACAGATATCCCGGAATTGAATTCGGCTCATGCGTGTGCGGAGAAAGGAAATGGGCTGTTGATCCCTCAGGAGGACTCCGAATCTGCGAACAGAGTCCTGAGATTCTTGGCAGTCTTCTTGAATCTTCCTTTGAAAATCTGATTGAAAATCCTGCTGTCGCGGAATTCCGCAGTAAATCCAGAACGCCGGATTGCGGGAAGTGCTCCGCTTACAGTAAATGCGGAGGAGGGTGCAGATTTATTTAATCCGGGATTAAGCTCTATTTTCAATTCGGATTCCAGTTGTTAAGATAGAGGTTGAGTATTTCCTTCCTTAATTGAAATGGATATTATGAATCGCGCGATAGGGTAAATATGCTGTTCACTGACAGGACCATGCTTCGGAAGTACATGAAAGAGAACAGCTGGATACCATACCTGATTGTCTTCGCAGCAGGTCTTGCGCTTCGCCTGATCTGTATCGGCTCAAAGAGCCTGTGGGTCGATGAAGCATACGCCGCGGGACTCATGGACAGAAGTATTACTGATCTGATCGCGATGTCTACGGCAGGTTCACCACATCCACCGCTGGCTTTTCTGTTCATCAAACTTTCATCTGTCATATTTGGAAACAGTGAAGCGGGGCTGAGAGCGGTTTCAGCTCTTGCTTCGGCTCTGGCTGCCATTCCGCTTATGTCTTTTATTTCAAGAAAAATCAACTTGAGATCTGCCTTCTGGGCAGGATTGATATGGGCTGTTTCACCTTTTGCGGTCTCTCTCGGTCAGGAGGCATGGCTGTATGGCATTACAGCTTTCTTCGGGTTCCTTTTCATTGATATCGCGGACAGAGCATGGCTTGGAGACAGGAAAGCTATATTTGCCCTTATTCCCATAGCGCTTATCGGAATGCTCATACAGCATCTGTTTGCGCTGTTCATAGCAGCCGGATTTGGACTCTACTTCACTGTATCCCGCCGGGATCGACTTAAGTTCAGTCGATTTGTTCTTCTGATCTTTCTGTTCCTGGTATTCTATTCACCGTTCTGTTTACTGTTGATAAAACAGGCTTCGTTCAGAGCGGAAAGAATGAGCAGAGCGGCAATGGACATGGCCGCTGTTCTGAAGTACCGTTTTCTGATTCGGATACCAACGGTATTTGCACGGCTTATTTCCGGCGGTCTTATTATCGAGGCGGGGCGACAGTTTCTGACTGATAAGAAGCAGATACTATTCTGGTGCATCTTTGGCGGTGGTCAGTTATTCCTGCTTATCAACCTGTTCCTGAGAAATACTCTTAACAGCAGATTCAGAAATTGGCTCTTGCTTGTATTTGTGCTTCCATTTCTCATATTCCTGAAGGAAGATCCAACAGTCAGGCATCTTACGATACTCTGGATTCCTCTGGCTTTCGCAATCGCCTCCGCGGTTGATAGATGGAAGTATTCCGGTCCCGTGATTCTTGCAATAACAGCCATAATGCTGTCTCCATATTACAATATCAGCAGCTTTCCCTATCACAGAGCTGACTGGCGCGCCGCAGTCGAATTCGTCGAAAACAGAATTGAACACGGTGAGAGCGTTCTCGTTATAGGTGGACAGTCCGGAGGGTTAATCTGGGATTACTACTCCGACGAGAATATTACCAGAACTGTGTTCGGAGGGAAAAATCCGTACATGGAAAATCTGACTCCGCCACACACCGGAGCAGATGAAGTAATTGACAGCTTGCTGCGTGAATTTGACAGTATCTGGATCGTAAAAGATAGCTGGGGAGGTCCAGGAGCAGCAGACTTCGCTTCGGATCATGTAATATTGCGGGAAAACTGGATAAGTCCCTTAATGGAAATTCTTCAAGTTTCATCTGAACGCGCCGTACAGTAAATCCACTAATATTCACGTAAGAAGGGACGCCGGGATCGTGAACTGGAGTTACTCGTCATCTGGTGCAAATCCATAAAACATTGTTATAGAGTAATATACGAAAGTTATTTGACTTCCGCGATAGTTTCTGGTTATGATTAGTCAAAACTCAATCGGTGCAGGGAGGAATCATGTTAGCATCAATTTTACTGCTAATCGGAACGCTTTCAACTCCTCAATCTTTAACTGCGGTCAGGATTCAGGATGGCCCCTTGATCGATGGAGTTCTTGATGACTCTGTCTGGTCACAGGCGGAGACCGTCTGCTGCAGACTTATGCAGTATGGTCCTGAGTACGGGTCTGAGATGACCGAAGAGACCGAGATATCAATTCTCTACAACGACAGTCATATTTATTTTGCCTTCAGGATGAATGATCCCGACCCGACCACTATGTTGAACGCGCTTACTCCCCGGGACAATTACATCACAGGTGAATGGATCGCTATTCTCCTTGATACATGGGGAAACGGCAGGGAGGCAACCAGTTTCGAGATCAGCCTTGCCAACTCTCAGATGGATTCCAAGATAAATCCTCGCGGGGGCTGGGACTACAGCTGGGACGCGGTCTGGGAGAGCGGTACCCGTGTCACCGATGAGGGTTGGATCGCGGAATTCGCCATTCCTTTCAGCTGCCTTCGGTTCGATCAGACAAGTGATATCCAGTCATGGACAGTCAACTTCCAGAGGATACTCGGTAAAACCCGTGAGAACGGATGGTATGTTCTTTCCGAGGGTGGCCCCATGGCTGATCTGGAAACCTTTGCTGAGCTTTCCGGTATCGAAGGTATCGAAGGATCACTCGGTCTCGAGATCAGACCGTACGCCTCTGAGCGTTCCATCCATGATTCAGAACAGGATGAATGGGACAACACTTTCAATGCGGGTCTTGATATGAAGCTTGGTATAGGAAGCAGTATTGCGGCTGATTTTACGGTGAATCCAGATTTCGGTCAGATCGAAGCGGATGCGGTTGAGATGAATCTATCCCATTTTGAACTGTTCCTGCAGGAGAGACGACCTTTCTTCCTGGAATCTCAGAATGTCTTCAGAATGCCGTTCATGATGTTTTATTCTCGTCGAATTGGTGCTGTCGCGCCTAATGGTGATGTGATTCCGATCATAGGCGGAGGCAAGATATCCGGTTCACTTAGCGGTGGATTCAGATTCGGATTTCTGGACGCGGTTACCGCAACAGTTTCTGAAGATGATCTCATGCTGGTTCCCGCGACCAATTACGGGATATTCAGAACAGTCAAAGACTTCGGAACACATAGCTATATAGGAATATCTGCTGTCTCAAGGGAATCCTGGACGCAGGACGAATTTGACGCAGAGTATAATAATGCACTTGCGCTTGACGGCGCCTTCGAAATACCGGGGAACCATCTCGTGAGCCTTGCTGCCGCAAGGAGCTGGAACACCGGACTTGAAGATGATGGAGCCTATGAGATAGAATTCAATAAAATACGCAGCCGTATCGGGTATGAATCCGGATTCAGGTACGTTGGAGAGAATTTCAATGTAAACGCTACCGGATTCACTACGGAAAACGGTTTCTGGGAATCATGGGGTCACTTCTGGCACAACATCCGACCCGAAGAGACATTCAGTGAGATAGGTTACCACGGTGGAGTTTACTACGCAAAACAGCTTCATGGAGAAGTTACCGCTCAGAATGTTGATCTCAGCACTCACATGACTCTGATGAACGGAGTGAACTTCGGAATAGAGGGTAACTACTCGGGAGAATATTTCGATCCATACGAGGGACCTGAAGGACACACATACGATGACCACGCCAATTTCTACAGCTGGCTGGGAACTAACCATTTCGACGTGCTACATGGAAGGGCCGGCTTCGGTGCAGGCCAGTGGGGTTCAGGTGGGACTTTCCGTAATTACCAGGCGACATTCAGGTTCAGACCTTCTGCGGCTCTAACAGTTGGTCTCGAAGGTAACATGTTCAATACCGATGGAAGTACTAACTACAACTGGGAAACTGCTGACTGGGATACAAGAAACACTGACTGGAAATCTCTTATTCTCCGTGTGAATTACATCTTCAATCCTGATATGAATCTCAGACTTTTCTCACAGTATTCACGGTTCAGGATGGATTACAGCCAGTCGCAGGAGAGCGAAAGCAGTGAGATAACCGCAAATATGCTCTTCAGCTGGCAGTATCTGCCCGGAAGTATGTTCTACTTCCTGGTGGAGAACCTTTTCGAGGAGAACGGGGAAGGCAGCTTCGGAACACCTGATATCGGTTTCTATGCCAAGCTGACCTGGTATCTTCCAATCTGATCCGGAGGTTATTATGCATGGCTTCGAATAAGCCGGGACAGGGCAGAAGCGCGATGATGTTCAGACTTTGATGAGTACTCTCTGTATCTCTCCGATATACATCCGGTGGTAGCCTTTTTCCGGATAAAGAGAATCAATCTTCTTCTCGAGGAATCGTTCCGGATCGATGTCATGGTGGTAGATTTTTCTGCAAACCAGTATCAGGTTCGACTGTCTGAAAGCTGTTACACCAGGAGAAGGCTCAAATGGAAGCAGCCCGGTTTCCTGAGCCTTATCAACATTCTCACCGGAATGAGTCCCGCAGTATCTCAGTGCTTCTTTGTATTCCTCTTTAAAGAAGCACATGCTGAAGAGGGAATTGTCCTCCATGAATTTTCGTGTGTAACGTTGCGGTCTGACGAAAACAAAGGCTACTCTTCGATGCCATAACTGGCCCAGGGAGCCCCAGCTTGCTGTCATGGTGTTGTATCCGGTTGAGAGATCACCTGATGTGAGAAGGAACCAGTCCTCCGAGATCAGTTTAAAAACGTTGTCGCGTATGTCATCAGGGGCAATTTCGCGATAACCGGAAGAGTCAGAAGAAATCATTTCAGTACACTATAGAGTAATTGATTTACTTGTAATGGTCTTGTAGGCTGAAGTAAAATCGTCCGCTCCGTCCTCTCCGCAGATGAATACTATGTTGTAGCTCTGGCCTTCAGAGAGAGCAACGTCCCATAGGTCACCTGAATCCAGAGGGATAGTGAATCTGATTTCGGTTTTTCCGGAGCTTTCACTTCCTGATTTATCTGAAACGTTCTGTTCGCCACCCTGCAGATTGGAGTCGGACTCATGAGTATTACTGTCAATACCGAAATCGTCCCGGATATTAACCGATGAACCATTCACATATCCTATAATTATGTTTGAGTCATGCATGAGGTAGGAGCCTCCGAATCCGACTGCTACCCACCCGGAGGAGGGACCCTCCAGTTCCACTTCAAGATTGCTGCCGCTGACTCTCCATTTAAGATAAAAGCCATCCTTTTCCGTTGTTTTCCAGTTGTCTGGATCAAACGGGTTTTCATCACATCCGGCAAGAAGAATCAGGATTATAAAAACAGAAAACAACACATACTTTGAATTGAACATATTCGTCCTCCCGTTCATAATTCTTAATCACGGCTTAAATACTACACGATGTGACCGCTGGAAACAACCATAAGACATTTGAGTTTCCAGCGATTATTGTACACCATGAACCTTGTAATCGAAAAGAACTGAACCGGAGGATATTAATGGTACTGAGCAGAAAGCCTCTCAAGGGGATGCGTGAGCTGTTTCCAGAGGAGAAGAGGGTAGAAGATTACATAATCGGTCAGCTGGCAAAAGCCGGATCAGCTTACGGATTCGAGTCCTACGAAGCACCGGTTCTTGAACCACTTGAACTGTTCCTCGCTAAATCAGGACGTGAACTGGCAATGGATCAGAGCTACAATTTCACGGACAAAGGAGGCAGGAACCTTATTATGAGACCGGAACTGACTCCATCCACAGCCAGAATGGTGGCTGCTGCCGGAGAGCTTATCTTTCCTGTGAAATGGATGTCTTTTCCACTCTGCTATCGGTATGAGAATACTCAGCGGGGGAGAGCCCGCGAGTTTCTGCAGTTCAATCTTGATATTCTTGGCGCTGGTGGCCTTGAAGCTGAATTGGAGATATTCCTTGTTCTTCAGAGAATCATGGATGGGTTTTCTGCTGTTCCGGAGCAGTACACGATAAGGTATTCCAGCAGAAAGCTTGCTTCAGGAGTTCTCTGCAAATCCGGTTTTACTCCGCTTGAAATGGAGAAAACTTTCGCGGTTATTGATAAGAAGGATAGAATGCCGCTCGAAAAGTGGGAGAAGTGGCTTTATGAGGAGATCGCAGACAGTTCAAAGGCTGAAACGATCATGAAGTTTGCATCGTGTGAAGGACTGAATTCATCATGGTTGAACAATCTTATGGCTGAAGATCCAGCCTATTTAGAGCTTTTGAAGTTCAGTAACATGCTTGATAGAGCCGGAGTTGATTCAGCGTCTTTTGAAGCAGGAGTTGTAAGAGGGCTTGATTACTATACCGGCATTGTTTTCGAGGTTATGGACAAAGGCGGTGAGAACAGAAGATCTATATGCGGCGGAGGCAGATATGATAATCTTGTAGGAATGTTCAGCAAGCAGAATGTATCCGGAGTGGGGTTCGGCCTGGGTATTCTAACCTTGAAACTGTTTCTTCAGACATACGGCCTGATTCCTGATAATCTGGCTTTATCACATCCCGCGGATATATTCCTTGCTGTCTGCACCGATGAACAGAGAGAATTTGCTCTGAATCTTGCAGAGTCTTTGCGCGATGGCGATATTTCAGTAGAGATGGATCTCAGCCGCAAGAATTTGTCAAAACAGTTCAAAATCGCTGACAGAAAAGCAATCAGATATGTTGTTGTGATAGGCCCGGATGAGGTCGATTCGGGACATGTTACAATTCGGGATATGAATACCGGAGAGAAAATGGAAATCGATATTCGTGATATCAGGGAAACTCTTTCGATATTGGAAAACTGAGATAGAAACGGATAAGCGGGACATCAGAAATGCGATTTAGTCATTGGGTACCGGGGAGATTACTGGTTGTGGTTCTGGTGTTCCTTCTGTTTCTCCCGCTGTTTTTTCTAAGGTCATCACCCGGCAGTCTCAATCTGTCCGAAGCCGCTGCCTGTCTTGGCTCGCTCCTTCTATATATTCTTCTTGAGCGTTTCATATCGAGGCTTCAGGTTACCACTGTGCTCGCACTCACGATTCTGCTTGCTGCTTCCGTCCTCGCTCTTGCTCTATTCATTGCCCCTTCTCTTGATGAGGAATCAGTACATGTTCAGGACACAGAGAGGTTTTTTCCAGAAGAGGCAGGTGAACAGCACTCACAGCTCTCCGACAGTTTTGCTTTTTCATCAAATCCGGAGATACAGAACTCTATAAACAAATTGGCCATATCCGGTGGTGAGGCTATCAGAAACGCCAGACTGTTCAGCGGTACGGGAACAATTGGAAGAACTCTTGGAGCTGTCGGTAACGTAACTTCTGCTACCGCTGAAATCCTTATCAGAACAGTCTACTCCGGTTCGAATGTTTCCCGTGAGGATTCCATATTGTTCAGCGATGGAGGAGCAGTGGATGAATCCGGAGCTTTCCTGCGTCTCATAGCGTTAATAGCAGCGGTCACAGCTTCAATAGCGCTGCTGATATGCCTTAAATATCTTGTTCTTGTTGAAAGAAGTAAGGGAACCCTTTTCTGGTTCCGCGTTTTATTGATTACTTTGCTTCTTCGAATACTGTATGTTTCGTTCGGCTTTGAACAAATGTTGCAACAGGTTGTATCAGGATTTGACAATGCGGATATTCTCCTGTCGATCAGTCCGCTGTACGTACTTCTCATGATATTTTCCATTCTTAACGGATTCAGAACAAAATGGATACATTACCTGAACAGGTGGCGGAAATATCTCGCGCTTTCAGGTTCAATCGTTGTGCTTGTGCTTGCGCAGTCTGTGCTGCAGCTGTATTTCTCGGGCAGACTGACTTTCCCATCGCTTGCTCTGGGCACTCTTGTTGGAAGTGTATTTACAATCCTGCTGATTTTCAGCGCCATCGCTGCCCTGTCGATTCTATTTTTCCTCCCTTCCGCAAGGCTTGTTGACAGGAAATTGGATCAATTGAGAATACTGGATGGATTGGGGCAATCCATTTATTCAACTTTTGATGAAGAAAAAATCGTATCATCTTCAACAACACTTGGCAGAAGACTTTCCGGTGCTGATACCTGCTGGGCTGTTCAACTGGATGACGGTACATTCAGTCACTGGAACTCCCCCCATCACACGCGAAAAGATAATATCATTTTCCCGGATAAATGGCATTCAGAGGTGCTTCATGAGCTTGAGGAATCAGGAAGAACACTTTTACTGAACAGATATCCGTCAAGCTCACTCGCCAGGATCGCAGGAAAGAGTTCAGCTTCTCCCGGTTCGCTTCTTGCCGCTCTTCTCAAAGTCAGGAAACAAACTGTTGGTATCCTTTATGCGTCCACAGCCCAGCAGTTCGGTTTCATGAATGAATCCAGAGGTCTTTTCGAGACATTCGCCCGTCAGATCGCTGCGGCAATAGAGAATGCAAGGCTTATGGAAACTGAACTGGAACGGCAGAGGTACCAGGAAGAACTTGCGATTGCCAGATCAATCCAGGAGGGACTTCTTCCCGGGAATCTTCCTGAAATGAAAGGTTTTGACATTGCCGGTATCAGCGTTCAGAGCCAGCAGGTTGGCGGTGATTACTACGATGTAATAGAACTTCCCGATAATCTTTGCGGAATTGCCATAGCTGATGTCTCCGGAAAGGGTACTGCCGCTGCTCTTCTCATGGCTGCTCTGCAGTCTGCTCTTCATGCTGTTGCTCCCGGAATGGGCGCCAACGCGGGAGGTGTTGTTGAGAAATTGAACCGGCTGATGAGCAAAAGAATACCAGATGACAAATTCATAACATTTTTCTATGGTGTTCTCGACCCCGTTAATGGAACTCTCAACTACTGCTGCGCCGGACACGATCCTCCCCTTCTTGTTAATGGTGACGGAACGGTTGAGAAACTTGCGGAAGGGGGGCTTGTTCTTGGTATCATGGAGGATGCCGAGTATAAGACGGCAATAACCCATCTTTCCGATAAAAAAAGGCTGCTGCTTTATACGGATGGTATCACCGAGAGTATGAATGTGGCTGATGAAGAGGAGTTCGGAGTTACAAGACTCGCCGATTTCGTAGCGGAGCATGAGTCCTCCAGGTCATCCGTTATTCTCGAGAAACTTCTTGACACACTCGAAACATACCGTGATCAGGTTCCGGCGAATGATGATATGACCCTTCTTATGATATCATGTACAGATTGTACCGACAGTCCTGCATCCGATGAGTCATCTATTGAGAATGGATAATGCAGATAATAGCTGTGCAACAGGTTGTTGATACTACGGTATGGAAACAGGAGATAGTGAATTGAATAATTCCGGTTCCATGAAACTGTCAGGATCAGATACGCAAAAACTGACTTCCAGAATAACTGCTGCGGGACTGATCATCATTGGTTTTGTAATGATTACTGCGATGATTTACGGCAAATTTCTTATCGGAATAGCGATACTGGTTATTCCCGGTATTCTGTTTCTCCTTGCCGGGTCACCGATAAGGGTTCTCTCACTTATTGTAGGGATGCAGATCATTCTAACGATCACACAGCTCACCACCACTCAGTTGTACCTCGGGTTCATATCCCTGAGGATAGATGATCTTCTTTCCATATGGTTTCTATGGCTATGGATCATTTCTCTCCCTGACAGATCCATGAAGGGAATAAAATCAGGTCCACAGGGTTACCTTATTTCCATATTCGTATTTCTTATTGTGCTTGCCGTATTCAGAGGATATGCTGCCGGTAATACACCTCAATTCATCGGACAGCAGATAAAGACCTTTGGAGCTTATTTGCTCTACTTCCCGCTATTATGGGTATTGTCTGACGATAAATCCAGGGAATTTGTCTGGCGGGTGGTTTTGATATCGGCCACTATTGGCGGGGCAATATTTGTGGTCAAGGGGATTTTCGGTTCAGGTGAGGGGGTATACTTTCGGGATGAAACAGGGCTCAGAATTGGAACAAGACAGCCTAATTCATTTGGAGCGGTGCTGCTGCTTTTCACAGGTAAACTCTGGAAATCATGGAAGACCCGCCCTCCGATTATTCTTGTTCTACCTTCGATGATCTTCATGGGCGGAGCTCTTATCCTGTCCCAGACAAGAGGGCTATGGGGCGGTGTGCTTCTCGCCCTTGCTTCGGCATGGATTCTCAATCTGTTCAGAAAGAGAGATAATGTTCCGCTTGGCAAACGGATGATAGTCTCACTAACTGTACTGGCCGGTTTCATTATTCTTGTCGTGTTTACAATATCCGCGATGGGGATTCTGTCAGCAGCTGATGTAGCCCAGCGAACCGGTAATGAATCCGGCAACTATCTGACTGACGTTTCTGTCCTTTCAAGACTGATTTCCTGGAGTGCAGTAATAGAAAGAATCAGTGGCCCGTATCTGCTGATAGGCAGAGGTTTCGGTTCGACGATTACATATTTCAAACCTGAAATCGGAGAAGTAAGGACTCTGTCCTACGTTGACAGTTCTTACTTTCAAACCGCGCTCGTAATGGGTATCACCGGCGTAATAGTACTTCTTTCAATATTCCTGAATGCTGTCATAAGAGCGGCAAAGCTATTTATCAGAACAGCTGACAGTAAAAGAGCCGGAACAGCCCTGGGGATTTTCTGTGCGCTGATCATGCTTCTATTCGCATCAGGATTTGCTTCACCAATGACCAGTTACCGATACACAATACTCTGGATGTACCTGCTTGCGTCTCTTCAGGTGGAGATTAACAGAGAGAAAGTTCAAGCGCTCAACCCTTGATTTGAACCTGTGAAATCGCTATTTTCCGGCTTACGTTTTCCCAGGGCGCTATTGGCTTTGTTCCTGATTACATTAACCTGATTCCTGCATAATATACGGAGGTCTTCGTGAAGATACTTGTAGTCAACAGCGGAAGCTCATCCATTAAATTCAAACTTCTGGAGATGGAAACGGAATCTCTGCTGGCAGAGGGACTTATAGAAAGGATCGGGCTTGCTGAGGGTCGAATCAAGTACAAGACGAGGGATAAGAAAATTGTCATTGAAGAACCTGTTCCAGATCACAGAACAGGCCTTGTATTCGTACTCGATGCTCTTACTCACGAGGATTACGGCGCAATCGAATCCCTCGAAGAGATCGGCGCCATCGGCCACAGAGTAGTACACGGCGGAGAACGGTTCACCTCCTCTGTACTGATAGATGATGAGGTTATCAGAGGTATTGAGGAGTGCAGTATTATGGCTCCCCTTCATAATCCTCCCAACCTTCAGGGAATCAGAGCTGCCATGGAAACGCTTCCGGATATACCGAATGTTGCTGTATTTGATACTGCATTTCATCAGACTATGCCTCCTGTTTCATACATATACCCGCTTCCGTACAGTGTATTCGAAGAGAATCGCATGAGAAGATTCGGTTTTCACGGCCCAAGCCATCAGTATGTTGCCAATAGAGCCGCGAAGATGCTGGGAAGACCAATTGAAGATCTCTGCATCGTTACCTGTCACCTCGGCAACGGCAGCAGCCTCACCGCTGTGAAGCATGGCAGAAGCTTTGATACAAGTCTTGGTTACGGGACTGCATGCGGGGTTATGATGGGAACCAGATCAGGAGACGTTGATTCCGCAGTTTTAATTGATCTTGTTCAGAATCACGGTGTTTCCATATCTGAACTGAAGGATATGGTTTATAAGAAGAGTGGAGTTCTGGGAATATCAGGTATCTCGAGCGACCAGCGTGATGTCGAGGAAGCTGCAGAGAATGGAAATGAAAGAGCGGAACTTGCGCTTGAACTCTTTGCTTCCAGTGTAAGGAAGTACATCGGAGCTTACGCCGTTACTATGGGTGCGCTGGATGTTATCGTATTTACCGCGGGAGTAGGGGAGAATGGTTCCCAGATGCGTGAACGTATATGCCGGGGTCTTGAGGTTCTCGGTGCTCGAATTGATCCTGAGAAGAACGATTTCAAGGGTGAGCAGCGTGATATCACCGCGAACGGAAGCAGAGTGACGGTGCTGGTCATTCCCACAAACGAAGAACTCATGATAGCCAGAGAGACACTCTGGCTGACCGATTCTAAATAACGGAGGATACTATGAGAAAAGGAATACTGCTGTACCCTTTCATTATAATTATGTTTCTGACAGCTGCCTGCGGTGAAACTTCAGATGAAACAGCCACTGAGAGAATAGAGCCAACAGAAACCCCGGAACAAATCCCGGCGGAACAGCCTGAATTGATCTACGCAAGCCATATACTCATTCCTTTCCAGGGCGCACAGAATGCACCTGCTGACGCAATGAGCAGGGAAGAAGCCAGAGCTGAACTTGAGATCATTTCTGATAGTATTTCCAGCGGACTTATTACTTTCGAGGATGCTGCCGCAAATCACTCTTCCTGTCCATCTTCACAGAACGGAGGTTCACTCGGAGCGTTCCCAAGGGGAGCCATGGTTCCGGAATTCGAAGAGGTTGCTTTCGCTCTTGAACCCGGTGAGGTATCTCAGGTTTTTGAAACACCATACGGATTCCATATCGTACTCAGGCAGAGATCAGTTCAGGCAAGCCACATACTGATAGCATACGAAGGCGCATCAAGAAGCAGCGCCACCAGAACCATGGAAGAAGCACTTGAACTGATAGAGAGCATTGAGGATAGACTATCTGCGAATGAACTTACATTCGAAGAAGCTGCCGGAGAGTATTCCGACTGCCCATCTTCCCAGGTCGGTGGTGATCTCGGCCCCTTCAGCAGAAACGTTATGGATCCCGCATTCGAAGAAGCTGCATTCAGCATTGAACCCGGAGAAATGTCAGGAATTGTAGAGACACCGTTCGGCTACCACCTGATCCTCAGAACCGAGTAATCAACGGGGGACATACAGGCTATGCTGTGTGTCCCCCATCTTTCGTTCTGCTTTGCATCTCCGAATACAGCCGTTTTCACAAAAATCTATTATGATAATTATACCAGATGAGGTCTTATGATTCGAACTGAAGGAAGGCAGGGGGAATCCGGATGAGAATAAGAGTATTTAACATGGATATTGAGAATCCGATTCTGCAGATTCTGATAGGTGTATTCGCTATTGTTTTTGCGGTTGGATTGACTTTGTTGATACTTCTTGTTGTCCTTCCGCTAGCAGGCATCGTACTGACAGCCGTGCTTCTTATCATAGCATTCATTGCGATAGCTCTAGTTTTCTTTTTTCCTTTTCTTATCCTGTTTGGTATCACTTCAGGCTCATCGAAGAAAGGCAGCGGGATTGAGGGAACCCTGGAAAAGAATATTTCACCATTCAATAAAATTAGAGTATCAGGAGCTGTCAGGGTCAGTATTGTTTGCGGCCAGACTGAGAGTGTTACTGTTATCGGTGATGACAATCTGCTTGAATACATTGAAATCAAGGTGGTGAATGAAGTTCTTTCCATAAAAACAACAAAACTGATCAGACCCAAAGCGGGACTTGAGGTAAAAGTATCCGCAAGGACTCTGGAACTCCTGAAAATAGCCGGCGCGGTTAACGCTGCTGTATCCGGTATTGATAATGAACGATTCGTACTTAAAGCTGCCGGTGCTTCCCAGGTCAGACTGTCAGGTAACTGCGCTGAAGCGGTAATGAAACTGGCCGGTGCCGGTAAATTGAGTGCGAAGGATTTTGCATGTAAAGTAATCAACCTGACGCTGACCGGTGCCACAAAGAGCACAGTATACGCTTCAGAAGAGATTTCGGTCACCATCAGCGGCGCCGGAAAGGTAATCTGCTACGGCAATCCGGAAACAGTAAACAAAACTGTTTCCGGTGCGGGGAACCTTGAATTGAAGTAATGATAACGTTCCATGCAGAAAACGTTCTTACAGTGCATCAGGAACAGTAATTCCGGCCAAATGTCATTTGACAAAGTTCTATTATTGAAATATATCTAAGTTGGTAATTTGGCGCTAAACAAATAAAGAGGAGGAAAAAAATGAAAAAAGTAGCATTACTGTTACTCTGTCTTGCCTTTGCTGTATCTGCTTCCGTAAGAATAAATTACGGACCAAGTTCCAGCGAGTCAGCCTTAGTAAAAGGAACTTATACACTTCTTGAATCCTATCAGGTTGATCTCATTGGTTTCGGTGTTGCTATTAAGGATGATGTGGCTAACAGCATCTGGATCGACGACTATGGTGTAGCATTCACCTTCGAGTTCGATATGACCACAGGTGATCCCACAGGTGATGGCTGGGAAATAACAAACGGTATTGACTGCGATGACATGGCCTACTGCGAATATGCTGGCGGTAACCAGTTCCTCATCGGCGATTATATTGAAAGCAAGGTCGGTGTCTTCAGTGCTGATGGGATCTATGTTAAGGATATTGAAGCTCCTGGTAGCTGGGATTGCGTATTTGGGATGGGTGCCGGGCATGATATGCTTTACTGTGCGAGGAGCGGCGAAATTGCATGGGGTTCCTACACAGGTACTGAAACCGAAGTAACCTGGACATTAGAAGCAATGCCTTACAGCATTTATGGACTTGCTGTATACGGAGACTACCTTTTCGTCTGCTCCAATATTGAAGACACTGACAATATCTTCATCTACTATATAAACGCAGATGGCAGTGTCGACCTGACTCCTTTATGGTCATGCTACTTCACCGAAAATGGGGGCAGCACTAACGGTGGATTAGACTGGGATGGAACATATCTCTGGGTCTATCCTCAGCAGGACCTGCTGTACAAACTGGATATTGACTGGGTTCCCGGAAGCCTCGATAATGCAACCTGGGGCCAGATCAAAACTGACTTTTAATTAAATTCAGTTATTCCGATGCGAGAAGGAGGCGGGGTTCATCCCCGCCTCCTGCCATATCAGGATATTGAAAACGTGCTGCTTTACAGGATGCTTTCCCTTACCACCTGTGCGAGACGTTTAACACCATCCACGATCTGTTCTTCATTCGCATAGCTGAAATTGAGCCGCATGCTCTGGAAATTGTCATTATCAGGAAAGAAAGCGCTGCCGGGAACGTAAGCGACATTCTCGTCAACGGCCTTCTGGAAGAGATCATCCGCGCTCATTCCTTCAGGAAGGGTGAGCCAGAGGAACAATCCGCCCTCGGGCTTTGTCCAGCGGACATCAGGCATGTCCGAGAATTCCTTTTCGAGACTGTCCAGCATCAGTTTTCGGCGGTTGTCATACAGTTTAATAGTATTCTTCAAGTTATCTTTGAGAACTCCTGCCTGAAGCATTGCATGGGTAATAGCCTGATTGAATGGGGGTGTGCATAGATCAACAGCCTGTTTGGCCATGATCATTTTATCTATCACCCAGTGAGGGCCGCATGCCCATCCGAGGCGGAATCCGGGAAGCATCAACTTTGAGAATGTGTAAAGGGAGAGAACCATGTCCGGGTCCATGGACTGGAATGGAGTCTGATGTTCACCGCTGTATCTGAGCTGCCTGTAGGGAGTGTCTTCCACTATAAGGTATTCACCCTTATTCGCGATATCGAGGATCCTCCGTCTTCTTGATTCAGGGATTGTAACACCCGCGGGATTCTGAAAATCCGGAATTATATAGATGAACCTCGGTCTGCGACCTTCGGCTTCCAGTCTTGCCAGGGTTTCTTCCAGGAGTTCAGGAATCATTCCATGCTCATCGAGTTCTACACCGACCGGAACACCCTGATAACTCTTGAATGCCTGCAAGCCTCCAAGATAGGTAGGGGAACCTGTGATACAGGTATCACCTGGATTAAGGAATATCTTGGCAATCAGATCAAGGCCCTGCTGGGAAGCTGTGGTAACAAGTATATGATCCGGTGTTGTATCGATGCCTTCCGCTTTCATGATTTCAGTAAGATCTTCTCGGAGTCTTATGTCACCTTCTGTAGGGCCATACTGCAATGCAGTGTGTGCTTCTTCTTCGATAACCTTGTCGATAGCGCATATGACATGGTCTACAGGGAACGTAGCCGGTGCGGGAAGTCCTCCGGCAAATGAGATTATGCCTGGTTTGGCAGTTAATTTCAGAAGTTCTCTGATAACCGATCTCTGCATACCCAATGCCCGATCTGAGAAGTATTTCTGTTTCTCCATCCACTGACTCCTTTCTGGAACCTGAACGATTCACATTGAACATAACATGCTATATACAATGTATGGATATGACCAAATATATTAATGTCAACAGGCATTATTTTATCGACGGGACGAAGCGGTGACTACTTATCATATTTACGCTGACTTATAACTTACTGGAGAGTGATTCATGAGAAGATTCATTTTACTGATTCTGGCTTTTTCAGGTGCTTGCATGTTCATGATTTCTTGCGGTTCTTCTGAAGAACCTCGTGAAGAGATTATCGATGACTCAGAAGATATCATTCTGACTGATTCCATATCCGGGATAGAATCAGATATCCATCAGCCTGATTTCATCTGCGCAAGGCATATCCTGATAAGCTGGGATACTACAGGTGCGAGTGGAGTGCTAAGCTCGAGGGAAGAAGCCCGGGCATTGGCCGAACGGATTCAGGCTGACATACTCACAGGAGATGTGACTTTTGAGGATATGGCTTACCAGTATTCGGAATGCACCACTGCACAGGACAGCGGAATGCTTCCCGAGTTTGCCCGCGGAGCGATGATAGAGGAGTTTGAGAATGCTGCTTTTGTTCTTGAACCAGGAGAGATGTCAGGAATCGTAGAGACACGATTCGGGCTCCACCTGATCAAACGAATCAGATAATCAATCTTGGAATATTTCCGCAGCGAAGTAGAACAGGGAGAGCAGGGACTCAGGCTCGATTCGTATCTGGTCATACAGGATGATATTGAGCAGAGCAGAAGCTACATCAGTACCCTTATCTACAACGGGCATGTCTCTATTGATGATTCCACTGTAACAAAACCTGCCTTCAATGTTAAAACAGGGCAGGTGATCATTCTTGAAGTACCTGATCCGGTACCAATAGATCTGTCTCCGGAATCGATTGATCTTGATGTTGTATTTGAAGATGAGCATCTTCTGGTGATAAATAAACAGACCGGACTTGTCATTCATCCATCAGGTACCTGCAAGAGCGGTACTCTTGTAAATGCGCTGCTTGCGCATTGCGATAACCTCTCTGGTATTTCCGGGGAGCTGCGTCCCGGGATCGTACACAGGCTGGATAAGGATACAACCGGTTTGATGATGGTCGCCAAGGATAACGTTACTCACAGAGGGTTATCACTCCAGCTTTCATCAAGGACGGTCAAGCGACGTTACATAGCTCTTGCCTGGCACATTCCGGAGCCTGATGAAGGCAGAATCGACGCACCTGTCGGTCGTGATCTGAATAATCGCCAGATGATGGGAGTTGTTCCAGCTGGAAAGAGAGCGGTTACAAATTACAAGGTTCTTCGAAAATTCAGATTCTCAAGCATGATCGAATGCAGACTTGAAACCGGCAGGACTCACCAGATAAGAGTTCATATGTCTTCTGAAAAGGGATGTCCGTTAATAGCGGATTTGAAGTATGGTGGAAGCAATCCGAAAGGGATAGCCTCAACTGCTCGAAACAGAGATCTGGTGGATGATGTCCTCCGGCTTGCAGGTCACCAGATGCTTCACGCTGAAACACTGGGGTTTGTTCATCCGGTGACAGGTGCTGAAATGGAATTCAATGAGGCTCCTCCTCTGGAATTCAGGCTGGTGATGAGAAGACTTGAGAGGGATATGGATGACTGATTCATCGTATTCACTTATGCTTTTTGCGGGTCTCATTGCAGGCCCGGCATCAGCATTCATGGTGAATATAGAGATTCTTCCTGTCTATCTGATTTTCCCTGTTCTGTGTTTTGCCGGAAAAACCGTAAAAGGGAGAACCAAATTACTGTTTCTCATTGCTGCTCCGGCTTTATCGATGACATGGGGGCTCCTTTCCGATAACCCTTTGCTTGCTGAAAGGTCGCTCAGGTGGGCCGCTGCAGTTGCAACAGGTGTATTCATGTCGGGTTCACTGGGCTCTTCGAGAGCCTCCGAACTGCTTCATTCAGCATCCAGGCGGATGCGACTGGGCGGATTACCAGAGACTCTTGCAATGGTGATTTCACTTGCGGGACCTTTCTCCAGTAAGATTAGAGATATTTTCAGCAGGAGCAGGAAAAATGGAATCGGTATCATCGAGTCATTCACGATTGCCCTGTCATCCGTATATGAAATTGAGCCGCTTGAGAATGTCTCAGTTGAGAAACCGCATACCGTTCCGATTATTACGGCCTGCTGTGCCTGGCTACTCCTTCTTGCCGGCATTTCAGGGGTACTGTAGGTATGGCTTTGTTCAGAATCATGATGAAGATCGAGTACGATGGTACCGAATTTCACGGATGGCAATTACAGCCTGGTGAAAGAAGCGTACAGGGTGAGATTGAATCTGTTCTTGAAAGCCTGTGTAAAAGAAAGATCAGGATTACAGGGTCAGGAAGAACAGATGCAGGAGTACATGCGCTCGGGCAGATTGCCCATGCAGATATCACTGCTGGTGAGTTTGATAGAGTAGGAAGCGGATTACCATCAATGCTTCCAGGAGATGTAGCTGTAACTTCTCTTTCAAGAGTTGAAGACTCATTCCACGCGCGGTTCGATGCTGTTTCAAGACTCTACCGATACCGAATCTCAAAAGAGAAGCATCCACTGACATCAAGATACAGCTATATTCTAAGAGGATCCAGTACGCTTGATGTTGATGTGATGCGGAAGGCAGCATCGCTGTCGATAGGAGAGAACGACTGGAAAGCCATGGCAAAGGAAGGCAGTTCTAATTCGAACTGGATGGTGGAAGTTATCGACGCACAAATCACAGAGGATCAGTCAGGGTGGACTTTACTTATAAAGGCTAACAGGTTTCTAAGAGGAGTGGTTAGAATCTGGGCAGGAACCCTCGTACGGATTGGTTCCGGTTCAGACTCACCTTTGCTTATTACCGAGCTTTTTGAAAGCAAGGATCGAAACAGAGCCGGAGAGTCTCTTCCCGCAAAGGGACTTACACTGCTGGAGGTGAAGTACAGTTGAGCGCTGAATTCAACAGGAAAAAACTCAGGATGAAATCCCTGAAGAACAGATCGAGCAAAGTAAACACGGAACTCCTTATCGGCAGACTGACCGGTCATCAGATGCATGTGGAGGATTTTGTAAAAGCACTTCCCGACATTCTGGCTGTACGCGAAATGAAGACGCTTGCTTCTGCGATACTGAAGGCAAGAGAGGGCGGGACAGCAAGGATATTCATGTACGGTGGACACGTGATTAAATGCGGTCTGGGTCCATTGCTGGTAGAATGGCTGCATGAAGGTCGAATCAACTGTCTTGCTACAAATGGAGCGGGCACTATTCACGATATCGAAATGGCTCTCTTCGGAGAGACTTCAGAAAATGTTGAAGCGGGAATATCCGATGGGAGTTTCGGCATGTGGAAGGAAACCGGAGAGATATATTCTTCCGCGCTTGAACTTGCGGATAAACAGTCAATCGGACTGGGAGAAGCTCTCGGAAGGGAAATTCTCAGACTTGGCGGTGATGTTGCGATAAGTCCTCTGGCCACTGCATGCAGAGCAGGAATTCCGGTTACGGTACATCCAGCTCTTGGAGGAGACATCGTGCATCCATATTCATCACTCAGCTGGGAGAAACTCGGTGCTGCGGCAGAAAGAGATTTTGATCTTCTCGGAGAAAGAATCACATCTCTTTCCGATGGCGTAGTTATAAATGCGGGTTCCGCAGTGATTATGCCCGAAGTATTTCTGAAGCTTCTAACATCAGCTATCAATCTGGGTTACAGCATCAGTAATTTCACAGCGGCCAGCTTTGATATGATCAATCAATACAGGCCGGTGAACAATGTTGTATTAAGGCCGGTCAAGGCTCTGGGAGGAACGCCGATCGTACTGACCGGGCATCATGAACTGATGCTTCCGATGCTGGATATATTCATTGATACAGAGGAGGCTGCAGATGACAAGAACAGCTGAAGTATTCATTTTCCTGATTCTGTTGACCATGCTCGGATGCGGTAGTGCAACGATTTCCACAGAAACGGATGAGATCGAGGTAATTGAAGATATAAATCCATATGCTGATCCTCCCGGATATACCGGGAATCCTTTTGCGGATTTTCCAGGTGTAATAGGTGTGTCTATTCCCCGGGAAACACACCATGAGCGTGAGTTTGAGATTCTTTCCGGTACCCATTTTACCGTGCAGATTGCTGCTGCCGCATCTCAGGAAACCGCTGAGCGTCTCGCTGAATCAGTATCTGCTGATATAACGCTTCCCGTATTCATTGATCATATCGGCATGTACTGGAAAGTCAGGGTTGGCGCCTTTCCTGCACAGCAGGATGCCATAGATTATTCGCGAGTTCTGGTGGATCTGGGTTTCACGGATGCCTGGGTAATAACAAGAGAGCCCTGACCTTGACAAAAAGCGGAATCAGGGTGATATATCCATCCGTTCTGTGAAAGAAAAACAGAGTTTTGGTATTTCAGAAATAAATATTGGGCGGGTTATCGACTGGTTCGATCCCCGCTCGAACTAGAACTTAAATAACTTGTGCGGGAAATCGACTGGTTCGATCCCCGCTCGAACTAGAACTTAACATTGCCGAGCGGGAATAGCTCAGTTGGTAGAGCCCTACCTTGCCAAGGTAGCTGTCGCGGGTTCAAGTCCCGTTTCCCGCTCCAGGTAAAGAAGGCGAACATAAAATTATTCGCCTTCTGCTGGTTTAACGCGGGGATGGCGCTCCTTACATGTTTCTGGCAAGGTTTCGGTGCTGATTTCCCGCTCCAGGTTTCAAAAAGAGCAGCTGGACAAATATCTGATTGCTCTTTTTGGTTAAACTCACGCGGGGATGGCGCTCCTTACATGTTTCTGGCAAGGTTTCGGTGCTGATTTCCC